>NZ_LN609302.1:1569561-1870395 GCF_001499675.1 Acetobacter ghanensis
CAGGCTGCCAGAGAACTGGATATTCCGGTGATTATCCATGCCCGTCAGGCGGATGAGGATGTTGCCACTATTCTGGAGGATGAATCCGCCAAAGGGGCTTTTCCAATTTTGCTGCACTGTTTTGCCTCTGGCCCAGATCTGGCGCGGCGGGTGGTAGCTTTGGGCGGCTATGTCAGTTTTTCCGGGATTGCCACATTTCCCAAGTGTGAGGAAATTCGGAGCGTTGCCCGTGACGTGCCCTTGGACCGTATTCTGGTGGAAACCGACGCGCCTTATCTGGCACCGGTGCCGCAACGTGGCAAACGCAACCAGCCTGCTTTTGTTGCCCATACAGCGGGTCGTATTGCGCAGGAGCGTGGTCTGGAAATGGCTGCCTTTACTGACCAGACAACGCGGAATTTTCAACGGTTGTTTCGTAAGGTTAGCTAAGCGGGAGAACCGGGTATGAAGGTCAGTGTGCTTGGGTGTGGTGGCTCATCTGGCGTGCCAGCCCTTGGAGGGGCAGATGGGCATGGCCAGTGGGGTGCCTGCAACCCGGATGAACCCCGTAACAGGCGGAGCCGTGCATCCATTTTTTTGCGTATGGAAGATGGGTGTGGCGTTCTGGTTGATACGGGGCCAGATTTGCGTGCGCAATTGCTTGCGCACGGAATTAGCGCGTTTGACAATATTATTTATACGCATACCCACGCTGACCACGTTGCCGGTATTGATGAGATAAGGGGCATTAACCGCCAGATAGGCAAAGCCATTAACGCCTATGCCACCGCCGAGGTGTTGGCGGAGTTGGAGGCGCGGTTTGCCTATGTTTTCAAACCTTGCACACCACCACATTTTTTTCGGGCGGCCTTGCAGTCTCATCCCATTACATGGGGGCAGCCTGTTACCATCGGCGGGTTTGAGTTTGTTCTGTTTGAGCAAAATCACGGCTACGTCACATCCACGGGTATTCGCTGCGGCTCATTTGCTTACAGTACGGACGTGGTGGAGTTACCCGAAGCGTCTCTTGAGTGCCTGCGTGGTGTGCAGACATGGATGGTGGACTGTTTTCAAAAAACACCACACGGAGCTCATGCGTGGCTTGACCGTGTTATGGAATGGAAAGATCGGCTCCAACCGCAGCGTATTATTCTAACCCATATGGGTACGGAAATGGACTGGGGCTGGATGCAGGAGAACCTCCCGGACGGGGTCGAGGCCGCGTGGGATGGTATGAGCTTTGAGGTCCCCGACCCGCCTCATGGTTTGTGAGGCGGGCAGGGGCTTGGGTCATGGCTGGGTGTCTTAGCGGCTCATAAGCACCGTAATATCGGCTGTTTCCAGTACATGCCGGGTCACACCGCCCAGAATAAGCTGTCTGAGGCGGGAATGTGAATAGGCCCCCATGGCCAGCATATCGGCATCAAAGTCCTTGCAGGCAGCGAGCAGACCTTTCCCCACATCACGGTCGATGGGCTGAAATTCTACGGCATCCGCCTTGATGCTGTGCGCGGCCAGATACTCCAGCACGTCTTTTGCGCTGGGACCACGGCGCTGGTAGTCACCACAGTGCAGCACCCGCACGGCTTCGGCCGTCTGGGCCCACGCCAGAGCTCCCCGGAGAGCGGAGGAAGATTCCGCAGTTCCATTCCAGCCAATGCACACGCGTTTAATCAGCCCGACCGGGCTGGTGCGGGGGGCCATAACAACCGGACGTCCACTGTCAAACAGCACAGCGTGCAGCGTTTCGGAAGACGAAACCTCATCTCCAGAATCCGGGTGTGGCACCAGTGTAAAGTCGGACAGGCGCGCCTGTGCGGGAACAATCTCGCTTTCCGCACCGCGCACAACGGTAAAGCTGATGCTTGGCGCATCGACCGGATACATGCTGTGCAGGGGGACGACCTGAATGTCGGGCTGTGCTGCCGTGTAACGCTCGAACAGCGTATGCACGTCATGGGCATGGCGTGCGCTTTCGTGGTCGGCAGAGCGCATAAGGTCTTCCACCATTGCGCCCGACATACCTTCGCCCGCCAGTGGCGCAATGTCGCGTCCATCGGGGCGAACGTGCAGAACTGCAAGGTGTGCGCCAAAGCGGCGGGCAAAATTGCCACCGCGGACCAGTGCCGCTTCGGCATTGGACGTGCTGGGGAGTGGAAGCAGGATTTTGCGGACGTCTTTCATGGTGTTGCTCCTTTTAATGCCTGTACCGGTTGTGCACGTATGCTGTGCGGATAATTGGCGTGATAACTTATGGATATAACCGTGTTACGTCCCATCCGTTCCCTTGGCGTTCCCATATAGCCCGGTCGTGCAGGCGGAACGGACGCTCCTGCCAGAATTCAAAATGCTGCGGGCTGACCCGGTAGCCAGACCAGTTTTCCGGGCGGGGAATGGGGCCGTCCCCAAACTTGTTCTCCGCCTCTTTAAGGCGGTTTTCAAAAATTGCTCGGTCGGCCAGTGGGTGAGACTGGTTGGAGGCAATGGCCCCTAGGCGGGACATGCGGCTCCGACTCGCAAAATAGGCATCTGCTTCTTCGTCCGAGACTGGAAAAATATCGCCTTCGATTCGAATTTGGCGGCGCAGGCTTTTCCAGTGGAAGAGCAGGGCTGCGTGCGGGTTGGCTGCGAGTTCCTGCCCCTTCCGACTGAACATGTTGGTGTAAAAGACAAACCCTCTCTGGTCATGGCCTTTAAGCAGCACCACGCGTGCGGAGGGACGACCATCGGCTGTGGCGGTGGCCAGAACCATGGCGTTGGGGTCACAGGGCTCTGCTTTTTCTGCATCCTGCATCCAGGCGTCAAAGAGCGTGAACGGGTCAGCCTTCAGGTCAATCAGAGGCTGGTCCGTAAAAGGGACAGAGGAGGAGGCTATGTCTGTTTCCGGCATGGTTCGGACTCTTGCTCTAATGGTCATGGAAAGAAGGGTTACTCTCTTTCCCGTGTGATTCCATACTCCTGCCCGATACGAGTTTAAAGCACGTCCATGCGTCTTTGGGCTTGTTTCACGCGCCGGTGTATGCGACCACCCCTACAGAAAACCCAGAATTTTTTCCGAAACAGGTAGGTTGAGGTTCCCACATGTCTTCTCCCAACGCCGAGCTGCCCACAAAAGGTACGCTGATGAAGGGCAAAAAAGGTCTGGTGATGGGTGTTGCCAATGACCGCTCTCTTGCATGGGGCATTGCATCCGCAGTGGCCGCACAGGGGGGCGAACTGGCATTTACCTATCAGGGCGAAGCGTTGGGCAAACGCGTACAGCCTTTGGCAGAAAGTGTTGGTGCAAAGCTGGTTCTGCCGTGCGATGTAACGGACGACGCCGCCATTGACGAAACATTCGCTACGATTGAGCGCGAATGGGGTGAACTGGACTTTGTCGTGCACGCCATTGGCTGGGCTGACAAGCAGTTCCTGCGTGGCCGCTACGTGGATACCCCGCGCGCCGCATTCCTGACTGCGCTGGATATTTCGTGCTATTCCTTTACCGCCGTTGCACGCCGTGCTGCGGGCCTGATGAAGAATGGCGGCTCCTTGCTCACTCTTAGCTATTTGGGTGCAGAGCGCGTTATGCCCCACTATAATGTCATGGGTGTTGCCAAGGCTGCGCTTGAGGCATCCGTGCGTTACATGGCGGCTGACCTTGGGTCTGAGGGTATTCGTGTGAATGCAGTGTCCGCAGGGCCGGTCAAAACGCTGGCAGCCAGCGGAATTGGCGATTTCCGCTACATTCTCAAGTGGAATCAGTATAACGCGCCGCTGGAACGCAACGTGATGCTGGAAGAAGTGGGGGGCGCTGGGCTATATATGCTGTCCGACCTTTCTTCCGGGGTAACGGGTGAAGTGCACCACGTTGACTGTGGTTACCACATGGTGGGCATGAAAAATCCGGCGGCTCCCGATATTTCTGTTGCTGGGGACTAAGCACAGCCGTGTCCTACAATACTTTCGGGCATATGTTCCGGGTTACGACGTGGGGCGAGAGCCATGGTCCTGCGATCGGGTGTGTTATTGACGGCTGCCCGCCGCGGATTGCATTGAGTGAGGCTGATATTCAGCCTTTTCTTGACCGCAGGCGGCCCGGCCAGTCGGCTTTTACAACGCAGCGGCAGGAGCCTGATCAGGTTCGTATTCTGTCCGGTGTGTTTGAAGGGCAGACAACGGGCACACCGATCTCTCTGGTTATCGAGAATACGGACCAGAGGTCGCGCGATTATGGTGACATCGCGCAGACATATCGCCCCGGTCACGCTGACCTTGTGTATGACCTAAAGTACGGTATTCGGGATTATCGTGGCGGAGGGCGCTCCTCCGCTCGTGAGACAGCCTGCCGTGTTGCCGCAGGGGCCGTGGCCCGTAAGGTGCTGGGTGAAGGGGTAAGCGTGCGTGGCGCGCTGGTTCAGCTTGGCCCCAAGGATATTGACCGTACCCGTTGGGACTGGGCAGAGGTAGAGCGTAACCCGTTCTTTGCGCCCGATGCCGGAGTTGTGGAAGAATGGGCCGCGTATCTGGCTGCCATTCGCAAAGCCGGTTCATCCATTGGTGCTGTTATCGAGGTTGTGGCTGAGGGTGTGCCTGCTGGTTTGGGCGCTCCCATTTATGGCAAACTGGATGCAGATATTGCCGCGGCTTTTATGAGCATTAACGCCGTTAAAGGTGTGGAAATTGGTGATGGGTTTGCCTCTGCATCCCTCACTGGCCCAGAAAATGCGGATGCCCTGTTCATGCGTGATGGTGCGTTGGAATTTGGTTCCAACCATGCCGGTGGCGTGTTGGGGGGAATTTCCAGCGGTCAGCCCGTGGTGGCCCGTTTTGCGGTCAAGCCAACCAGTTCCATGCTGACACCTGTTCCGTCCATTACCAAAGATGGGGCGGAAACGCAGGTTATTACCAAAGGGCGGCATGACCCTTGCGTGGGTATTCGGGCTGTTCCTGTTGGAGAAGCCATGATGGCCTGCGTTCTGGCAGACCATCTGCTGCGGCATCGTGCGCAGGTCGGCGGCTGAGAGCTTACGCGACCAGAGTTGCTTCCAACGTTATGGTTGCCTTGAAGAGTTTGGAAACAGGGCAACCCACTTTGGCTTTGTTGGCCAGTTCCTCAAACTGCTGTTGCGTTGCGCCGGGGACCTGTGCCTTCAGGCGTAGGGTAATGGCGTCAATTTCAAAACCCGCATCTGTCTTGTTCAGGCTGACATCGGCCTGCGTATCAATGGACGTGGCGGTTAGTCCCGCATCTCCCAGAATGAGGGACAGCGCCATGGAAAAACAGGCAGCGTGGGCGGCACCGAGAAGTTCTTCCGGATTGGTGCCGGGCTGTCCTTCAAAGCGCGTGTTAAAACCGTAAGGTTGCTTGTTGAGTGCGCCACTCTGGGTGGAAACAGTGCCTTTGCCTGTTTTAATGGCACCTTCCCAATGTGCGCTGCCATGTTTGATAATGCTGCTCATATGCGCTGTATCCGTCTTCTGTTCGCCTGATGTGTGTTGTCAGGCATCGTATTGGACGAACGTTGGGGCGGTCGATAAAGTTCACGCATGGCTGCCTGCTCTCGCAGAGATGAAAAGGCGTTTTGGACGGAATGTGCCTATACTGCTTTTAATAATATGGCTGTGAACGCTCTGTAAAACCTTGCAAGCAGGGAGGAGTAGGGGCATTCCGGCTTATTCTTTGGCCCCGTTTCCATGCGCAGACGCGGCGGCGGGCGAGGCTGACAACGCGGAGACCATAATGAGTTCCACCACGACCGATACCGCTTCTTCCGTTGATGTTGTCCTTATTGGCGGTGGCGTCATGAGCGCCACGCTGGGGACATTGCTGCGCCAGCTCCAGCCGGACTGGAGCATTAGCGTTTTCGAACGTCTGGGCAGTGTTGCGGAAGAAAGTTCCAACGCGTGGAATAATGCAGGCACGGGGCACTCCGCCCTATGCGAGCTGAATTATACCCCCCAGGGGGCAGATGGGACCGTGGATATTACCAAGGCTGTGGGGGTGAACGAACAGTTCCAGATTTCCCGTCAGTTCTGGTCTTATCTGGTGGAAAACGAGATTATTGTATCGGCCAAAAGCTTTTTAACGCCTGTTCCGCACATGAGCTTTGTGTGGGGGGATGATAACGTGGCGTTCTTGCGCAAACGTTACGAAGCGCTCTCCCAGCATCCCTTGTTCTCCGGTATGGAATATACGGAAGATACGGCCCAGATTAAGCAGTGGGCACCGCTTATTATGCGTGACCGTCCGGCAGGGCAGAAACTGGCTTTGACACGTAGCCTGAGAGGGACAGACGTTAATTTTGGCGCTCTGACCCGTTTGATGTTCACCTATCTGGCCAGTACGCCAGCCTGCACGCTCCATACGCAGCACGAGGTGAGTGATCTTGTCCGCAATGGTCAGGACGGCTGGAAGCTCAAGGTCAAGGATCTGCGTCAGAATACCCAGCGTGAGGTGAACGCCCGGTTTGTCTTTATTGGCGGTGGCGGTGGGGCACTCTCTCTGTTGCAGAAAACAGGCATTCCCGAAGCGCGCGGCATTGGTGGTTTTCCGGTTAGTGGGCAGTTCCTGCGTTGCACCAACCCTGACCTGATAGCGCAGCACCATGCCAAGATTTACGGTAAGGCCTCCGTGGGGGCTCCTCCCATGTCTGTACCGCATCTTGATACGCGGATGATTGACGGAAGTCCGGCCCTGCTGTTTGGCCCGTATGCTGGTTTTTCCACTCGTTTTCTAAAGCAGGGGTCCCTTATGGATCTGCCGCTTTCCGTTCGCGCAGACAACATTGGTCCCATGCTGGCGGTTGCGCGGGATAACTGGGCTTTGACCAAGTATCTGATCGAGCAGGTTTTGCAGACACAAAGCGCGCGTATTAAGGCATTGCAGGACTTTATTCCCGACGCTCAGGCCAAGGATTGGGAGCTGGTGGTGGCAGGCCAGCGTGTGCAGATTATTAAAAAGGATGCTGCCAAAGGTGGTGTTCTTCAGTTTGGTACGGAAGTTATTGCCAGCAAGGATGGCTCTGTTGCGGCCCTGCTGGGGGCATCGCCCGGCGCATCCACGGCAGCGCCAATTATGCTGAACGTTCTGGAGAAATGCTTCTCCGCAAAAATCCCGGAATGGACCGATAAGCTGCGGCAGATTATTCCGTCTTTCGGGCAGAAACTCGCCCGTCATCCAGAACTGTGTGACGAAGTTTTTGATAAAACAACGCAGGTTCTGGGGCTAAGCCAGTAATATCAGGCACGCTGCCCCGTATAAGTCATACTGGGGCAGCTGCTCTGGCCGCGTAATTTAGTCGGCTATGCTCATATCGGCCCGGTTCCACCAGCATGTTTGCTCTGTGGAACGCTGCGGAATAAAGTCTGCCGGGTCACCATCAAAGCTGACGGTGTTGGTGGGCGTTTCCTCAATGCTCAATTCAGAGCACCGCAGAACACCCCCTTCAGCTAACAGGAACGCATTGACCTTGGCCATAAGTAGGCAGGTCATGAGTTCTGTTGTCGGGTCACCCGGCGTGACTACAATACGTGCGGCGCGTGCTGGCTCATGTGTTTGGAACCATGCAAGGAGCGGGTCGTCTTCCGCCAGTTGCAGCGCATGGTCCAACCGCTCGTCCACAAAGCGATGCCATGTCTGTTTTGCGTTCTGGAAGGAAACAGGCATGTTTCCGCGGCCATCAAGCCGGGTTGCTTTGGTGGGTGTAAGGCGGACAGTCACAAATTCGTTGTGACCGTGGGGCAGGGCGCAGCTCTCGCTTGCTCCGTGGATCAGACGGTGCCCCATGGAAAAACGACGCGTAAAAACAAGGTCAGGCATTTTGGTTTTCTGCTTTGTAGGCTTCCCATCCGGCACGGCGGAGTTGGCAGGCTGGGCAGGTACCACATCCATACCCCCAAGCGTGGCGTGTACTGCGCTCACCCATGTAACAGGTATGACTCTCATGGTTAATGAGGGTAACTACTGCTTCACCGCCAAGCTCTTCCGCCAGTGTCCATGTTTCGGCCTTGTCCAGCCACATGAGAGGCGTGTGCAGGACATATCGGCTGTCCATACCCAGATTGAGAGCGACCTGTAGGGCCTTGATAGTGTCATCCCGGCAGTCCGGGTAGCCGGAATAGTCTGTCTCACAAACACCGGTCACGATGTGGCGTATGCCTCTACGCGCGGCAAGGGCGGCGGAAAATGTCAAAAAAATCAGGTTCCGGCCGGGCACAAAAGTGTTGGGCAGGCCGCTTTGCGTCATGGAAATTTCGGCATCGCGCGTTAGGGCAGTGTCGGAAATATCATTCAGGGCGTGCAGGGGCAAAGTATGGTCTGGTCCCAGACGCTGTTTCCATTGTGGGTTTGCTGCGGCTAGTCCGTCTCTTATGCTCTGGCGGCATTCTAGTTCAATGGCATGGCGCTGGCCGTAGTCAAACCCAACGGTTTCCACATGCCCAAAGCGGGATAAGGCCCATGCAAGGCATGTTGCAGAATCCTGTCCGCCAGAAAAAAGAACCAGGGCGGATTCAGTCTGTTCCTTGGAGGACAGGGGCATGATCAGGGTATTCCCGTCAGCTTGTGAGTTTGTAGGGATAACGCCCATTGGGGCGTTTGCAGGCAGTAGGCAATGGCTGCCTGTGTGTTGGCAGCCTGATCGGGACCATCCTTAGGCTGTAGCCAGAAGTGGGTAAAGTCCAGCCCAGCGACGTCTGCCGGGTTCAGTCCCTCTTGAGGGTAAACGAGTTTAAGCTCGGTACCACTGGTTTGTACAAGCGGAGCACCGGCTTTGGGGCTGATACATAGCCAGTCTATGCCCTGAGGAGCGGCTATGGTGCCATTGCTTTCGACCGCAATGGAAAATCCTCTGGCATGCATGGCGTCAATTAAGGGCGCATCAAGCTGGAGCAGTGGCTCCCCCCCCGTAAAAACGATCAAACGACGTTGTGGGGTTGCTGGAGCCTGCGCAGGCCAGAAGTTTGCAATACAGTCAGCTAGATCGGCGGCGGTCTGGAACCGCCCGCCATTGCTGCCATCTGTGCCAACAAAATCCGTATCGCAAAACTGGCAGATGGCCTCTTGCCGATCTTCCTCCCGACCGGACCAGAGGTTACATCCGGTAAAGCGGCAGAACACGGCCACACGCCCTGCCTGCCCGCCTTCGCCCTGCAGGGTAAGGAAAATTTCTTTGACCGAGTAAACCATTGAAAATCTTACAGGCCAATCCCGGTCGTGTGCATGCCCAGATTGTCCAGCAATGCACGGTCACGCTGGGCTTGAGGGTTGGGTGTGGTCAGCAGCCGCTCGCCGTAGAATATGGAGTTGGCTCCGGCCAGAAAACACAGAGTCTGGGTTTCATCGGTCATGTTTTCACGGCCCGCGGCTAGCCGCACGCGGCTTTTGGGCATGGTAATGCGGGCCGCGGCAATCATCCGCACAAAGTCTAGCGGACGCACTTCATCCGCTTGGGCAAGGGGGGTGCCTTCTACGCGAACAAGCAGATTGATGGGTACACTTTCGGGGTGAGAGGGCATGTTGGCCAGTGCTGTAATCAGCCCTGCGCGGTCGGTTTCATTTTCACCCATGCCAACAATGCCACCACAGCAGACGTTAATGCCTGCATCCCGCACGTTGGAGAGGGTGTCCAGTCGTTCCTGATAAGTGCGGGTGGTGATGATCTGGCCATAATACTCAGGCGATGTATCAATATTGTGGTTATAATAGTCCAGACCAGCCTGCTTTAGTCTGTGGGCCTGCGCATCATCCAGCATCCCCAAGGTTACACAGGTTTCCATACCAAGGTCTTTAACGCCTTCAATCATGGCGCAGACGGTTTCCATGTCGCGTTCTTTGGGGCTACGCCATGCGGCGCCCATGCAAAAACGGCTGGCACCTGCGGCCTTGGCTTTTTTGGCTTCGGTCAGAACCTTTTCGACTGCCATAAGCTTTTCAGCTTTAACACCGTCTTCGTGCGCGGTGCTCTGGGGGCAGTATGCGCAGTCTTCCGGGCAGCCGCCTGTTTTGATGGACAGGAGGGTGGAGATTTGTATCTCTGTCGGATCAAACGTTGCGCGATGGATTGCTTGCGCCTGAAACATTAGTTCCGGAAACGGAAGATCAAGCAAAGCCTGCACTTCGGCCACACTCCAGTCATGGCGGATGTCCAGAGAGGGGGAGGCAGGGCGGGAAAAGGAGGGCGAACCGTCAGGCATGGAATGTTGACCGAACCAGATATGCTAGAGGAAAGTGCAATGCAGCATAGCGTGTTTGGATGGTCAAAGCCAGTTTTTAGCAGATGGCCGAAGGGGGGGGGTGGGTGCCCCACCTTCACAACGGGCGGAAAGTGTTTGAATACTCGAAGCGCGCAAAACCCAACGACAAAGAAAGGTGGGTAAGATGACAAAAAAGAAGGCGGTTACAGGGCTGGTGCTGGCCATGACGGCAGTGACGTCGCTTGCAGCTTGCGAACATCACCCGGAGGAACGTTCTGGGCGCGGTGTAAGGCCGTTACGTATGCCCAATCCGGCCTCCCTTTACTGCGTTAAAAAAGGTGGCGAGCTGAAGATGGAAACAACGGACAAAGGGCAGGTAGGCTACTGCCATTTGCCTGATGGTCGTGTGGTTGAGGAATGGACGCTGTTCCGCCAGGAAAATCCGCGTCCGAGCAACTGACCCTGTTGGGTAGGAGTTTTTTATGTCTCGTCCTCCTTTTCCACCATTTGACGCGGCATCAGCTGCGCAAAAGACCCGCATGGCTGAAGACGCCTGGAACTCTCAGGAGCCAGAAAAAGTGGCGCTGGCCTATACGCCCGACAGTGTCTGGCGGAACAGGACGGACTTTGTGCGTGGACGCACAGAGATTGTTGCATTTTTAAACCGCAAGTGGGCGCAGGAGCAGGACTACAGACTGATCAAGGAGGTCTGGGCCTTTGGCGGAAACCGCATTGCTGTGCGTTTTGCTTATGAGTGGCGTAATGCGGCAGGGTTGTGGTTCCGCTCCTACGGTAACGAGAACTGGGAGTTTGATGAGGCAGGGCTGATGCAGCAGCGTCATGCGTCCATCAATGATCTGCCAATTACAAGTGCTGATCGACTGTTCCACTGGCCAAAAGGCCGTAGGCCGGATGACCATCCGGGGCTGACCGCACTCGGCCTGTAAGCAGGCCAAGTGCAGGAATGGATGGTGCATTATGGTGACCTCGTCAGTCACAAAAAGTGACTTTGACGAGCGCCAGACTGGCGCCAATCAGGCCAGCTAGGGAAAAACATACCGTCAGAACGAGCGGCTTGCCTGCGCGGATGACGGACCGTAAATCCACACTCAGGCCCAGTGCCGCCATGGCCAGAATGGTCAGGTTGGTTGCGGTAAGCCCCAAAGGGGCAACTGCGGCTGTCGGAATAATGCTGAGCGAACGGGCGATCATCATCACAAAAAAGCCAGTAATGTACCACGGCACCAGCCGGGAAAGAGGCAGGTGATATGGTGCAGCAGGGGGCTTGCTGGATGCCCCCATATGCAGCAGCTTTGGAGCGAGTAGGGACAGGCTAATGCAGACCGGTCCCAACATAAGGACGCGCATAAGTTTGACTAGTGTGCCAACGTGCACAGCCGTTAGGCCAAACGGGGCTGCTGCGGCAACAACCTGAGGCACGGCATAAACAGTCAGCCCGGCTAGTGCGCCCTGAGCACTCTGGCTCATATGTAGGGTGGGAACCAGTAAGGGCAGACACAAGACGACCACAAGGCCTCCCGCCGCAGTAAAGGCAATGGTTGTCCCTACATCTTCGTCCTTGGCCCGAATAACTGGTGCCGCAGCCATAATGGCAGAATTTCCACAAATGGCGTTACCACATGCCACCAGCAAAAGCTGAGGTGTGGGCAGGCCGATTACGCGTCCAACGCCATATGTAAAAATAATGCTGAACAGCACAACGCCCATAACCCCCACCAAGAGCAGAGGGCCTGCGCAAAGAACGGCGTTGAGGCTGAAAGATGCTCCCAGAAGAACGATGGCAATGTTCAAAAGGGTTTTGGAGCAGAGTTTAATTCCATCTGCCCATATGAGTCCGGGTTCGTAGAGGGTTCTTGCAAAAACGCCCAGTAGCAGAGCCAGATTCAGGCTTTCCAACCATGCTTTGCCCAGCAGGAAGGTTTCGGCTGCCTCAAGCACCATGGCCATGCAGGAAATGAGCAGGCAGAGCAGAACGCCGGGTAGGTTTGTTTTTACAAACCGGAAAGCCTGTTGGGGCAGAATGAAGGGGGCGAGAAATATTCTGGTCATGGCGCGCTTCCTTTCGTCTTCGCAGACTTAGGGGAAGATTATTCAATCAATCCAACGCATAGTTTTTGTGGTTTTAATCGCGAATAGTGATTGATTGTGCTAAGGGCCCCAAAATGACCTTGGAGCAACTTCGTCTTTTTGTCGCTGTGGCTGAACGTGAGCACGTCACAGCCGCCAGCCGGGCCCTGCATGTGACGCAATCAGCCGTATCCGCCGCCATAGCGGCGCTGGAAGAACGGCATGGCGTTAAGCTGTTCCACCGTGTGGGGCGTGGTATCTGTTTGACCGAGGCAGGGCGCCTGTTTCTACCAGAAGCGCGCGGTGTTCTTGCCCGCGCGGCTTCGGCAGAGAATGTGTTGGAAGAGGTGGCGGGCCTCAAAAGGGGCACATTACGTGTTGTCGCCAGCCAGACCATTGCGGCTTACTGGCTGCCTCCCATTCTTGTCGCCTTTCACAGGCAGTATCCCGACATCGAAATTGATCTCGCAATCAGCAACACGCAGGATGCCGCCTCCCGCGTGCGGGATGGTGTTGTGGAACTGGGTATTGTTGAAGGTTTGGTGGAAGACCCGGTCCTTGCGCAATGGCCTGTGGGGGAGGACCACCTGACACTTATTCAGGCATCTCCTGAGTTACCTCATACCATCAACCGCGCATGGCTACGGGCGGCGCAATGGGTTATGCGGGAGCCTGGCTCCGGCACGCGTGCGACGCTGGAGCAGCATTTGCGGCAACTGGGGATTGATCCGCAGGAGCTGACAATCAGCCTCGTTCTGCCCTCTAACGAGAGTGTGCGAACCGCCATAGAAGCCGGGGCAGGCATTGGTGCGCTCTCATCTCTGGTTGTGGCACCCTCTTTGCAGGCCGGAACAGTGTATGCCGTGCCGCAAACGCTCAAAACCCGTTCGTTTTACGGACTGAGGCACAAAGAGCGTTATCGCAGCCGTGCGGCCGATGCCTTGCTGATGCTGATTGACCAAAACAACCGCCAAATGAAGTAAGGCGTGCTCTTTTTACCCCATTATGCTCAAAATGAGGTTATGTAGCTTCCGGTAGCATTGCATGGTGCTGCTTGTGGGATAATAAGGCTTATTGTCTCAATCCATCCCACATATGCAAAACGCGTTGGATAAAACCGGGAAAACATTCAAGATGACAGCTCTGCCTGCTTTTTGTGACGTGGTTGCGGCTTCTGCCAGACTTAAGGGGCGGGCTCACCGGACGCCGGTTCTGACGTCGCGTTACTTTAACCAACAAAGCGGCATGGAGCTGTTTTTTAAGGCAGAAAATTTTCAGCGGGTGGGGGCCTTCAAGTTCAGAGGTGCCACCAATGCAATTATGGCACTGCCGGAAGAGACGCGACGGAAGGGGATTGTTGCTTTCTCTTCGGGGAACCATGCGCAGGCCATTGCCTGTGCTGCAAGGGATGCCGGGGTCTCTGCGGTGGTCGTGATGCCCGAGGATGCTCCAACCATGAAGCTTGCAGCAACCCGCGGGTATGGGGCTGAGGTTGTTACGTATGATCGTTATACAGCAGATCGTGAGGAAATAGCTGCACGCCTTGTGGCCGAGAGAGGTGGGACGCTGCTGCCGTCTTTCAATCATCCTGACATCATTGCGGGTCAGGGAACGGCAGCGTTGGAACTGCTGGAGGAGACTGGCCCGCTGGACGCTCTTTTTGTCCCGGTTGGCGGCGGAGGGTTGGTCTCCGGGTGTGCGCTTGTTGCACATGAAATAGCGCCAGACTGTGCCGTGATTGGCGTTGAGCCTGCTGCGGGGGATGATGCCCGGCAATCGCTGGCGGCGGGGCATATTGTTAAAATTCCTGCGCCACGCACAATTGCCGATGGCGCGCAGACCACGAGTGTTGGAAGTCTGACGTTTGCACTCATGCAGCAGTATTTGCGTGGTATTGTCACGGTTGATGACGCTTCGCTAGTTGCAACCATGCGCCAGATAGCGGAACGGATGAAAATTCTTGTGGAACCAACCGGATGTCTGGCCCCGGCGGCGGCCCTTGCCGCAGCGCCGGAATGGCAGGGACGGCGTGTTGGCGTTATTTTATCCGGAGGGAACGTGGATATTACGAGATTTTCCGCTCTTGTTGGATAAAATACGATATCGCAGAGCCTGAAGCAGGAGGGAATAGCCGTGCGCAGTATGGATTTCAGTTCATGGCATAGTGCGCTCATAACGGTTATTGGACTGGTATTTTTGACCCTGCTAGGGGTGGGCATTCGTCTGGTTATGATGCTGACAATCCAGCAGCGCAGGGAACGCCTAAACAGGCAGATTAATGAACGGATCAGAACGCTGATCGCGGCATATAAAACATTGGGGGGGTCATTTACCGGAGACCTCAGTGTTAGTCCGATACACCTGCGGGAAATCAAGACCAACGGTCAGGACGCGGTGTCTCTGGATATGTCAGGGAGTTCGGAGCGTGCGCGCCGTATCCGTGATGCTGTTGAAGGCGCTCTGTCGGATATTATCCTGCTAGGCACCGAAGAGCACGTCCGTCTGGCCGTAAGAGCTGCGTCTGAACTGGCACAGGGGCGCAATGTTCATACGCATGATCTGGTGGTGTCGTTACGTAATTTTATTCGTAAAGCGCTTGATATCGAACATATTCCATCTGATCTGGAACTCCCGCGTCAGGGGCCAAGCCGTCCTTCGGCATCTGGCGGCCGAGATAAAGGAGAAGGGGGCAAAGATGGAGGCGCTAAAGGTGGTGGTGCCGGTGGAATGGGGGGAGGAAATGCCGGTGGCAGCGGCATGGGAGGGAGTATCTCTGCCGATAACGATGCAGACACCTCATCCAGCCATCATATGTAACGCTACGACCGGATAAAAAAGACTGCCTTAGGTGCCTTGCGTGGGGGGCGTTGTAGGCGGAACAGCCCACATCACACAGGCTTGCGGGAGAAGAGGGGCAGTCGTTGTCGAGGGTGCTATTCGACAACGCATGGAGCATGGTGCATTCAAGTTAAAATTATCAAAAAACACACTTGGATGACCCGTTATGCCCAAGCTCTTAAATTGTACCAGTGACGATATTCTCGACACGTTTCCTCGTCTGGCAGACCTTGGTAGCGGTACATTTGGGGAAGACGCTGATACCTTTGCCGATACACTACGTGACGGCATTCGGGATGATCCGCAAACGCGGAGTTTGCTATTCAAAAGCCAAACAATAGATGAATTAAGGCTTTTTCTGATTCATTGTGATGAAGATATTGAGCGGGTTAGCCGGGTTGTGCTTGGGATAAACCCTGCAGTTAATCCGGAAGAGCCGCCTGACTGGGGTAGTTTTCCAAGCCTGCGGTCATTCTGGTCTGCTGTTCTGCATGCCTTTGAAAATGATCTCGAGGTGCGGGTGGGCGAGAGCTTGGCCCGAGCAGACACGGGAGGGTATTTGTTATCGCGGGAGATAGTAGGCGAGGCTCTGCCATATAGTCGTCAGGCGGGCGGCTGTGTGCTGCGAAACCATGTTAATCTGACCGATGCGTATATTGAGAGGCGGTTCGCAAGGGAGAGGCTCTTTGTGGTTTCGTTCTTCACTTCAAAGGAGGGGGCCGAACAAACCATTCTCAAGGTACTGAGTGATAATTCTGACAAAATTGACGACTGGCTCCAAATTGCAGGGACAGGAGCCAAGCTGGATATTGAAGGATATATCTCAGGAAAGGGAACTGTCGTTATCGAGAGCGCTAATAGGCAGCATAAAGCTGCTCGGCGTATCCGCGTTACAATTGTCAAAGAAGAATACAACGGGATGGTTTATTATGTGCATACCGTCAAATTGTACCAATAAGGACATCCCGGCCGGGGATTATTAACGATGCACAGCAAAGCCTTCGCCCGTTGCTCAGGCAGCAAATCATTAGGGTGGGGGCTGATGGTGGGCCTTTAACCGTTCGGCTAAAAAATCAAAGATTTCGACATATTGTCCCGCAACATCTTTAGGGATGGACTTGCGGGACAATCGACGATTGGTGTCATTGCAACCGTGATACTGGAAATTAACGTCTGACCCGACTGAGAAGACATTTCCATTCGGTTAGAGTGAGCCTCCTCCAATCTGGCGCGTAGAACCAAAAATCGCATAAGATATATTATGCCAACAAAATATGGTTCTAAAATTGTGGGGTGAGGTTCAAGCTGAATGATACGCAGGTTTGTGCGAGATGGACATATCAAGCACGACAAATGCGTTTTTCAGGCCTTTGTAAGGCTCTCAAATGGCTATCAGACCCTAGCTGGCTCGTGTGTCGCTGCCAGATTGTCCCCTAAATCGCCTCTGATCGCGGGATTTCCCCATAATTTGTGTTGTGTGGACGTCGTCTGGTGTTCTGTAGTGTGATGAAGACGGACGATGTTGCCCCTCTCTTTGTGCTCAATCCATGACCAGCAGTTTTGCGAGATATTAACGAATTAAAATAGTGCAATGCGGAGGGTGATTGGTAGGATTGTCGATTTTTATGTGTTGTTATTGGAGGAATATATCTATAAAAGGTCGTTAAATAAGTTTCTGTCATTCACTGTGGTGGGTTGTGGATATTTCTTCCTCTGACAATGCGGCCGTTATTGCGCAGTTGAATGCTGTGCAGGATGACCCTGTCCGTCTGTTGCGCAAGGCGCATGAACTGCTGGGTAATAAACTGGCAGTTATGTCCTCTTTTGGTGCGGAATCTGCGCTGCTGCTGGCTTTTGTGGCCGAAGCAGACCCGAACATGAAGGTTCTGTTCCTCAACACAGGCAAGCACTTCCCTCAAACACTCGCTTACCGTCGTGAACTGGCCGATGTTCTGGGGCTTACGAATGTTGAGGACATAGGTCCTTCCCATGAGCGGGTCAGTGATAGAGACCCAACTGGAGAGCTTTGGGCTTTTGATCCGGACGCATGTTGCAAACTGCGCAAGGTCGAGCCCTTGAATCTTGCTTCCCTGCCATATGAAGTGCTGGTGACTGGCCGCAAGCGCGGGCAGGCTGTTACCCGTGCATCTATGACCATTGTGGAAGAGCGGGCTGATGGTCAACTCCGCATCAACCCGCTGGCATTCTGGCAGGCGCAGGATATTCAGGCGGAAATGCAGCGCAGGCACCTACCACCTCATCCGCTTGTAGCAGAAGGATATTTGTCCATTGGATGTGCGCCATGCACACGTCCGGTGGATGGGCAGGAAGACGCCCGGTCAGGCCGTTGGTCTGGCCTGAACAAGACCGAGTGCGGAATTCATATAGCGGGCTGACCTGCTGTTTCGTACTTCAGGAATTACCCTTACCCGTCAAAATTACAGGGTCGTGGAACATGGATCATCTTGATCAACTCGAAGCTCAGAGCGTTTTTATCCTGCGGGAGGCTTATCGTAAGCTGAAGCCGCTTGCCATGCTGTGGTCATTGGGGAAGGACTCCAATGTTATGGTCTGGCTGGCCAAGAAGGCGTTCCTCGGGCGCGTTCCCTTCCCTGTTATGCATGTGGATACAGGCAAGAAATTTCCGGAAATGTACAAATTCCGGGATGAATATAGCAAAAAATGGGAGCTGGACCTGCTGCTGGGGGATTGCCCGCCGGTAGAGGAAATGGACCCTTCCCTCCCTCCTGCTGCCCGTTCTGCCGCACGTAAGACGGCGGGCCTTGCCGCCATGATCGAAAAGCACAAGTTGCAGGGGGTTATTGCCGGCATCCGGCGTGACGAGCAGGGAACCCGCGCCAAGGAGCGTGTGTTCAGCCCGCGTGGTGCCAGCCATAAATGGGACATTCGCAACCAGCCGCCCGAATTCTGGGATCAGTACGCTACGCCGCACGAAGAGGGCATGCATATCCGCGTGCATCCTCTCCTGTCTTGGCGTGAAATTGACATTTGGCGCTATATCGAGCGTGAGGGTATTCCGCTGGTTGATCTGTATTTTGCCAAAGATGGCAAACGCTACCGCTCTTTGGGCGATGCGGACATTACCTCCCCGGTGGAGAGCAACGCCTCTACCCTTGCAGAGGTGATTGCTGAGCTGGAAACAACCAAAACATCGGAACGCTCGGGCCGGGCCATGGATCATGAATCCGAAGATGCCTTTGAACGCCTGCGTGTGGCTGGTTATCTCTGATAGAGCGTGGATCGGAAAATACGAAAATGAGTGATACGATTTCTTCCTCTCAGGATGCCGCAACACCTATCGTCATTGTGGGGCATGTTGACCACGGCAAATCCACGCTGATCGGGCGTCTGCTCCATGACACGGACAACCTGCAGGACGGCAAGGTCGCGCAGATCATTGAATCGTCCAAAAAGCGTGGGCTGAAAATTGAATGGAGCTTCCTGCTGGACTCCCTCCAGATCGAGCGTGATCAGGGCGTTACGGTGGATTCCACGCGTATTCCTTTCAAGCTGGGGTCGCGCGAATACGTTATTGTGGATGCGCCGGGACACCGCCAGTTCCTGCGGAACATGATTACGGGTGCAGCCGATGCGGAGGCCGCCGTGCTGGTGGTTGACGCCGTGGAAGGTGCGCGTGAGCAGACCCGCCGTCATGCCATGTTGCTGCACCTTATTGGCATCCGCCATGTCATTGTGCTGCTCAACAAGGTTGACCTGCTCGACTTCGATCAGGCCAAGATTGAAGCCGTCGAGGTTTCGGTGAACGAGCTTCTGGGCAAGCTCGGGCTGGAAGCCGCTTACTTTGTTCCGGCCTCTGCGCGGGATGGGGATAATATTGCCAGCCGTTCCGACCGTATGCCGTGGTACAAAGGGCCAACTCTGACGGAAGCACTGGCCCGCGTTCCAACGCCGGCGTCCCGCTCCGAACTGGCTTTGCGCTTTCCCGTGCAGGATGTCTATCGGTTTGGGGACAAGCGCTACGTGGCGGGCCGCATTGAGCGTGGTCGAGTGCGTGTGGGCGATACGGTTGTGATTGGCACGCAGAAAACCCCTGCCCGCATTGCGTCGATCGAAAGCTGGCATACGGCTCCGCATGTTAGCGCAAGTGCTGGACAGTCCATTGCCGTTACGCTTGAGCCGGACGTTATTCCTGACCGTGGTGACCTGCTGCATCACGTCGATACCCCGCCTGCTCAGGCATCCCGCGTGCGTACGCGGCTGTTCTGGCTGCGGCAGGAGCCTCTGCGCGTGGGGGAAAGCTTCCGCCTGCGTTTGGCAACGGCTGAACATGCCGTAACGGTTACCAGCATTGAGTCCGTTGTTAATCTGGACGATCTGACAATGCACCCGGGCACGGAAGTGCCGCCCGAAGGCTTTGCTGAAATTACGCTTTCTGCTGCGGAAAACATTCAGTTCGATGCCTTTGCCCCCGGTACGCCAGATGGTCGGGGTGTGCTGGTCGATCTCCAGCAGCGTATTGTCGGCGGTGCGCCACTTATTGGCCCTGCGGCTATTGCTGCGGGTGAAAAAGCCATTCATCCAAGTGCGAGTGCCGTTACAACGCAGGACCGTCAGCGCGTTAAGGGCCACAAAGGGAGTGTGTTCTGGCTGACGGGGCTGTCGGGTGCGGGTAAAAGCACGCTGGCTCGTGCGGCGGAAAATGCTCTGTTCGCTGCCGGGGTGGATGTCAGTGTGCTGGATGGGGACACGCTCCGCGCAGGGCTGTGCAAGGATCTTGGTTTCTCCGAATCCGACCGGACCGAAAATGTCCGCCGAGCAGCAGAGGTAGCCCGTATTCTGCGTGATGCTGGTCAGGTCGTTCTGGTTGCGCTGATTTCCCCGCTTCGTTCTGACCGGGAACTGGCTCGCCAGATTATTGGCGAAGGGTTTGAGGAAGTGTTTGTGGATGCCGATCTGGGCACCTGCGAGCAGCGTGATCCCAAAGGCCTGTATGCGGCAGCCCGCGCGGGTAAGATTAGCGGCTTTACGGGTATTGATGCTCCGTACGAAGCACCGGAAGCCCCTGCTCTGCGTGTGGCGACAGGCAAAGGAAGCGTGGAAAACGCGGTTTCGCAGCTTGTTTCTTTTGTGGAGGCCAGTGTGCGAGCGGGTGGCCGTTCGCGCGCACATTCCTGAGAACACAGCAGAAGTGGCTGCCGGAGCGAGGAAAAGCTCTGGCGGCCACTTTTCAGATAACGTTGTTCGCCTGTAAGGTATGGTTTTGGTCAGGCGGGCCGGCAGATATATGAGTGCTGTGTTATGACACTGTCACGTCTTGCTTTTTTCAAAGCTGGCGGCTCCGCCCTGCCCGGTTACAGACTATCCCTCACGCTTACGTTGGTCTGGACGGGTTTCTTTATTGTTCTCCCCCTGTCTACCCTTTTGGTTTACCCTTGGCAGGGTGGACCAGCCGCCATGCTGGCAGCCCTGCACGACAGCCGTATGCTGGCGGCATTATGGACCAGCTTTTCGTGCGCTGGCATAGCCGCCGCCTGCAACGTTCCTTTTGGGTTGCTTCTGGCATGGGCGTTGGCAAGGGGAAATCTCCCCGGCCATCGGTTGGCGGATGCGCTGATTGATCTTCCCCTTGCTCTTCCAACGGCGGTCTCCGGTATTACGCTGGCCACGCTGTATGGCCCACATGGCTGGCTTGGAGCTCTGTTGTCCGTTTTTGGGATCAGCGTTTCCTACAACAAGGCCGGTATTGTGCTGGCTCTGATGTTTGTGGGGTTGCCTTTTGTGGTCCGTGCGGTCGAACCGGTTTTGCGCAATCTGCCGCATGAGTTGGAAGAAGCAGCCCATCTGCTGGGGGCAAGGCCGTGGCAGGTTTTTGTACGCATTATTGCGGCTCCCCTGCTCCCGGCGCTTATAACGGGTTTTGGTCTCGCCTTTGCGCGTGGCATTGGGGAGTATGGGTCTGTCATCTTCATTGCGGGTAACCAGCCGTTTAAAAGTGAGATTGCCCCTCTCCTCATTGTTGTGCGGTTGCAGGAGTTTGACTACCCAGGGGCAACGGCCATAGCCTTGGTGCTTTTGTGTGTCTCGCTTCTCTCTCTGGCTCTTATCGGGGGTGTTCGGCGGCGGTTCGCATTGTGGAGTGAACCAGCATGACCCGTTACGTGGTGTGGGCGGCAAGCTGGCTGTTTATTCTGCTCGTGTTGGTAACGCCGCCGTTAATGGTGTTAACAGAGGCGCTGAAGGACGGCGTTGCTGCATCGCTGGCCACTTTGTCTGACCCCGATGCACAGGCTGCTATCTGGCTGACGTTCCGTGTGACGGTTGTCACCGTTATGCTCAATACCATTTTTGGTATTCTGGCCGCTTGGGTGCTGGTTAAATTTCGTTTTCCCGGTCGGCAGCTCCTCCAGATTCTGGTCGAGCTTCCATTGAGCATATCCCCGGTTGTGTCGGGGCTGGTCTGGTTGTTGCTGTTTGGCGCACAGGGGTGGTTTGGCCCCTTGCTGGAGCGATGGAATATTCATATCGCTTTCGCCGTGCCGGGTATTATTCTGGCAACGCTGTTTGTTACCCTGCCTTATGTTGTGCGCACGGTTATGCCGGTTATGGAAGTACAGGGGCGAGATGCGGAAGAAGCCGCTGTGCTGGCTGGTGCGGGTTTCTGGCAGGTTCTGTGGCATGTGACCCTGCCCGGTGTACGGGGCGCCCTGCTTTCTGGCGTGTTGCTTACAACGGCGCGGGCCTTGGGGGAATTCGGCGCTGTTTCTGTCGTATCCGGGCACATTCCCGGCGAGACGGAGACCATGCCGTTGCATATTGAAAATCTATATAACGGGTACCAGTCGGTTGCGGCCTTTACTATGGCAGCCTTGCTGGCCCTGATGGCCATGAGCGCAGTGCTCCTGCGTTCGGCCCCAGAGTGGATTGCAAGGTTGCAGGAGAAAAAGGCGTGAGTATTGAGGTCTGCAATCTGGTCAGGTTTGCGCCGGGTACACAGCAGTGTTTGCTGGATAATGTGTCGCTCAAGGTGCCCGATGGTGCATTTGTAGCGTTGGTTGGCCCGTCCGGCGCGGGCAAGACAACCCTGTTGCGTGCTATTGCGGGGCTTGATGCCTGCAATAGTGGCTCCGTGTTGCTGGATGACCGCCCGATGACCAGCGTAAAGGACCGTGCTGGTCGTATGGGATTTGTATTCCAGAATTACGCCCTGTTCCCGCATATGACCGTGGCACGTAATATTGCCTTTGGGCTGGATGTGCAGGCTAGGTCAGAGCGCCCTTCTCGCCCGGAAATTGCCAAACGGGTTGAGGAACTGCTGGAGCTTATGCAGTTGCAGGGGATGGGGAACAAACATCCCGCCAAACTGTCAGGTGGCCAGCGGCAGCGTGTGGCGCTGGCGCGGGCACTGGCAACGGGGCCGCGTGTCTTGCTGCTGGATGAGCCTTTTGGTGCGTTGGACCCCATTGTCCGACGTTCTATTCGCACATGGTTGCGTGAACTGCATGATACGCTTGGCCTAACCACTATTCTGGTGACGCATGATCAGGAAGAGGCGCTGGAGGTGGCAGACCGCATTGTGGTCATGCAGTCGGGTAAAATCATGCAGGATGCCACTCCAATGGAGTTGGATGAGCAGCCTGCTACGGAATTTGTCATGGAGTTTTTGGGAGAGGCCGTCTCGTTCGCCGGGGAAGTCCGGCATGGCAACATGATTGTGGACGATGCACTGGTTCTGCCGTTTGCGGTGCCAGAGGGTGTGACCGATGGCCCCGCCGTTGCAATGATCCGACCATACGAGATGACCATACAAAAACCCTCTTCCGAGCAGGATGTGCTGAGCATTTATGCGGCTCCCAGAGGGACACGGAACGGCTATCGGCATTATACACTTCAGGTCGGTGAGCGGATTATTCCGTTCTACCGGCCGGTAGAGGAAGCTGACGTACAGGTTCAGGGTGTTGCGCTGGACATTAGTCGTTCCCGTTTGTTCCGTCAGGGACGATTGTGTGTATGATACGCGCCTGATGCGTGATATGTTGATGAAGACGAAAATTTATGTAATTTTCTGTCGTGGAATACGCGGAAAGGTATGAGCGTGGATCGCAGGAATAACCGTCGTGATGCTGAAGGCTGGAGTGTTGTGACAGCCAACCGTTTGCTGGACGGCCGGATTGTCTGGCTGGACGCACAGGGCAAGTGGCAACTGACTATTAGCTATGCGCACCTCTTCCCCAATGATGGGATGGAAGACGTGCTACGCAACCAGAATGCCCGTGCAGCCGTAGATGAAGTGGTGGGGATTTATGGCGTGCAGGTTGAGCAGACACCACACGGCCCATGTCCCCGTACTGCGCGCGAGCGTATCCGTGCCGCAGGACCAAGTGTTCATGCTGAATTTACACCCTTATGGCAGCCTGCCCCCGCTGCGGTAAGTGGTTCCTGACTAACCGACGGACCAGAAACATGCCCCACACTCCCCAGCCCCCTACAGATGTCGGCCGGTATGCGTATGACGCGGTTGACCGTGAGTTCCTTAAACAGCGGGTCGAGCAGTTCCGCGATCAGGTGCAACGCCGGATTGCCGGAGACCTGAGCGAGGATGAATTCAAACCGCTGCGTCTGATGAACGGGCTTTACCTGCAATTGCACGCCTACATGCTGCGGGTGGCCATTCCCTATGGTATTCTCAGCGCTCATCAGATGCGGACATTAGCGCATATTGCCCGCAAGTATGACCGTGATTATGGGCACTTTACAACGCGCCAGAACATCCAGTTCAACTGGATTAGGCTGGAAGACACGCCCGATATCCTGAATATTCTGGCGGATGCGGAAATGCATGCCATCCAGACCAGTGGGAACTGCATTCGCAACGTCACATCTGACCAGTTTGCCGGTGCGGCGCAGGATGAGGTGCTGGACCCACGTGTACATGCCGAAATTCTACGGCAATGGTCTACCCTGCATCCGGAATTTACGTTTTTGCCGCGTAAGTTCAAAATCGCCATTTCGGGCAGTACGCAGGATCGGGTTGCAGCACGCTTCCATGACATAGGGCTTCTGGCGCGCCCGGGTGCTAATGGCCGCGCCGTTTTTGAGGTCTATGTCGGTGGTGGTTTGGGCCGTACGCCAGTTATTGGCGTAAAATTGCGTGATGACCTGCCAGAAGAAGATCTGATTGCGTATCTTGAGGCTGTTCTGCGCGTTTATAACGCCTACGGTCGGCGGGATAACATGTACAAAGCCCGCATCAAAATTCTTGTGCAGGCTCTGGGGTTGGAGGCTTTTCGGGATCAGGTGAATGCTGAATTCCTGGCCATGGACCGTAGCCGCTACCGTCTGGAGCCAGCGGTGGTCGCGGCCATTCATGCCCGTTTTGCCAGCCCGGTTTTTGAGGATGCGGCAGCAGCGCCCGCACAACTGGACGCGCAGAAAAAGACAGATCCCGCTTTTGCGGCTTGGGTTAACGCCAATACGCACCCCCACCAGCAGGCAGGGTATTGCAGTGTCACAATTTCCTGCAAACCAGCCGGAGGTATTCCGGGTGATGTCACATCTGCCCAGATGGACCTTCTGGCGGATCTGGCGGACGCGTATAGCTTTGGTGAGCTGCGGATTACGCATTTGCAGAATGTGGTGTTTGGGCATGTCCGTCAGGACAGGCTGTTTGCGCTGTGGCAAGTGTTGGAGGCTAACGGTCTGGGAACAGCCAATATTGGTATGATTACCGATATTATTGCATGCCCCGGTCTGGACTATTGCGCACTGGCCAATGCACGTTCCATTCCCATCGCGCAAAAACTGAGCCAGCGTTTTTCCAATGCAGCTTTGCAGGAGGAAATCGGGGCTTTGCGCCTGAATATTTCAGGGTGCATCAATGCCTGCGGGCATCACCACGCCGGGCATATTGGTATTCTCGGGGTTGATAAACGCGGCGAAGAGGCTTTTCAGATCACGCTGGGGGGGAATGCTGGAGAGGATGCTTCCATCGGCCAAATCATAGGTTCCGCCATGTCGGAAGATGAAACGGTTGATGCGATTGCCAGAATTGTTGATACGTATCTGGTCCGGCGCGAACCGGGCGAACGCTTTATAGAAACCTGCCGCCGCCTAGGCGTCGCGCCATTCAAGGACGCAGCTTATGCCACTGCTTGAGAACGGTCAGATTGTAGAGGACGGATGGACTCTGGTGCAGGACGATCATGCCCTGCCGGATGGGGATATTCTGGTACCTCTTGCCCGACTGTCCGAAGGGCTTGGTCGTAATGGTAAGGGGCGTCTGGGTGTAGCACTTAAGCCGGATGAGCGGGTGGAAGAGCTGAAAGAAGCCCTGCCCCGGATTGATCTGGTTAGCCTGACTTTTCCTATCTTCCGCGATGGTCGTGCTTTTACGCAGGCCCGCTCCTTGCGTGAGCATCTGCATTTTGCAGGGAGTGTGCGTGTAACAGGCCATTTTCTGCCAGACCAGTACGAGTTTCTGCTGCGCTGTGGGGTCAGTCAGCTTGTTATCCCCGAAGGGAGCGATCCTGCTGTGTGGCAAAAGGCACATGAGCGGATAACAGTGGCGTATCAACCTTCTGTGCTGAACGAACGACCAGAAGGGTTTGCATTCAGGCGCTTTCTGTCACCCTGAGTGGATGGAAGTGCCAACGTTGCAAAAGAGCGCTAGCCTGTTGGTCCGCTCTTTTGTTGTTGGCGCTATCCGGCCCCATAAGGGGTTTGCCTTGCGCGCTATGCGGTGGTTGCTTCTGGGTGTTAAGCATTCCAAGCGGGACAAAGTGCAAGAACGGGGCATGAGGCTGCAAATGTACCAGAATATCCGTGGGCAGCGCCTCATAAAACCACAGATTATATTGTGATAAAGCGGCAGGCTATTAGCCCTTCCCGATCATGGGGAATTGTGGGCACACTTTTGGCTCCGCTGTTGCCATTTTATTTGCGTTGGCGGCAGACCCGCGGGAAGGAAATACCCGCGCGTGTGCGAGAAAAAATGGGTTTCCCCTCCCATCAACGTCCGGCTGGGCCGTTATTGTGGTTTCATGCGGCCAGTGTGGGAGAAGTCTTATCCATTCTGCCACTGGTTCAGGCCAGCCTGAGGCAAGACCCAACAGCTACAGCGTTGCTTACAACGGGTACGGTGACAGCCAGCGCCATTGTAAAACAGCGTTTTGAAGCAGGTCGCGTCATTCATCAGTTTATGCCGTTGGATGTTCCCCGCTGGTGTCAGCGTTTTCTGAACCATTGGACGCCGCAGGTGGCTGTTTTTACCGAGAGTGAGTTGTGGCCGACCATGTTGGGTTTATGCCATGCCCGCAATCTCTCCGTTGTTTTGGTTAATGGTCGCATGTCGGCGGCTTCCTTCCGGCAGTGGCGTCGTCTTTCTGGCGTGGCACGTCGGATGCTGGAATGTTTTGCGTGGGTTTCGGCTCGCACGGATGAGGATGCAACGCGCTTTCACGCGTTAGGCGCCGAAGCTCAACTGCCTCCCGGAGACCTCAAAACTGCGGCGGCTCCCTTGCCGGTTGATGCGCGAGAGTTGGGGCATCTGAAAGGGCTTATTGGTGCACGCCCTGTATTCCTTGCGGCCTCTACTCATGAGGGGGAAGAAATGCAGATTGCCCATGCGGCAAACCGTGTACGCCAGACCTTTCCTGACCTTTTGACAATTATTGTGCCTCGTCACCCCGAGCGTGGCGCGGAAATTGCCGCTCAGTTGGATTTTGCGCCAAGGCGGTCCCAAAAGGCTTTTCCTACCCGGCAGGATATATTTTGGGTATGCGACACGCTTGGTGAGCTAGGGCTTTTTTTCAGGCTCGCAACCTGTGTGTTTATGGGCAATAGCCTGCCCGCTTGCCATGGGGGGGGACACAATCCATTTGAGCCTGCTCGTCTGGGGTGTGTTGTGGCAACAGGGCCAAAGGTTCAGAATTTCACACAGGCATTTCAGGGTTTGCGGAGTTGTGTGGAGGTTGTGCCAGATGAGCGTGCTCTGGCTGAGTGGGTCGGGCAGATGCTTAGCCACCCGGATGAACGGGTAGAACTAGGGCGGCAGGCACAAGCTATTGCCACAGCAAACGCGGCATTGCCCGAGATGCTGGCTCGTCAGATTTTGGCTCTTACATGGTAAAGCTGTCCGCTCCCTCATTCTGGTTCAGGCCTCAGGTCAAGCTGTGGCCTGCGGTATTGACGCCTCTGGCATGGGCGGTGGCCAGAGTGGCGCGTTGCAGAATGCAGCGTAAGGGGTGGCAGGCCCCCGTACCGGTTCTATGCTGTGGCAACCTGACCGTTGGCGGTGCTGGTAAAACAACCGTTGTCATTGATCTGGTGCAAAGGTTGCAGGCTCGGGGCGTCCATCCTCATGTGCTGACACGTGGGTACGGGGGCAAAGTCCCCAATGGCACACAGGTCATGCCTGCTTTTCATACCGCGCGGGATGTAGGGGATGAACCGCTGTTACTGGCGCGTTACTGCCCTGTCTGGGTTGGTGGCGATCGTGCTGTAACCGCACGGTGCGCCGTGAGTGCTGGTGCGGATTGCCTGATTATGGATGATGGTTTTCAAAACCCGTCATTGGGAAAAACAGTGTCGCTCGTGGTGGTGGATGGTGCTGTTGGGTTGGGTAACGGGCATGTTTTACCAGCTGGCCCTTTGCGGGAGACCGTAGAGGATGGATTGGCCCGAACGGATGCGCTGCTTATTATTGGAGCAGACAGGCACGATGTTGAAAGGCTGGCACAAAGCCGGAACCTGCCCGTTTTACATGCAGAGCTGGAGCAGGTTGATGCGCCAGAAGTCTTGCGCAGTAGCTTATATGTTGCATTTGCGGGTATAGGGCGACCGGAGAAGTTCTTTGAAGGCTTGCGCTCAGCTGGGATTAAGGTGGTGGAGGCACTTCCTTTTCCAGACCACTATGCATACAATAACCGCGATATAGCGCGCCTTCAGGCTGAGGCTAGTCGTCTTGGCGCGCGGCTTGTGACAACTCCCAAGGATGCCATGCGACTGCCTGCCAGTTTTCGTCAGAATGTTGTCGTTATGAACGTCCGGTTGGTCTGGCGTGACCCGCAAGCGCCGGAATGTCTGTTAGACACTTTGCTGGCACGGCAGGCATGAAGAAGCTGATGGCAGCCGTGCTCTACTGGCTCGAATTCCTTGTTGTTTCAGCCTTATTGCAGGTGTTGGCACGGTTGCGTCCTGACACGTCATCCAACTTTGTTGGTCGGCTCTGCCGTGTTGTCGGCCCAATGCTGCCTGTTTCCCGCATTGCGTACCGCAATTTGGAAATGACCATGCCTGAACTGGATGGCCATGCCCGCAAGCAGATAGTGCTTGGAATGTGGGAAAATCTGGGGCGCAATATGGGCGAATTGCCTCATATTGCCGCTCTGCGGGAGAACACGGTCACAGGCCCCGGGTTTGAGGTGCAGGGTGCCGAGTATCTGGCACAACAGGCGCATCACGGTGGCTCTGTTCTGTTTGTATCTGGCCACATTGGTAATTGGGAAATGCTTCCGCCTGCGGTGGCACAGCATGGCACGCCGTTTGCCTCATTCTATCGTGCACCAAGTAATCCGCTGATTAATGGTGTCATTTGTTCTTTGCGGAGCAAAGCCATGGGGCGTACGCCCGTGCCCTTGTTTGCCAAAGGAGCCAAAGGAGCACGCCAGGCGTTGGCTTATGTCTCTCGCGGTGGACGTCTGGGTATGTTGGTGGACCAGAAAATGAATGATGGCATTGAAGCCTCATTTTTGGTCGTCCTACAATGACGGCGCCAGCCCTTGCCGCCATGGCTTTGCGTTACAGATGCCCTGTTATTCCGGGTTATGTGGAGCGGCTGGGGCCTGCGCGGCTCCGTATTGTGGTGGAACCGCCTATGGTTCTGCCCGATACAGGGGATAAGCAGAAAGACCTGCAAACATTAGTCCAGATGGTCAATGACCGTCTGGAGACATGGATCCGGAAGAACCCGTCAAGCTGGTTATGGCTGCATCGGCGCTGGGCTAAGGAATTATACCGCTAATTCCCCGTTGTCCGCTCCCTTGGTGAGCTAGGTAAAGCCATGTTTTGAAGATGTTTTTGTGGCATCTAGAAATGGCAGACATGTGGGTGTGAGGTATATAAAGCGGGTCGCCCTATGCCCGGCTTGGCAGTATGGTGGGGGCAAATACACTTTGTCGGAGTAGCCTGCTCATGTCTTCCCTTCCCAGCCCTGCCCTTGCGTACCGATTGGAAGCCGCCCGGGCTGTTGTGCACGATGCCGCCCGTCTGGCTATGTCCATGCGGCCGCCACCGGGTGGGCCGCAGGGGGAGTTAAAGTCTGCGCAGGACTGGTTGACCGAAACAGACGGTGCAGTCGAAGCATTTATTGCACAACGGATGCAGGCTCTTTTTCCCGAAGATGGCTTTCAGGGGGAAGAAGGCGGTCTGACCCGCACGGGTAGTTTGCGCTGGGTTGTGGATCCCATTGATGGGACTTCCAATTATGCGCGTGGCAGATGCAGATGGTGCGTGTCTCTGGGGCTGATGGATGGAGATGAGCCGGTTGCTGGCGTGATTGACGCCCCCGCTTTAGGGGAAGTCTATACCGCGCTGCGCGGTTATGGTGCTTTTTTAAATGGTAAACCGATCAAGGCATCCCCTATCAAGGACCCTGCCCGCTCCATGATTGAAATGGGGTGGAGTGGTCGTGTTCCCAAATCCGTCTTTATGGAAAAGATGGATGCGATTATGGAACTGGGCACCATGCCGCGTTCTGGAGGGTGTGGCGCATTGGCGCTGGCCGATGTGGCAAGTGGCCGGCTTGATGGGTATATCGAAATTGTTATCAATTTGTGGGATGTGGCAGCGGCTCTGCCTCTGTTGGCCGAGGCTGGTGCCGTTGTGTCTCCCTTCCTGCGGGATGGTGGGCTGACCGGGGGGGCAACCATTATGGCAGCTAACCCACATATTGGGCCTGTTCTGGCTAAGGCGGTTTCCATTCCTCTGGAATGAGGACAAAACGGAAGCAGGCCTTTCTCGTGCCACAAAAGCATGTTCTTTTTTAACAATAATTCACCGGCTTATCGTGGAGAAACCCGGAATGTATTTCTTTAGACGTCTGTCTTCAGTTTCTCTGGTTCTGGCGGCAACCATGCTGGCTTCCGGCATGGTGGGACGTGCGCAGGCAGCGGATAGCCCCCAGGCCACTGTTGATAAAGCAGCTTTGAGCGTGCAGGACATTTTTATTGGCGCAAACGCTCAGAATGCGTTGGTCACCAATCTTGCCAAGGCTCGGGCGGTCATGGTCTGCCCCGCCATGTTCCGGATGTCCATTGCGTTTGGTGGAGCGCATGGTGACTGCGTTCTGCTTGCAAAAGATGCGCGCGGCTCATGGTCAGACCCGGCTTTTTACAAACTCAGTTCTGCATCATTTGGTATTCAGTTTGGTGTTCAAAGCTCACAGATCATCTTTTTCATCATGACGGATCGTGGGCTTCAGGCGCTGCTAGATAGCCAGTTCCAGTTTGGTTCCAATGCCGGGGCATCGTTTGCGAATATGAGTTCAGCCGTAGCTAGCGCTAATGCTGGTGCAAGCAATACGGATATTCTGGTTGCCCAGAAGTCTCAGGGTGTGTTTGCCGGTGCGTCTCTGGGGGGCAGCAAGCTGACCGTGAACAGTGACGAAAACCGGGCATATTACAAACAGAGTGTTGGCCCGGAAGATATTGTTGTCAGTATGCGCGTCAACAATCCTGATGCGGACCCATTGCGCAGTGTCCTTATGCGCTATGCTCGCAAGGCTGGTACTGTCACAGGGGCAGCACCGCGTGCAGGAACAAGTGCAGACACTACCGATTCAGTAGCTAGCGACAGTACGGGTGTAACAGCTCCCAGTGGCGGCATTCAGCAGGAAAGCCTGTCCCCGGTACGGTCTGCACACTAAAAAAATCTAGCTTTTTAAGCTACCAGCCACCTTATGCCCTGCGGCGTTAGTGGCTGGTTTTTTGTTTGCGGAAAAACGTCACATTATGATTGTGGTCCGCCAAGGTAGTGGCAAAATTATGCCCACCAGACCCGCTTGCTACAAAATAGAGCATATCCCCTTTGGCAGGGTGTGCTGCTGCCTCTAACGCAGCGCTACCGGGTGAGCAAATTGGTCCAGGTGGCAGGCCGGTGTGCAGGTACGTATTGTAGGGACTGGGGACTTGAAGGTCTGCATGGGTCAAAGGCCTGTCCAGCGGGGCCGCGCCCTGTGTCAGAGCGTAAATAACTGTAGGGTCGGTCTGGAGCTTCATGCCTTTTTGCAAGCGATTGTAAAAGACACGGGCAACGGCTGGGCGTTCAGCTGGTTGGGCGGTCTCTTTTTCAATGATAGACGCGAGAGATACCAATTCTTCCGGGCTGGTTAGTGGGAGTCCGCTGTCCCTGTCTGCCCAGTTCTTTTTTAATGCTTGCACCATATCGGCTTGCATATGGGCAAGGAGTTCTCTGCGGGTGCTGTTGCGTAGATAGGTATACGTCTGAGGGAGCACACTTCCTTCTGCAGGTAGAGGGGGATCCCCCGTGAGCAGAGGTGTGTTTTGGAGCAGTCCCTGTATTTGTCGGGCTGTCAGACCTTCTGGTACGGTCAGTCTGTGTTGGACAGGCTTGCCGTGTCGCAAGATCCACAAAGTTTGCTCAATGGATACTGAAGCGGGGAAATGGAGTTCCGCAGCATGCAGCTGTCCGTCATGGCGGGTTAAGGCAACGGCGCTCAAAAATACGCGGGAATTCCACCAGCCTGTATGGATTACCCCTGCATTTTGCAGGGCGGCCAGAGTTGTTGCGTAATTGCCGTGGGGAACCACAATATCCTGATCAGAGGATAATGGCCCCTTGCAGGTATAGCTCTGCCAACCAGTAAAGGCAGTGAGTCCCAGACCTGTCAGAAGGGTAAAAACCCCTCCCCCAGCCCATATGAGAAAACGTGAGAGTTTACTGCGGCCGGAAGGAGGGGAAGGCTGTTTTTTCCGTTTAGACGCCACGCACGATCAAGCTGGCATTCGTACCACCAAATCCAAAGCTGTTGGACAGGGCAATATTAATCGGACGCTGCTGTGCGGTGTGCGCCACACGGTCAATCACGCTCTCGCGTGAAGGGCTGTCGAGGTTCAGCGTGGGCGGCGCCACGTTGTCCCGAATGGCAAGAATGGAGAAGATGGCTTCCACAGCGCCAGCTGCACCGAGAAGATGCCCTGTTGCGGATTTAGTGGAAGACATGGCCAGCTTTTTGGCATCATCGCCAAACAGGCGCTCAACAGCTTCCAACTCAAGATCATCCGCCATGGTCGATGTGCCATGAGCATTGACGTAATTGATGTCAGCTGTTGTCAGCCCGGCACTCTGCAGGGCGGAGCGCATGGCACGGTAAGCACCATAATGGCCTTCCGAGGGGGCTGTAATATGGTAGGCATCGCCCGACATACCGTAGCCGATGACCTCGCCATAAATTTTGGCACCACGGGCCTTGGCGTGCTCGTACTCTTCCAGCACGACAATGCCAGAGCCTTCGCCCATCACAAAGCCATCACGGTCCTTGTCCCACGGACGGGAGGCCTGCTGAGGCGTTGCGTTAAACCCGGTGGACAGGGCGCGTGCAGAGCAGAACCCGGCAATACCCAGCGGGCAGACAGTGGCTTCCGCCCCACCTGCCACCATAACGTCGGCATCACCAAACATAATCAGGCGTGCGGCGTCACCAATGGCGTGCACACCTGTGGCACAGGCGGTCACAACCGAATGGTTAGGGCCCTGAAAACCATATTTGATGGAGACATGACCGGAGACGAGATTGATCAGGGCGGAAGGAATGAAAAATGGCGAAAGCCGTTTTGCACGTCCCTCATGCACCGTGATGGAAGCATCATAAATGGTCTGGAGACCACCAATGCCAGAGCCGATCATCACGCCGGTGCGGCATTTATCTTCCTCGGTCTGGGGTTTCCAGCCGGAGTCTTCAACCGCTTCTGTTGCGGCAACCAACCCCATATGGATGAAACGGTCCATCTTGCGCTGGTCTTTGGTCGGCACCCACTCAGACAGAGTAAGTTTACCTTCCTCCCGCGGGCCATTGGGGACTTCCCCCGCAACCTGCGCAGGCAGATCACTTGCATCGAATTGCGAGATTGTTCCAATCCCACTTTCGCCTGCAATCAGACGTGACCATACGTTTTCGACACCCAGGCCGAGAGGCCCGACGATGCCCATGCCGGTGACGACAACGCGTCTCCGTCCAGAATTCATTCCGGCCGAAAGCAACAAACCAGCCCGCTCCCCATTCGACACATATCTGGTCCCTCAGCCATCTGAGGGACCATAATTCTGTAATTTAAAGGCAGATGGCCTGAAATCAGGCAGCTTTCTGCTTTTCAATGTAGTCGATGGCGTCTTTCACCGTGGTGATTTTTTCAGCGGCATCTTCCGGGATTTCGACATTGAAGGCTTCTTCGAACGCCATCACCAGCTCAACGGTGTCAAGGCTGTCTGCGCCCAGATCGTCAATGAACGACGCTTCCGGCGTGACCTTGCTTTCCTCAACGCCGAGATGCTCGACCACGATTTTCTTAACCTTATCAGCGATTTCGCTCATCTGTCTTTCTATCCCATATGCCTGCCTACCGAAAATGGCAGGTTGTTCAGGTGTTTAATCTGCGACGGACCTCGATACTGGCAGGTAACAGGAAAGACGAAGGCCCGCCCATTTCCGGTCCAGCAGTAAGGTGTTGCGCGCGATTAGCACGTTTTCTCTCTCCACGCCAAGGCAAACCAGACAAATACCTCTGTCTCATGCCCCAAACAGCGTGGTTGCGCTGCATGTGTGGCACATCTTAAAGCATTTTGCACCACCTGTTCTAGCCGTGCATATGCTTTTCGTGCGCTCAGGCCATAACCATGCCGCCGTTAACGTGCAAAGTGGCCCCAGTAACCCACCGAGCTTCATCCGACGCCAGATAGAGGACGGCGGAGGCAACATCTTCCGGCTGACCAAGGCGGGCCAGCGGAATGGAGGAGAGGAGTTTCTCCTTCTGTGCATCCGGCAGCACATCAGTCATGGGGGTTACAATAAAGCCGGGCGCTACAACATTGACGGTTACCCCGCGTGAGCCTGCTTCCTGCGCCAGAGATTTGCTCATGCCGACCATGCCGGCTTTGGCAGCAGCATAGTTGGCCTGCCCTGCATTGCCGGTTGTGCCAATGACGGAGGCAATGTTGACAATCCGTCCGGCCCGGCGGCGCAGCATTCCCTTTAGTGTTGCGCGGCAGAGGCGGAATGGCGCTGCAAGATCAACATTGAGAACCTGATTCCAGTCCTCGTCCTTCATGCGCAGGGCCAATGTATCCCGCGTGAGGCCCGCATTGTTGACCAGAATATCCAGCGGCGCGCCGGCAACGTCTTCAGCCTTGGCAATCAGGGCATCCGCTTCGGATGGTTCGCTCAGGTTTGCGGCCGCGTAGAATGCCCCTTCCCCCAGTTCTTCTGCCAGTTCGCGAATAACAGCTTCACGCGTGCCAGATAGAACCACTTTGGCACCCTGAGCATGAAGTGTTTTGGCAATGGCGCTGCCAATGCCGCCCGAAGCACCCGTAACGAGTGCTGTTTTTCCATCCAGTCGGAACATAGTGTGCAAGCCTGTTTTAGAGGGATTTCAGGAAGGTTTCGATATCCGCCGGCGTGCCGATGGAAAGGGTCGAAACTTCGGGGTCAATGCGGCGGACAAGACCGGACAGAACCTTGCCAGCCCCGATTTCTACAAACGTATCAACGCCCATGCCGGTCATGGTTGCCACGCTTTCGCGCCAGCGGACCCGGCCGGTAACCTGCTGAATCAGATTAAGGCGAATCGTATCCGCATCTGTTTCACGCTCGGCCGTAACGTTGGCGATAACGGGCACGACCGGAGCGGCAATATCCGTTTTGGCCAGAGCCTCGGCCATAACATCTTCCGCGGGTTTCATGAGTGAGGAATGGAATGGGGCGGAAACAGGAAGTTTAACAGCCCGCTTGATGCCCATTTCCTTAGCGATGGTAATGGCCGCATCAATCCCAGCCATTTTGCCAGAAACAACAATCTGGCCACCGCCGTTGTCGTTAGCAATTTCTATGCTGCCAGCTGCGGAGGCGCGGTTACATATTTCTTCTGCCTGCGCCAGTGTGACGCCGATCAATGCGGCCATGCCGCCCTCACCCGCTGGAACGGCCCGCTGCATGGCCTGACCGCGCAGACGCAGCAGTTTGGCGGCCTGTGCCACATCAAATGCCCGGCCGGCGGCTAGAGCCGCATATTCTCCCAAAGAGTGGCCGGCCAGCAAGGTCACGCGCCCCGCCAGATCAAGCCCGCCATCCTGTTCCAGTACGCGCAGGACTGCCATGGAAACAGCCATAAGGGCTGGTTGGGCATTTTCCGTGCTGGTCAGTGTTTCTATCGGACCTTCAAAAATCGTTTTTGATAGATGTTCACCCAGAGCATCATCAACTTCCTGAAAAACGGCTCGCGCCGCGGGAAAAGCTTGCGCAAGCTCCTGCCCCATACCGACAGACTGGCTGCCCTGTCCTGGAAAAGTAAATGCGTAAACGGCCATGATACTCACTGTTTCATAAAGCCCCGCTCAAAGCGGAGATATTGCAAAGAGTGGAAGGGGCAGACCGTTGGGGTGCGCGCAACAAAGCTTGGGCGTTACAGAGACACCCCTGTATATTCTGCCCTTCCGGCAGGCAAAAGTGCGCGCAGAATAGGGCCTGAGTTAGCGTGGCACAATACGCCAGAGCAGAACGAGCAGCGCATCCCACGGAATTGCAAGGATTTCATGCGTAAAGTGGCGCAGTCTGGTGCGTAAGGTGGCGGCATAATGCGGCATGGGGATGAATGGCACCATATGTGCGTGCCATCCTGCTAGACGCAGAAGTAAAAGGCAGCGTGGTGCGTGGTATGGGCTTGTGACCACCGCAACAGGCGTTACCCCTCCTACACCTGACTGTTTGAGGATATGCGAGCACGCGACAATGGAATCAAACGTGTCTGACGCACGTGTTTCCTGAATGATCCGTTGGGGTGGTAAGCCTGCCTGTATGAGCAGTTCGGCCATTACAGAAGCCTCTGTCCGCCCGTTTCGTGGCACGCCACCTGTTACGATATAGAATACGTTGCGCGTTGCACCGTAAGCTAGAGCGCTGCGTATGCGTCCTAGCAAGGCTGGAGTTGGGCAGCCATCCGGCCGAAGGGCTGCGCCAAAAATAATGATGGGGTGTGCGCCGACTATCGGCAAATTCATGCCAGATGACTGTTATGCTGGGGCGCGTAGGAGAACACGGTTCAGGCGTTCTAGAATATCAAAGCTTTCGCGCCAGACGTGCCGGAATTTTTCTGCACTTACGCCGCGGGTCGCCAGAATGGCGGCCAGTTCTCTCACGGTTCTTTCTCCATCAATCAAGGGTAGAATGCCCCGTGCTTGTGGAGGAAGCGGGATAGGGACAACCAGAGTGCCAAAATGGAATGGTAGCATGTTATCTGGCGTCATCTGCTTGGCCAGTTCAGCCCCAGGAATTTCTCGCATGATGGGAACAGCATCGGGCGCGAGCGGGTCGGGTTTTTTCGGCTTGGCATCTTTACGGACAACATACGCCACATGGGTTGCCATGTTGCCAGCCAGATCCTCTGCAATAGCGGCCTGTTCCTGCCATGGGAGGACTGCGATACGTGCGCGCAGCCTTGGGTCTGGCAAAAAAAGACCGGGATTGTAGCGTGCGGGTTCCATAAGTGCCGCCGGTTCCAGCCCTGTCTGATCCAGCAGGGAAAGGAACTCGGTAATGGTATAGGAGCGGTCTCTGGGGTTGAGCAGCAGGTCATACAAACCGGCGTCCCCACCAGAAAGATGGTCGCCAAAGTTGCCATTCTGACGCAGCCATGCGGTTGCGGGTAGAGTACGCATGACCCGGCGGGCAACATCCAGCCGTTCTTCTGGTGACTGTGTGAAGGGCGCCAGTTTTGCTAGCGCATCTTGCAACATATAAACGCCAGTACGGCCGTATGGAGCATAGACCATAAGGCCCATGCCGCCTTGCGGAGCCAGATGACGTTCGAGGGATTGCAGGGCGGATGCCGGGTCTGGCAGGTGATGCAGGACGCCGCAGCAGTCAATGTAATCGAATAGCCCTAGGTCCAGTGTTTCCATTTCGGTCAGGGATCCCTGAATAAAACGGATATTTTCTAACGAGCGGACTAAAGCACGGGCCTCTGCAATGGCCAGTGCTTTAGTCGAACGGTCCAGACAAATAACTTCAGCCGGGCGGGCAACCCGAGCAAGCTGGGTGGCCAGCATGATGGCGCCATCCCCTGTGCCGCACCCTGCTACGAGCACCCGTAATGGCTGGCTACGGGGGCGCTGTGCGCCAAAAACCCAATAGTCTATTTCCCTCAGGTGGCTGGGGCTGCCAATAAGCAGCCGGCGAGCCTCATCCTGTGGGTTGCGCTCTGGGTATGGATAAGCCTCGTACTGGGCTGCCAGCCCGGCATCGCGGTCATCTGTTGCGGCGTTATTTGTCATGGGTTTTGGCCTTTAGCGGGGCAGCAGTTTTCCACGCTGCCAAGCTTCCGCAGCTTCATCTGCACTCATACCTTCCACGCGCATGGCATAATCCATGGCGCTGATGATCTTGGCGCTGAGCATCAACTCATCCAGTTCATCCAGCAGGTCAGTTTCCAGCTCGTCTCGCAGTCCTTCGCGGAGGAGCAGAGTAACTTCCTGCTCTTGTCCCAATGCTTTTTCGGGATCATTCAGAATACGCAGACCGCCCTGATGGAACAGAAAGCAGGGCTGGAACAACGGCATGATGTTCTGCGGCGTGGAACCCAGTGCGGCATTCAGCTTTGCCAGTGCCTCTTCGTCCGGTAGGACGTCCAGTGTGAAGCCCGCATCTGCCAGCCTGTAAGCTGCCAGCACCCGCTCCATACGTTTTTCCAGAGATTGTGGCGTTATAATAACGCGTGAGATTTCAGGGCCAGCCTGCGCCAGCTCACTTAAAGATGCGAGCGGGCTGTTCTCGTCCGAAATACAGCAGCAGGCTTCTGGCCGGAACAGTCGGCCCAGTTGCGTGATGCCGGGGGACAGAAGGTCGGCATCGTCCTCTGGCAGCCATGCAGCAACGTAGATGTCAATTTCATGCTTGCGCAGTAGGTCAGCCAGAGCCTGTTTGGGGCCAGTTACAATTTCGGGCTCAACATCGTTGGCTTCCAGAACCCGAATGATGGTGGCTGCCGTCGCCTCATGAATGGTGGAATCAGGATAGGCGAGTGTCAGGGATGTCATTTCGGGTTCCTCTGGATCGGTCGGGACTGCAAAAGAAGTCTGCCTAGTCCTTGCCGCACGAGAAAGCGGAGTGGCAATCCCTCAAATGGAAATATCTGCCTCCATTGGGCATTTTTATACGGCAGATGGCAAAGAAAAACCGCCACACCTCATGGCAAGGCGTGGCGGTTGGAAAGCACCAGAAAAATGGTTGAGGTAACGTTAGGCTGCAACAATCCCCTGCTTAACCGGGAGAACAGGGCGGATCATGTTCAGCGCATCGGCAAAAGATGCGAACTGACCCAAAGTGGTGTCACGCACGGCGTCCATGACAATCCAGCGGTTGCCGCGTGAATAGACTTTGTAAGCAGGGTTTGAGGTTTCGCGCACCCAGACCAGAACGTAACCGGAGGACACACCGGCCTGTTTTTCTTCCGCAGGAAAAATGTCCGCATCGCAGATGCCCATCGGCTGGCTGGCCGCAATCCAGCGATCCAGATAGTCGCGGTGACGGCACATGATTTCCATCTGAAACGGAATAACCTGACAGACGTTCTGTGTTTCCGACTGACGCAGCATGAATTCTGTATCCCCTACTCAAAACCCGGTGGCTCTTTCTGTTTTGGAGCTTAAGGGGGAAACTTCCTGTCGCGCTATAGGAAAGAGAGACCTTTCGCCTCATAAAAGGGCAGGTTGATAGGGTAGTGACGAAAAAAACACAGAAAGTGAGAATCTGAGGGCAAAAAATGCACAAAAAAACAACATATGAGTAAAAATTAGGCAATTAAAGTGGCGTGTGGTGTTTCTTGAGTGAGGCGAAATTAAACAAATCGTCTTTGTGTGGGTGAATGTGACGGCCCGATCCTGCTGGGTTGGTAAAAAAATAAAGGCCAAAGGCTGTATGAATGATGGCCTCCCTCTCCCCCATTTTATCTAGTGGTCAAAAATATAATGCAGCCCAGCCCGGATTCTGAGTGCTGCTCAATGTCTCTGCAAATCTGGAGATATGTCGTGTGTCGTATGGTGGGATATCATGCAGGCGGCGGCAGGCGGCGTTTCCGTCAATTATCACAACCTTGTGATATGAAGAAAAGTGCGTGAAGCGGGCGCGGATTTCATGCTTTGCTGTAGCAGCACGCTGATGACTGTGCTACGCATGTGTTGGGCATGTTTGCAGTATTCAGGAGGGGGAATGATGGGCTTTTTGTTCAAAGCACGTAAACCTGTCAACCCACTCTTGCAGTTTGCCCGTATTTCAATATCCGGAGAAGCTTCCATCTTCTCCGCACTCCAGGATCAAGACCGTTGAAAAGTAACAGGACCGACCGCAGCCCCCGTTCTCCTCGCCGCGGCGGATTTGATGACGACTATATGTCGATGCCTTCTTTCGGTGAACGCCCCTCTTATGGTGGTGGCGACCGTGGTGGGTTTGCTCCGCGCCGGCCCGCTGGTGGTCCGCAGGTTATCGCTTCCGGCCCGGAAGTGGGTGCAGCCGTCAAGTGGTTCAATGGCGAAAAAGGCTTCGGCTTTGTCGAACTCGCTGATGGCACAGGCGATGTGTTCCTGCACGCCAACGCGCTCTCTCAGGCTGGTGTTCAGGGTGTAAATCCCGGTGCTACGCTGGTGGTGCGCATTGGTCAGGGCCCGAAGGGGCGTCAGGTCGCCGAAGTCATCTCTGTTGATGAAAGCACGGCTCAGCCGGAACGTCCGCGTAGCCCCGCTGGCGGTCGCCCGGGTTTTGGTGCGCGTCCTGCGCGTCCGGCTCCTGATCTGTCCAACGCTGAAGACACGCGCGGTACCGTTAAATGGTATAACGCTGTTAAGGGCTTTGGCTTCATCACGCCAGAAGGCGGCGGCAAGGACATCTTCATTCACGCATCAGCACTGGAACGCTCCGGTCTGCCTGGTCTGAACGAAGGTCAGGGTGTCAACGTCAAGGTTGTTCAGGGCCAGAAAGGCCCGGAAGCTGCTGAAGTGACCTCTGCCTAAAATATTGCTTTTTAGCGGTATGTAAGAAAAAAGCCCCGGTTTTTTAACCGGGGCTTTTTTTGTGGCTGCGCAATGGACAAATGTATGGGGCTCTAGGCTTTTGGGAAAAGATTAGTAGTCGCCCTTCCCTTTGTTGCGCAGTAGGCGCGCCTTATCGCGCTGCCAATCCCGGTCAGCAACAGTCTGTCGTTTATCAACGCTTTTCTTGCCAACGCCCAATCCGAGCGTAACCTTGGCCAGCCCGCGATCGTTGAAGTGTATATCCAGCGGGACAAGGGTTGCCCCCTGTTTGGCTATTGCGCCCATAAACTTTTGCACCTGTTTGCGGTGCATGAGCAGTTTGCGTGGAGCGCGCGAATCAAAGCGGGAGAGCACCCCGCCCTGATATTCTGGAATATAGCTGTTAAACAGCCACAGCTCGCCATTACGTTCGCCAGCAAAGGCTTCGCCAATTGTCGCGCGGCCCAGTCGTAGGCTTTTAACTTCTGGGCCTTTAAGAACAAGCCCGGCTTCCACTGTTTCTTTTATGGCGTAGTTGAAGCGTGCCTTGCGGTTTTGCGCGACCATGCCGTGGGAGATCATGGTGCTTTTGCTGGATTTTCCAGATTTGCCCGACATGATCAGTCCAGCAGCCCGACTTCGACCAACGCCTGCCGTACTTTTTGCCGGGATGCATCAGAGAGCGGAGCAAGTGGCAGACGGCATGTCTCTCCCGCAAGGCCCAACAGGCTTGCTGCATACTTGGCTGGTGCTGGGTTGCTCTCGCAGAACAGTGTGTCGTGCAGAGGTGTCAGGCGGTCCTGAATATCCATGGCTTCCTGCGTTTTCCCAGCTTTCCACGCGCTTTGCACTGCGGCGCAGAGAGCAGGAGCAACATTGGATGTTACGCTGATGCAGCCATCTCCCCCAGCAGCCAGAAAGGCAACGGCTGTGCCGTCTTCGCCTGAAAGCTGATTAAAAGGCTTTTCAACCGCACGACGAACCTGAAGGGGGCGGAACAGATTAGCGGTCGCATCTTTTACGCCCACAATGTTCCCATGTTTTGCTAGGCGGGCTGTTGTTTCCACGCTGATGTCAATAATGGAGCGACCCGGAATATTGTAAAGAATAACCGGAATGGAAACGGCATCAGCAATTGCCATAAAATGCCTGTAAAGCCCTTCCTGCGTAGGCTTGTTGTAGTACGGTGCGACAACAAGGGCTGCGGCCGCTCCAGCCTGTTCCGCGTGGCGCGCCAGATCAACAGCTTCAGATGTGCTGTTGGAGCCTGCCCCGGCAATGACGGGCACGCGACCATTGGCGATTTTGATGGTGCGCTCCACAACGGCGTGATGCTCGGTATGGGAGAGCGTGGGGCTTTCTCCCGTTGTGCCGACGGCACAAAGCCCTGCTGTGCCTTCCTGTATCTGCCAGTCCACCAATTTTTCAAACGAGACAAAATCCAGGCTGCCGTCCCGGTTCATCGGGGTGATGAGTGCGGTTATGGAGCCGGAGAAGAATGTATGAGACATGGAGCAGTCACTTATCCTGGAATGGCATCTGCGGGAGCGGAACGCGGAGTGTCCTGCTCATTGGCTGGTGCGTTGCGCCGGAAAGGCGATTGTTTATACACGCCTAGAATTGTGGCGTTTTTGGAAAAAAATTCAAGTTCCGCCAAGGCTTTGCCCAGACGGGAATCACCGGGGTGTCCTTCTACATCCATCAAAAAGCGTGTAGCGGCAAACGTATCGCCCGACATATAACTTTCAAGTCGGGTCATGTTCACGCCGTTGGTAGCAAAACCGCCTAACACTTTATAGAGAGCGCCCGGCGTATTCTGCACGCTAAAGAGGAGCGTTGTCATGACGTGGGGTGTCTGGGGTTCGGGTTCTTCGGGCGTGCGGGCCGTAATATAGAAGCGCGTCGTATTGTGGGCGGCATCTTCCACATTGCGCTTTAGAATTTCCAACCCGTACAGGTCTGCGGCCAAAGCGGAAGCTACTGCTGCTTCTTCGGGTTTTTGCCATAAGGCAACCAGTTCTGCCGCACCCGCCGTGTCAAACTCCGTAACAGGAGTCAGGTTGTATGTTTTAAGCAGGTTGCGGATTTGGGCCATGGCAACGGGGTGTGTATGAACCCGGCGGATCTGCTCCATGCGCGTGCCGGGTACAACCAGCAGGCAGTGTTCAACACGCTGGAAATGTTCCCCAATAATATGCAGCCCTGCGGCAGGCAGGAGAGAATGGATGTCTGGCACGCGGCCAGCAAGGCTGTTTTCGCACGCCAGCATGGCCTGTTCCGCCCTGCCCGCATGGACTGCATCTATGGCGTCGGCAAAGCTATGGCATGGCAAGGTTTTCCAGCCCGGTCGTGCTGCACGACAGGCCATGTCCGAATAGGCACCGGGCATACCCTGAAAGGCGATAACTTTGTCCATCATGGGCTTTTATGCTCCAAGCAGGCGGCGAGCCCGTTCCAGATCCTGTGGTGTATCAACCCCAAACGGCGCGATTGCAATACGTGAACACCCAATGCGCATACCATTTTCCAACGCACGAAGCTGCTCCAGGCTCTCACGTGTTTCCAGCCCGGATGGCGGGAGTTGTACAAAACGCGCAAGAGCCTCGCGCCGCCACCCATAAATACCAACATGATGCCAGAAAGTGCCCTGCCCCCATGGGATGGGCTGGCGGGAAAAATAGAGCGCCGGAGCATGTTCGGTTGTCGGGCCAAAGTGGCAGGCAACCTTAACGACGGAAGGGGCTATTTTTTCCTCTTCCGTAGTAATGGGTGCGACCAGCGTGCCAATATCGTATGCCGCATTGTTCATGGTTGTAAGAACCGCGCGTAACGTGGCGGGTTCAAGCGTAGGCAGATCACCTTGCAGGTTGATAATGGTGTTGTGGCGCCCATCCGGGTCAAGGGTTTGCACGGCCTGCCATACCCGATCGGAACCGGATGGAAGGTCAGCGTCTGTCAATACGGCCTGACCGCCAGCATTTGTGACAATATCACAGATTTCTGGGTCTGCGGCAGCAACTGCTACGGGGCCAATATCAGCCCGGAGAGCCGCATTAAGGACATGCAGGATCATGGGGCGCCCGGCTATGTCGGCCAGAGGCTTGCCGGGGAGTCTTGTCGAGGCAAGTCTGGCGGGTATGACAACGAGGGGCGGCATGATCGGCTTGCTCCAAAATACTGCGCGGCTTATAGCCGTGGAAAAGCGGCGCGCAGTCTAGAAAAGCTGCAATGTAAACGCAACCAGTGATACACAGGGCGGTAATGCGGATGGATGGCAGGTTCCTGAACAGGGTGGCGGTTTCGGCCTTGCTGAGCGTTGTAGCTATGGCTGGCGCATTTGCAACCGCGCAATCTGTTGTGCCGGACACGGCTCCGACTGCTCCCGTTTTCCAACTACCTAACACGCAGTCTGTGGCTGTGCTTCCGTTCCTGTCTCATGCCGATCAGGTGCATGGTGGGCAGTTGGTCCGGCGGATATGCGCCCAGTGTCATGGCCTTGTGGCCGGGGACGAAAGTGCCGGTCCGGTGCTGGACGGAGTTGTAGGGCGTAACGCCGCCTCCCTGCCCGGTTATGCTTATTCCGCGGCATTGCGTCAGCACGCATCTCAGGCCTGGGATGATCAGAGGCTGGCGGACTGGCTTATGGCTCCGGCCCGGTATGCACCGGGCACGCGCATGTCTTTTGCCGGGCTGTCAGACCCGCAGGATCGGGCCGATGTGATCAGCTTCCTGCATACGCTGCATACTTCCCTCCCAACCCCAACAACAGGAGCGGCCAGATGAGCCACCAGACGAAGATCGACCAATTTGTGGACGTGGCCACCATGCTGGCCGATACGGCGCGGAGCGTTGTTCGTCCGTGGTTCAGGCGCGGTGTGGATGTGGATAGCAAGAAGGATGCCAGCCCTGTTACCATTGCCGACCGAAGCGCTGAACGGGTGATGCGTGCCATTCTGGCTGAGCGGTTGCCAGGGCATGGTGTGTTTGGGGAGGAGTTCGGTCAGGAAAAAGCGCAAGCAGACTACCAGTGGTTACTGGACCCGGTGGATGGCACTCGGGCGTTTGTAACAGGTCGTCCGCTGTTTGGAACGCTGATAGCTCTTTTTTATCAAGGGGAGCCGCTGCTTGGTGTGCTGGACCAACCGGTTCTGCAGGAGCGCTGGTTCGGCGTAAAAGGGCGGGCAACCGAGTTTTCCTCCAGGTTGGGTGGTAAGGCCGGAACCCGGCAGGATGTAACGTTGGACAGGGCCGAAATGTCCTGCACATCCCCCGAGATGCTGGAACTGGCACCACATGATAACTGGAAAATTCTCAAACAGCAGGCCCGCCGCATGACATGGGGCGGGGATTGTTATGCCTATGGCCTATTGGCGCTTGGGCAGATTGACCTGATTGCAGAATGTGACATGAACCCGTGGGACTGGGGTGCCCTTGTTCCCATCGTGCAGGGGGCTGGTGGCGTGATGACCGCATGGGATGGTTCTCCCTTGCGCATGGATGGGGACCGCACGGTTCTGGCTGCCGGGTCTGCCTCCCTGCACCGCGAGGCCGTAAGGATTTTGGGTGCGGGGCGGTAAGATTTCTATGCGCGATACAGGCAAATTTAGGGGCGTAGGCTATTCATTGCGTCTGTTTTGCGATAGGTCTGCGCATCGGTACAACAGCGATGGTCAGTCCATATGAGCACGAGCACGCACCTGTCCCTCTCCAAGGACAAGATCCGTATTCTTCTGCTGGAGGGTATCCACGATAGTGCCGTCGCCCTTCTGAAGGCCTGTGGTTACGAAAATGTCGTACGCCACAAAGGGGCGCTGGAAGGCGATGCGCTCAAGGCGGCGCTCGAAGGCGTGCATATTGTCGGTATCCGCTCCCGCACGCAGCTGACCAAGGAGGTCATTGAAGGCGCAGACCGCCTTATGGCCATTGGCTGTTTCTGCATTGGCACCAATCAGGTGGATCTGGAAGCTGCCCGGTTGAGCGGGATTCCAGTTTTTAACGCTCCGTACAGCAACACACGTTCCGTGGCCGAACTGGTCATGGGCGAGATTGTTATGCTGATGCGTCGTATTTTCCCACGCTCGGTTGAATGCCATAAAGGGTCTTGGACCAAGTCGGCAGCCAATAGCTGGGAAGTGCGCGGCAAAACCTTGGGTATCGTGGGTTACGGTTCCATTGGGTCGCAGCTTTCTGTTCTGGCGGAAGCCTTTGGTATGCGCGTTGTCTATTACGATGTAATCGACAAGCTCGGTCACGGTAACGCCCTGCCCGTGGATACGCTGGATGACCTGCTGGCGCAGAGTGATGTGGTCAGCCTGCACGTGCCGCAGTTGCCGACAACGGCTAACCTGATGGGTGCCGAGCAGATCAAAAAAATGAAGAAGGGCTCCTTCCTCATTAACAATGCTCGCGGGAATGTTGTTGATCTGGAAGCCTTGGCCGAAGCACTGAAAAGCGGGGATCTGCTGGGGGCCGCCATTGACGTGTTCCCCAAGGAACCTAAAGGTCCGGGTGATCAGCTCTCCACGCCCATCATGGGGCTGGATAACGTTATTCTGACCCCGCACATTGGTGGTTCCACAGCCGAGGCTCAGGAACGCATTGGTGTGGAAGTGGCGCGTAAGCTGGTGGAATATTCCGATGTGGGTTCCACATTTGGTGCCGTCAACTTCCCTGGGGTTCAGTTGCCGCAAAGCCCGCGTGGTACACGCTTCATGCATGCACATCATAACATTCCGGGCGTTATGATGAAGCTGAATGAAATCTTCCTGCGTGAAACCTGCAATGTTACCGCACAGTTCCTCCAGACGGATGGGGAAATTGGTTATGTGGTGATCGAAGCCGATACCGGGGGCGATACGGAGCTGGATGACCGTCTGCTCAAGGCTTTGCGTGAACTGGATGGCACGGTGCGTGCCCGTCTGATTTACAAAGGCCGTTAAGCATGTGCTGCGGAGAGCGGGTATGATCTATTCCCGCATCCGCAGTTTTGCCTTTTCGGGTATCGAGGCCAGACCCGTATGGGTTGAGGTGCAGATATCCAGTGGTTTGCCTGCATTTCTTGTTGTAGGTCTGCCAGACAAGGCTGTGGCTGAAGCGCGTGAGCGTGTAAGGGCAGCCTTGACCGCCATTGGGCTTGCGCTCCCAGCAAAGCGTATTCTTGTCAATTTGGTCCCTGCGGATCTCCCCAAAGAGGGTTCGCACTTCGACCTGCCAATAGCATTGGCCTTGCTCGCTGCCATGGGTGTCATTCCCGCAGAGGAAGCCGGTCGTTATGCAGCCTTAGGCGAACTTTCGCTGGATGGCCGGCTTAATCGGGTCTCTGGTGTTCTTTCAGCGTCGTTGGAAGCCGCTTCCATGGAGCTGGGGCTCATTTGCCCTGCGTCTCAAGGGGAAGAAGCACTATGCGGCGGAGATATTGCCATTCTGGCGTCTCCTGACCTGCTCTCATTGATCAATCATTTCACCGGACTGCAAATTCTTCCCGCTCCTGTTTTTTCCAACGTACCCGCCGTTTCTGATGGGAATGAGCCGGACCTGGCAGATGTTAAAGGAATGGAGACAGGACGCAGGGCATTGGAAATAGCAGCTGCTGGTGGGCACTCCCTTTTACTATCTGGCCCACCGGGGGCTGGTAAATCCATGCTGGCGTCAAGGTTGCCGGGGTTGCTCCCGGATCTATTACCTTCGGAAAGTCTGGCTGTTTCGCGTATCTACAGTGCGGCTGGGTTGTTGACGGATGGCAGGCCCATGCGGCGCCCGCCTTCGCGCGCTCCTCATCATTCTGCCAGCCTGCCTGCTCTGGTGGGAGGCGGTGCACGCGCGCGGCCCGGTGAGATCAGTCTGGCGCATCATGGTGTCTTGTTTTTGGACGAATTGCCGGAATTTTCGCGGGCTGCTCTGGAGGCGCTGCGTCAGCCGTTGGAAACCGGTCAGGTCAGTATTGCGCGGGCCGCCGTGCATATTACATACCCTGCCCGTTTTCAGCTTATTGCCGCCATGAACCCCTGCCGCTGTGGGTACATGGGTGATGCGGAACGGGAATGCAGCAAAGCGCCGCGTTGTGGGGCGGATTATCTGGCCCGGTTATCCGGCCCGCTGATGGACCGTATGGACCTGCACGTAGCCATGCAGCCCTATGAGCCTCTTGGTTATATGACACAGGCGGACGGGGAAAGTACGGCTACGGTTGCCAAACGTGTTGCTCAGGCCAGAACGCGCCAGACAACTCGGCAAGGGGCGCGCAGGAATGCCGAAGCACCGCTCGACGTCCTTGCTCTAACCAGTGCAGGCCAAACCCTTGCGCAGGCCATTGCCGAGCGTTTTCGTTTTTCTGCGCGAGGGTACACCCGCTTGCTACGGGTCGCCCGGACCATTGCGGATCTGGCTGGGGAGCCTGAAGTGGAGCCGCCTCATATTGCTGAGGCGGCTACTTTTCGTGCACGCGCCAATCCATAGGTTTGTTAAAGAGCATGGTGGAGCGCGTTAAACGCCTGCTCCAGATCGGCAATCAGGTCCTGAACATTTTCCAGACCAATCTGGAGCCGAAAAGCCGGGTCACTTGGTTGTTCCGTGCCAAAGCTGCGCGTTATGCCGCCAGTCGTTGGGAGCACAAGGCTTTCATACCCTCCCCATGAGGCACCAATGCCAAATAGGCGCATGGCATTAATCATGCGCTCCATATTTTTTTGAGTGTACGTACTGTTCAGAACGACACCAAATAGGCTGCCTGCCCCCGTAAAATCTCGCTTCCAGAAGGCATGGCCGGGGCAATCCGGGAGTGCGGGGTGCAAAACCTGCGCCACTTCGGGCCGCTCCTGTAGCCATGTGGCAATCTGTAGGGCCGTGCGGGCCTGCTGTGCAAGGCGCACTCCCATTGTGCGCAGGCCACGCAATGTCAGCCAGCAGTCATCTGGCCCAGCTAACTGGCCGAGCTGAATGGAAGCATCGCGCAAAGTCCGCCAACAGGCCTGATTAGCCACGGTTATGGCCCCAGCAATAACGTCCGAATGTCCTGATGGATATTTGGTTAGAGCCTGAATGGAGACATCCACACCATGCTCGAATGGGGCGAAAATCCCAAATCCCCATGTGTTGTCAAGAAAAAGCAGTGCTCCGTTCTTATGGGCAACATCCGCCAGCATGGGAATGTCCTGCACTTCAAAAGTGTGGCTGCCCGGACTTTCTGTAAAAATAATGCGGGTGTTGGGCTGAATATAGTCTTCTACCTCTGCCCTGCTGGCACAGGGAGGAAAATAGGAAATATCAACCCCGAACCGCCTGAGCATATTTTCGGCAAAGCGGCGGGTCGGGCCATATACACTATCGGCTAGAAGGCAGTGGTCACCAGCTTTTAAAAAAGCAAGGAGAGGCGTCGTGCACGCAGCAAGGCCGGAACTGACAATCTGGCAGTCTGTTCCGCCTTCTATCTGTGCAATCAGCTTTTCCAGTTCATGCTGGGTGGGGGACCCCATGGCGCCATAAATACTGGCGTGGTTATAGCGTTCAAGCCCTCTCTTCCCCATGCTTTCCAACGATGGAAAGAGAACGGTTGAACCACGCTCTACGGGTGGGTTGACGTAAACACCGCCCTCGGGTGCCTCTGGCCTCCCTGCATGGGTCAGTGTCGTGCCGAGTTTCTGCCATCCAGTGTCAACGCCGCTGCGATCAGTCATGAGTTTTGTCCGTTGTAATAGGCGTGTTTGGGGTGCTGCCCCACTCAGCCCACGAGCCATCATAAAGTGCATTGGACCTAAAGCCCGCCAGTTCCAGTGCAACGGTAAGGACGGCGGCGGTCATGCCTGAACCACAGGTGGTGATGGGGTGCGTCGTGGCGGAAACGCCAGCCTGCAAAAACAGGGCTTCCAAGGCTGGAGGGGAAAGGAAAAATCCTTTCTCGTCCAGGACATTTTTGTAGGGAATGTTACGGGAGCCCGGCATATGGCCAGACTTTACCCCAGCGCGCGGTTCAGGCTGTGTGCCATAAAAACGGGCGGCGCTCCGGGCGTCTAGTATCGGGCGGTTTTGCAGCCGAACATGTTCGAGCATGTCACCCAAGCCTGCGATACGGGAGTATTCCGTTTGGGGGTGGTATCTCTGGGTGGGGTAATCAGCCCCCTCCCCTTGCTCTACAGGTAGGCCCTGTTGTTGCCACGCAGTAAGGCCGCCATGAATGATCTGGGTTTTTTCGTGTCCGAATAGTTTGGTCATCCACCATGCCCGGCAGGCGGAGGCAACATTGCCCTGATCGTAAAAAACAACGTGGGTCTGTGGGGTAATACCCATTTTGCCAAACAGGTGCGCAAAGTGGGCAGCCGATGGAACTGTATGGGGTAAGGTGCTTTGCGGGTCCGAAAAGGCATCCATGTCAAAAAACTGGCTGCCGGGGATATGGCAGGCGGTGAATCTTGCCCGTGGGTCAAATGTCTCCCCCGGCAGGGTTGTCGTGGCATCCAGAAAGCGGATTGAGCCATCTTTGGCGAGTGTGTGCAAAAAATCGCCAGAAACAAGAGGAGACATAACGAAAAGCCTCATGGAATTTTCAAAACAGGGGACACAGGATCACATAGTCCGTGGCAACTGGCAAACGTGTTTGTGGCTGTTTGAATGTGCGACACACAGCCTTTACAGGAACCGACTGGAAAGTCGGGGCATAATGCGCCATACCATTAAGCCGATACGCCATGTTCCAGTAAGGAACTGACAATTTAAGGCGTTCCGTGGTTTGTTGCGCGCATGACAGATGGTCACACATTGACGGCAGAACGTATTCTCCGGTTTTTATTACTGGCTGGGATCGCATACGGTTGTGTAACCGTATTGGTGCCTTTTTCCTCCGCTCTGTTGTGGGCAGGGGTGCTGACCTACACAACATGGCCACTTTTCCAGTACCTGCGGCGGAGTATGGGGCCTAATGCTGCCAGCCTCATTATGACGGTGCTGTGTGCAGTTTGCGTTGTCTTTCCATTAGCCCTTCTGGCGTCTGCCTGTGTGGCATCTGGCCCGCGTTGGGCGTTGCAACTGACCAGCCTGTTTGGACAGGTCAATCAGCTGCCTCCCCTTCCCCGCTGGCTTGATAATCTGCCTGTTTTTGGGCCGGATATTCATCATCGCTGGGCTTTATGGAGCCGTAACCTTGGGTTGGCCGCAGCAGAACTGAGACCGTATGCTGGAGGAATTATCCAGTCTGTTCTGAGTGTGCTGATGCAGATGGCTAACGGCGCGCTGCATCTTGTTACAGCATTGTTCATTTCTTTCTTCTTCTGGATTAGTGGCTCCATCCTGTGGGACACATTGCAGGCTGTTATGTTACGTATTGCCGGACAACAGGCCGGGAGGCACCTGTCCATTATTGCCAGTACGGTACGTGGCACGGTTTATGGTATTCTGGGTACGGCCATCATTCAGGGTATTCTAACTGGCGTGGGGCTTTGGATATTCGGTGTAGCTGAACCGGTTATTCTGGGGGGCATTGCCGCCTTTCTGGCCGTGTTCCCGGTCGGTGCGCCGCTAGTGTGGATTCCAGCAGCCGTATGGCTGTTTGCGACGCATCATCAGCTCAAAGGTATTCTGCTTATTCTGTATGGGGTGATTTTTATTTCTGGTGCGGACCATCTGATCCGCCCATTGTTTATCGCCCGCGGGTCAAAGCTGCCTTACCTTCTTACGGTGCTGGGGGTCATTGGTGGCCTGCTGGCGTTTGGTGGCGTTGGCATTTTTCTGGGGCCAGTCCTGCTCGCAATCGGTTTTACGCTGACCATGGAGTTTGCGCAGGGCGAGCCAGCACGGCCCGTAATGGATGATACGAGGAATATCTCATCATGAGGCGTGGTCTGGCCCGTTTTGTTGAACTTGCATCCAGAGGGCGGCATCGCCATCAGGTCGCCAATGATGCGCCGGGAGTTCGGATTATCAGCTGGAATCTCCTGCGCCGTATTGGTGCGACGGTGCATGACGTCGCCGCGCTAATAGAGGCGGAGCAGCCAGATATTCTGCTTATGCAGGAAGCAACCATAGAAATAGACGTGTTGCCGGATGTGATTGGCGGTCACTACGCCCGCTCCCCATTGCCGGGGCGTATTCATGGCGTGGCCTGCTGGAGCCGTTTACCGTTTGCCCGGCCGCCGCGCGCATGTACTATTCCATCTGGTCCTATCGTCAAACGCCACGCCCAGATTATTGATTACGCGCAGTTCTCGTTGGCCAATGTGCATCTCTCGCATGGGCAGATGCTTAACCGCAGGCAGCTAAGGCGTATTGCGTCACTTCTGTCCGCGCCATGTGCCATTCTGGGGGACTTCAATCTTGTCGGGCCAACCCTTGTCCCCGGTTTTTCCGATGTGGGGCCAAAAGCACCGACGCATCGTATGGTTGATCTGCTTCCTATACGGTTGGACCGTTGCCTTGTGGAAGGCATGGTGTGTTCAGATGCGCAGGTGTTACCGGTTTTTGCATCAGACCATCGTCCCATAGCGGTAACGCTCAGGCCGGAGACGGTCCGTAGATCTGGGAATACGGTTTACAGATAAGGCATGAACAGTCGGGCAAAGGAATCCCGGATTCTTGTCAGTCTATTCCGCTTGTCCAGATCATAATGTGTCAGCCGCCGGTTACGGTGCTGACAAATAAAATCGTCCAGAATTTCGGCCATGGTGACATCATACGTTTCCATGTTGATTTCAAAATTCAGACGTAAACTTCTGATGTCGAGGTTTGAACTCCCCACAAAGGACCATGCTTTGTCCACAACCATCAGCTTGGAATGGTTGAATGGAGGATTGGCGTGCCAGACACGCACACCCGTATCCAGCAAGGGGGATATATTGGCAGCACAGGCCCAGTCTAGGGGACGGTGATTACTGTGAAGCGGGATAATAAGGTCAACCTGCACACCACGTAGCGCCGCCAGTCCAAGCTCCGACAAAAATCGTGCTCCGGGCAGAAAATACGGGGTCATCAACCGTATGCTTTTGCGCGAGAGCGTAATGGCCTGCAGCATGGTGTATTCAATTTTTTCAAGGTCCGTGTCAGGCCCAGCCGTTACAATACGCGCCAGAGACGTACCTTTGCCTGCATGTTCCTGCAAAAACAGGTCTCGGTTCAGCTGTTCTCCGGTTGTAAAATACCAGTCCCATGCCGCGACCTGTGCCAACTGATGAACAACAGGCCCCTCGATTTGAAAATGTGTGTCGGAAACAGGGTGCTTGGGCTTGCGGGTGACAAGGTTATCATCAGCAATATTGAGGCCTCCCATAAAGCCGATACACCCGTCGATAACCAGAATTTTGCGGTGGTTCCTCAGGTTCAGGAATGGCATTCGCCACGGAAGCAGCGAATGCATAAAGCGCGCACACGGCACACCTTCCCTTTTGAGGTAGCGGTATATGGGGGACAGGAAATACCCACTGCCAATTCCATCAACCAGAACGCGGACATTGACCCCTCTTTTGTGCGCAGCAATCAGTTTGTCTGCAAAAAGCTGTCCTATGGCGTCATGCCGGAAGATGTAGGAACACAGGAGAATACTTTTGCGTGCATTTTCAATAGCTTCCAGCATGTGAGGGTACGCGCCGTCCCCATCATGCAGGCAGGTAATACTATTATTGCCAACCACTGGGCGCGTTGTCAGTTTACCCACCATAAGCGCCAGTGGCGCAAATTGCCCGTCCAGTTCCCGGTTCCAGGAGGAGAGGTCCACATTGTCCTGCCTATGACTGGTTCGATCCCCCACCAGTTTTTTGGCCAGCCGTGTAACACGGTTTATACCAAACATAAGGTACAGAACCGTGCCAAGAAATGGCATGAGAATACATACGCCAATCCATCCTATGGCGGATGATGTATTTCGTTTGGTCAGGAGAATGTGCAGGCTAACACTTGTAACGAGGGTCAGGCGCGCACACGCAATGAGGAAGTCTGTTGCGGAAAATGGGAGATCAAAAAGCATGGTAGAAAGAATGCTTTCACAACAGGCGGCTGGCGTCCACAGCATAGCGAATAAGTGTTCTGCAAAACAGGCCCCGGCCTCTTCCGCCAGACGCGCCAGAGGCCTTGCATCCTATCAGAGCGGCCTAGCCGCGGAGGAAACTGTTTGCCAGGAACTACGCAAAGAAGGTTGGAAGATATTATTGCAGAGGGCCAGAACGCGGAGGGGTGAAATTGACATTGTCGCCCAAAAAGACGCGATCATCAGTTTTGTCGAGGTCAAACAACGCCAAACGCTGCGAGGGGCTGCCGAATGTTTATCTGTTGCGCAGTCCAGAAGATTATATCGGGCTGCGGAATGTCTTTTACAGAGCCACCCTGCCTGGCAGTATGAAGAACTGCGATTTGACCTGTTCATGCTGGACGCGGCAGGTCAGATGGAATGGTTAAAAGACATCATCCGTCAGATGTAACACGAGAGGCGTGAGTAATCTGGAGGATGTTAATGGCAATTAGGTTCTGTGGTGGCGCTTGGTATGTGCCGCATGCACGGTCTGATGATAACTGACCAGATGAACCATTTTACCATGCTGGGCAGAGGCCAAGGTCACTTTATGGGGCGTGCGCCCGGCAGCCGCCGTATGACGAACAACATGACGCACACGAATAACTGGTGGAGGCGCCGTCAGGGAAGCAAAGGTTAATTTGCTGGCTTCCAGATCAGAAAGAACGCGTTCCGCATGCACAGAAGAGCTTGTGGCCATTATGCTCATGCCGATACCAGCAAGAGCAAAAAGCCCGCGTACAAACGGAACTCGCTTCATCAACCTTAGTCCCCTGATCTTATGTCTGCCTCAAACTATACAAAGCAGTTGCAGGCTGACAACCTAATAATTCAGGCAGACGCGTTGCAGGCAATGTTTTTTTCCTGCAGCAGTTTCTGCAGTTCACCTGTCTGGTACATTTCGGTCACAATGTCACAGCCACCGATGAACTCACCCTTGATGTAAAGCTGGGGAATGGTTGGCCAGTTGGAATAGTCTTTAATGCCCTGACGCAGAGCCGCATCTGCCAGAACATTGGCAGCTTTGAACGGTACGCCAACATGCTGCAGAATCTGCACAACGCGGGCAGAAAAGCCACACTGTGGGAAATCGGCATCCCCTTTCATGAACAGCATGACAGGGTTTGAATCAATATCCTGCTGGATGGTCTGTTTGATGGAATCAGTCATGTTCTCTGGTCCTTGATCGTGTGGAAGGCCGCCTTGGGTTCAGGGCGCGGATGTGCGGAGGGCCAGCGCGTGCAGCTTGCCCCCCATATGACCTTCGAGTGCATTATAAACGAGCTGATGCTGCCGTACCCGGGGAACACCGCGAAAAGCCTCGCTTACAATCGAACAGGCATAATGGTCTCCGTCCCCAGCCAGATCATCAATTTTGATCTGGGCATCGGGGAATGCCTTCAGAATATAAGCTTCAAGCTCTGTGGCTGACATGGCCATGGTGCTGTGTCTCTTCCCTTATTTATCCATCAACGCAGGAAAAAAGGTTTCGTGCGCAGATTTAAGGCGTGCAGCAGATATGGTGACGCCACTGGGCAGAATCAAATCATTTCCACCGGAGCGACCAATCAGACGTGCTGGTACGCCAGCCTGTGCCGCACGGGCGCAGAAAGACTGGGCATCGGCTACGCAGACAAGGTACCGGGCCTGATCTTCACCAAACCAGAAGGCCTCAGGGCGCATACCGGAATCCGGGCTTTCCAGCTCGCAACCCGTGCCAGACGCCATGATCATTTCTGCTACGGCAACCAGAATGCCGCCATCAGCCAGATCGTGGCAGGCTGTAATCTGACCAGCCTGAATTTCAGCCCGAACAAAATCCCCGTTCCGTTTTTCCGTCGCCAGATCAACAGCCGGTGGAGGGCCTTCCTCGCGTCCCAGAATTTCACGCAGCCACACAGACTGTCCAAGTTCGCCCTTTGTCGCGCCGACCAACACCACATCTTTGTTGGGCTGCATACCAAGGCCGATGGCAGAAGACACATTGTCCAGAACACCAAGCCCGCCAATGGCCGGGGTTGGTAGAATGGCCTGCGTTGTGCCGTCGGGCATCCGGGTTTCGTTGTAGAGAGACACATTGCCGCTGACGATGGGGAAGTCGAGCACCTTGCAGGCTTCACCCATTCCCTCAAGTGCGGCAATGAACTGACCCATGATCTCCGGTTTTTCCGGATTACCAAAGTTCAGGTTGTCGGTCACAGCCAGAGGGCGCGCGCCGGTCGCAGTAATGTTGCGCCACGCTTCAGCCACAGCCTGAGCACCACCTGTACGGGGGTCTGCCTGACAGTAACGCGGTGTGCAATCCGTTGTGAGCGCCAGACCAATTTCCGTATCGTCAACTTTAACAATAGCGGCATCGGCAGCACCGGGACGGCGAACGGTCTGGCCCCCTACCGTGCTGTCATACTGGTTCCACACCCACGCCCGGGAGGCGAGGTCTGGTGACCCAACCAGTTTGAGCAACATGGCATCCAACGACAGAGGTGCATGAAGGCCATCAAGCTCGGCGGGTTTGGTCGGGGCAATGGAGGGACGGTCATAAACCGGCGCTTCATCAGCCAGAGGCTCAAGCGGAATATCGGCTTCTACCTGCCCTTTGTGTTTGATGACGATATGCCCCGTCTCGGTCAGATGACCGATAATGGCAAAGTCCAGTTCCCATTTTTCAAAAATCTTGCGCGCCAGTTCCGTGCGGTCTGGGCGCAGGACCATGAGCATGCGTTCCTGACTTTCGGAAAGCATCATCTCATAGGCAGTCATGTTGGGTTCACGCTGAGGTACGGCGTCGAGATCAAGCTCAATGCCTACGCCACCTTTCCCGGCCATTTCCACGGCGGAAGATGTCAGACCAGCGGCCCCCATATCCTGAATGGCGACAATGGCATCTGTTGCCATCAGTTCCAGACAGGCTTCAATCAGCAGTTTTTCAATGAAGGGGTCGCCCACCTGCACGGTTGGCCGCTTGGAGAGGGCGTCTTCATCAAACTCGGCGGAGGACATGGTGGCGCCATGAATACCATCGCGCCCGGTGCGCGAGCCCACATACACCACGGGGTTGCCAACGCCAGCAGCCGCAGACAGGAAAATACGATCTTGTCGGGCAATGCCAACAGTCATGGCATTAACCAGCGGGTTGCCGTCATAGGCCGGGTGGAAGTTGATTTCCCCCCCAACAGTAGGCACACCAACGCAGTTACCATAGCCACCAATACCGCGGACCACCCCATCTACAACACGGCGGGTTACCGGGTTTTCGGGGCTACCAAAACGCAAGGCGTTCAGGTTGGCCACCGGTCGCGCCCCCATGGTGAACACATCTCGCAGGATGCCACCTACACCTGTAGCAGCACCCTGATAGGGTTCGATAAAGGAGGGATGGTTGTGGCTTTCCATCTTGAAGATGGCGGCATAGCCTTGGCCAATATCCACCACCCCCGCGTTTTCACCCGGCCCATGAATAACCCACGGCGCCTTTGTGGGCAGGCCGCGGAGCCATTTGCGGGAGGATTTGTAAGAGCAGTGCTCCGACCACATGACCGAAAACACACCAAGTTCCGTCAGGCTGGGATTACGCCCCATGATAGACAGAACACGGCCGTATTCCTCGGCTGTCAGACCGAACTCACACGCTAGGGATTCATCAACGGTTACAGGCTTATTCACCGGACAAGAGCCTCCACCAGACCTTCAAACAGAGGCAGACCATCCTCACCCCCCATAAGCGGATCAACCAGATCCTCAGGGTGTGGCATCATACCGCAAATACGTTTGTTTTCGCTCAGAACACCGGCAATGCTATTCACGCTGCCATTAGGGTTGCTGGCTCTATCATCCGCCTGCACGTTGCCTTTGGCATCCGCATAGCGGAACGCAACACGCCCCTCGCCTTCCAGTAACTCAAGAGTGGCTGGGTCGGCTGTGTAGTTACCATCTCCATGCGCCAGAGGCGTACGGAAGATGTCCCCTTTTTTCCAGCGGCGGGTAAAGGGTGTGTTCTCGACCTCGACCCGCAGATGACAATCCTGAGAAAGGAAGCGCAGGTCTGCATTGCGCAGCAATGCGCCGGGCAGAAGATTGCTTTCAGTCAGAATCTGGAAGCCATTGCACACACCCAGAATGTGGCCACCCTTGGCTGCAAAGTCACGCACTGCGCCCATGATCGGGGAGTGCGCAGCCATGGCACCGCACCGCAGGTAATCACCGTAACTGAAGCCACCAGGTAGCACGACCAGATCAATACCAATCAGGTCGGTCTCATGGTGCCAGATCATGCGAGGGGCCTGCCCGGTCACGCGCCGCAGGGCAATGGCCATATCACGCTCCCGGTTCGTGCCGGGGAATACGACAATCGCTGCTTTCATTTCTTTACGTCACACGGGTAGGAGTCATGCAGGGCAACAAAAACACTCTCGCCAACGGGTTTACCCAGAGAGTCAGAGTGTGCCTTCAGCCATGTGAGCACCTTGGCACGCATGGCGGCAATATTTTCCGTTGCAGGAACACAAAAGCCAGCTGGCGCGTTGGCGTCCCCTTCGTTGCTGCCATTGATTTTGGCGAGTGTTACGCCATCAGTCAGGCCGCTCAGGTACGCATCACACGCCGTGCGGCCAGATGCGCTGGAACACATCTTACCAAAGGCGCCGGCCTTCATGGGGGCAAGGCGTTGTGCGTGGGCCATGCCGGGAGCTGCCAGCACCCCGACAAGGGCGATTAAGGCAAGGCGCTTCATCCCACAACCTCAACCGAGTAGTCTTCGATCACCAGATTGGCGAGCAGATTGCGGGCCATCTCGCCTGCTTTGGCGTGGGCTTCTTCTGCTTTAACGCCGTGCAGGTCCAACTCTATGATCTTGCCAACGCGCACATCCTGCACGCCATCAAAACCCAGTGTTTGCAGTGCGTGACCAATGGCCTTTCCCTGCGGGTCCAGAACGCCGTCTTTAAGCATGACGGTTACACGTACTTTCATTCTCAAACTCCCAAAGTACCCGTAGGGGTTACTGAACTGTTTCTGGGCCCTTCATGTCACCACCCGCACCATTTTCGGGTAGGATGCCCATGCGGCGTGCAACTTCCTGATAGGCTTCCTTCACGTTGCCCAGATCGCGGCGGAAGCGGTCCTTGTCGAGCTTTTCGTTTGTGCGAAGGTCCCACAGGCGGCAGTTGTCCGGCGAAATTTCATCAGCCAGAACAATACGCATATCTTCGCCTTCCCAGCAGCGGCCGAATTCGAGCTTGAAGTCCACCAACTGGATGCCGATGCCGCTGAACAGGCCGCAAAGGAAGTCGTTTACACGCATGGACATGCCCGTAATGTCTTCCAGATCATGCGGACAGGCCCATCCGAAGGCGATGATGTGGTCTTCCGAAACCAGCGGGTCGCCCAGTTCATCATTCTTGTAATAGAACTCAACAATGGGGCGCGGCAGGCGCTGGCCTTCGGGGATGTTGAAGCGCTTGGAAATGCTGCCAGCGGCAACATTGCGGACCACAACTTCCAGCGGAATGATTTCCACTTCCTTAACCAACTGCTCCCGCATGTTGATGCGCCGGATGAAGTGGGTGGGAATGCCAATTTCCTGCAGGCGTAGCATCAGGTGCTCGCTGATGCGGTTGTTGAGCACGCCTTTGCCGGTAATCACACCGCTTTTGGCACCGTTGCCAGCCGTGGCATCGTCCTTGAAGTATTGCACAAGGGTCCCGGGTTCCGGACCTTCAAAGAGGATTTTGGCTTTACCTTCATAAAGCTGGCGGCGACGGGCCATGATGATCCTTACCTGTCGAAAAATGTGTGGGGGCGGTTGGACGACCGCCCCAAAAACTGGAGGAACCAGGTCATGGTTCCCCCCTTTACTAGTTACTGTTCATAGCAGGCTTCCTGCATGGAGGATACAGCCTGCAAAAACGGGCAGGCTCTTACTGCTTGGGGCCTGCTTCGCCGAAGATTTTCTCAAACTGAGTGTCCAGCGCCTTTAGGTGCTGGCGGCTATCCATGGCGGCATCCAGCACATCTGCCGGAATGCGGCCTGAAATTTCAGTGTCGTCCGCCAGATTTTCACGGAAGGTCTTGCCTTCAGGTGTTCCCAGTTTGGTCCATGTTGCCATTGCATTACGCTGGACAATTCGGTAGGCGTCCTCGCGGGAGAGGCCGGCTTTGGCCAGTGCGAGCAGGACTTCGCCGGAATGGACGACCCCGCCAAGGCTCTCGATGTTTGCAGCCATCCGGTCGGGGTACACAACGAGCTTGGAAATCATGCCGGACAGGCGGGCCAGAGCAAAGTCCAGACCGATTGTGGCGTCGGGGCAGATGTTGCGTTCGACTGAGGAATGGCTGATGTCCCGCTCATGCCACAGGGCCACGTTTTCCAGTGCGGGAATGACAGCTGCGCGTACCAAGCGAGCAAGCCCGGTCAGGTTTTCCGTCAGCACCGGGTTGCGTTTGTGGGGCATGGCGGAAGACCCCTTCTGCCCAGGGTGGAAGAATTCTTCCGCTTCCCGGACTTCCGAACGCTGGAGGTGGCGCACTTCTGTGGCAAGGCGTTCAATACCGCTGGCAATAACGGCCAGAGCGCAGAAGAATGCTGCGTGGCGGTCACGCGGGATTACCTGAGTGGAAACCGTTTCGGCCTTCAGCCCAAGGCGTTCGGCCACATAGGCTTCAACACGTGGGTCAAGATGGGCGTAAGTGCCCACGGCGCCGGAAATGGCACAGGTGGCAATTTCAGCCCGTGCTGTTTCAAGGCGGGTTTTGTTCCGCGCGAATTCTGCATAATGCCCGGCAATTTTGAGCCCGAAAGACGTGGGTTCCGCATGGATGCCGTGGCTGCGGCCGATGGTCAGGGTGTGTTTATGCTCAAACGCACGGGCCTTGAGTGCGGCTAGCGTTTCGTCCAGATCCTTGAGCAGTAGGTCCGTTGCCTGCACAAGCTGCACAGCAAGGCATGTGTCCAGCACGTCAGAAGACGTCATGCCCAGATGGACAAAGCGGCTTTCGGGGCCCACTTTTTCCGCAAGCCAGGTCAGAAACGCAATGACGTCATGCCGTGTTTCGGCTTCAATCTCATCAATTCTGGCAAGATCCGCATCGGAAAAAGCGGCCATGGCGGCCCCACCTTTTTCACGCACAACCTTGGCGGCTTCTTTGGGGACAGTCCCGTATTCAGCCATGGCCTCGCAAGCGAGTGCTTCGATTTCGAACCAGATGCGATAGCGGTTTTCAGGGGACCAGATTGCGGCCATGACGGGGCGGGTATAGCGCGGCACCATAACGCAGATTTCCTTAACCAGAACAGTTTGAATGTCAGAACAGGTGGCGTCTCTCTAGCGGATTTCGCGCATGTCGTCTGCCCGCAATCCGGAAAACTTTGACATTTTCTGTCGCGTGCCAGAAATTCCCGCCATTCAAGGCTTTGTTTGGAATCGGAGTTATTGTGTCCAACCTATTTGATTCTGCCAGTTTTCCGGCACTTACGGCCCTTCTGCAGGTGGTGCTGATTGACGTTACTCTGGCAGGAGACAATGCGGTTGTCATTGGTATGGCGGTCCGGTCTTTGGCTGGTGCGCAGCGGCGCAAGGCCATTTGGGCAGGTGTGGGGCTGGCTGCTGTTATTAGGGTTCTGCTGGCTCTTGTTGCTGTCAAACTTCTGGCAGTTGTGGGGCTTACACTGGCTGGCGGCCTGCTACTGCTCTGGGTCTGCTGGCGGATGTACCGTGAGATGCAGGACAGCCATACTGCCGATGAAGAAGGCACCCCTGCCCCCGGAAACCTGCGCTCCGCGATTATCAGGATACTGATAGCCGATTTGTCCATGAGCCTCGATAACGTATTGGCTGTGGCGGGTGCGGCGCGTGAGCATCCCGGTATTCTGGTTATGGGGCTTGCGCTATCTGTGGTGCTTATGGGGCTTGCTGCCTCGCTGATTGCACGCCTGCTTGAGCGTTATAAGTGGATTTCGTGGGTGGGGCTGCTGGTTGTTCTGGCTGTTGCTATTGAGCTGATTGTATCCGGTGGTGGTGAGGTTTGGGGGCATTTGTCCTAAGCCTGACGGATCTGTGATGATCAGCCCTTTGTGGCCAGACAAAAGAGCTTGCTAATTTGCAAGAAACCCGTTGAATTTCGGGTATGATCCGTTTGTACCCTTCATGGCGGCGGCAGCTTGTCGCCGCAGTATCCCTCGTCGGACTGTCGCTGACTGCCTGCTCCGGCCCATCTGCGCAACAGGTCTCCACCAATGAGTGGCGTGCTGCTGACAGTTCTGAGGCGCCTCAGGGGGGCGCATCGTCCGCCAGCCTGAACAGCCGGCTGGATGTCTGGCTGCGTCTTGTTGGTCCGGTCCATGCTAGTGCGCAGGACTATGCTGATTTTCTGCAATCTGGCGGGATATGGCCGCGCTGGTCGGTTCTGGTTCTGCGTATGCAGCAGGCGCTGGCGAACGAGACGGATCCGCAGGTTCTGGCGCGCTTGTGCCATAGTCAGAAGCTGACTTATGCGCCTGCCCTTGCCCAATGTGCAACGCAACTGCCCGACGATAAGCCGCTACAGCAGCAACTTGCGTCCGAGGCCGTAGCAGCATGGACAGATGGCAATGATTCCGCCAATGCTGCCGGTATTCTGGCCAGCCAGTTTAGGGCAGCTCTTACACCCAAAAGTTCTTGGTTGCGGTTTGACCGGGAGGAACGGACTGGGTTGATCAACGCTGCTCAGCAAACCCTGCCTTATTTGTCCGCCCAGCAGCAGCCACTCGCTCAGGCGCGTCTGGCACTTCGGAATAATGATGCCGCGGCGCAGACCTTGCTGGATAGTCTGCCCGTGTCGTTACGTGCTGATCCGTGGTTGGTGCTGGATCAGGCGCGATGGTTGAGAAAACAGCAGCGTTATGATGATGCCGTTGCCTTGTGGAAAGCTGGCGCCGTTGAGGCGGAGAGAAAAGCGTCAGCCAAAGTGTTCTGGCGCGAGCGGGACGCCCTTGCGCGGGAACTGATCCAGCAGAATCGTGCCGCAGATGCCTTTGCCGTAGCGAATGACACGGTTGTTGGTGGCGAGGGCCGTCTGGATGCCGTGTTCCTGAGTGGCTGGATTGCTCTGCGTATGCAGCATGACACGGTGACGGCTGAAGATTTCTTTCGTCAGCTGACAACGTCATCATCGCTTATTACTCGTAGCCGAGGGTTTTACTGGTTGGGGCGTGCGCGTGCGGCGGCGGGTAACATGGTTTCCGCTCAGGCGGACTGGACACAGGCAACATCCTACCCCGCTACGTATTATGGCCAAATGGCTGCTGCAACGCTGGCCGGTGGGGGCAATGCGTTGCTGGCGCCGGAACAGGTGCCAACGGTCATTGTGCAGAATCTGAAAGTGGCAAACAATACGGCCACCACATACCCGGAAGACGTTCTGCCGACAGATAATGATCTGCTTCGTGCGGCGCTCAGGTTGGCTTCCATGGGAGATACCGAGCATACACGCGACTTTTTGAGTATGTTTGAAAGGCAGATTACGGAGACGCCACAGCGGCTGGCGCTGTCATCCCTGTCGCTGCGGTTGGGGGTGCCGGATGTTGCTGTAACCGTTGCCCGCCATGCTGGGCGAGATGGGGTGTTTTTGCTCCGCTCGGGCTGGCCCCTGCCCTATACCCCGCCTGACAGCAGTTTGCCCAAAGGGTTTGTGCTGGGGCTGATGCGGCAGGAAAGCAGCTTTAACCCCGATGCAGTTAGTCCGTCCAACGCTATTGGGCTTATGCAAATCAAGCCCTCCACGGCAGCAGATATGGTTCGTGCTGCGGGTGTACCAGCTTCTGCGGCTACTGCTGCGGGTTTGCATAACCCTCAGAGCAATATGCAGTTGGGTACAGCTTACCTACTGCATATGCAGGATCGTTTTGGCCCGGTCGTGCCATATATGGCGGCAGCCTATAATGGCGGGCCAACCCGCCTTGCAAAATGGCTGAGCGTTGCTGGCGATCCCACACAAAATGGGGCGGATCTGGAGCAGATGATCGATTGGGTTGAAAATATTCCCTATGCCGAAACACGGAATTATGTGCAGCGCGTGTGGGAGAATATGACCGTATATAAAGCACTGGGAGCACCATAATGACCCCTGCCCGTCTGATAGCGACATTTGGGGGGTGTGGGTTGTCTCCTCGCGCTCCTGGTACGGTTGGGTCTCTTGCCGCCTTATTGCTGGGGCTACCGCTGCTACGGCGGCCTCGCGCACTTGCGGGTGCGGCCGCAGTTGCAACCCTTGTTGGTTGGTGGGCAACAGCCCGTGCCGGTGAAGGGGAAGATCACAGTTGGATTGTGATTGATGAGGTGGCAGGGATGTGGATCGCTCTTCTGGCTTGCCTGCCTGAGCAGAATGCAGGAGAGGCTTCCCGCAGCGCGACACATCGTTTTTTATGGCCTATTGTAGCGTTTGGACTGTTTCGCCTGTTCGATATTACCAAGCCCGGCCCTATTGGTGTGTTGGATAAACGACATGACGCGCTGGGCGTTATGGGGGATGATGTCGCCGCAGGTTTTGCCAGTGCTGGGTGTGTGCTGGCGTTACGAAAACTGCTGGCTTCCCGCTCATAAAAAAGGGTCGGACATGGGCTATCATGAGACTGTTCTTGGCCATGAGGTTTTGTCGGAAGCAGCTCGTCTTCTGGAGCAGTTGCGTCTGACCGGTATGAGAGTGGTAACGGCAGAAAGTTGCACGGGCGGATTGGTGGCCGGTGCGTTAACGCATTTTGCTGGTTCGTCCGATGTGACTGAAGGTGGTTTTGTAACCTACTCCAATAGTATGAAGCAGGCTGTTCTGGGTGTTCGGGCCGATACACTGGCGTTACATGGTGCTGTTAGTGCAGAGACTGTGCTGCAGATGGCAGAGGGGGCGCTTACGGCCTGTGCGACGGCAGATATTGCCGTTGCCATTTCTGGCATAGCCGGTCCGGGAGGTGGCAGTCTGGACAAACCCGTGGGGTTGGTCTGGTTTGCGACCGCTCTGCGGGGTGGGGAGACCTGCGCCAGCAAACAGATTTTTGCGGGAAGCAGGCAACGGGTGCGGGAACAGGCCGTGCTGTATGCTCTTGCCAGCGTTTCTGGCAGGCTTGTTAACCGTTAATCCCGTATTATCGCCTGTCGGCCGGGTTATAAACCGGAGCTTCCAACAATTCAGGAGCTACAACCCCCGTTCCTTTGGCTATTGTGCCTTCAGTTGGATGCGGTTGTGGTATTTGGGGGGCTGTGGGCCTAACTGGCTGTGAGCGGGCTAGACTGCGGGCATTCAGGGCATCAGTCCTGTCCGATGTGTTGGTCGGATCAACAGGTCGGTAGGTTTCTGGTTTTGGCTGGTTGGGTAACGTATCGGCCAGAGCCTGATGAGTGGGCATTGCAAGGCACCCGAGCAGAATCACATAAAATAATCGGTACATTGTTGGTCCTTTTTTGCTCTGGTGCACTGTGTCAGGTCGCTGTTTTTTGTCCCGGAATGCTGGGAGCCGCTGCTGTGGAGCCCTGTAGGGCCGGAGGGCCATAAACGTCCTTGGCACGTTTGATGAAGGCAGAAACCATCAGACGTGTTGCTTCTGTAAAGACCACGCCGATTGCAGCCTGAAGGATGCGTGAGTTGAATTCAAAATCGACAAAAAAATCGACCTGACAACCATTGGCGTGGGGTGTGAACTTCCACACATTGCGAAGGTAGCGGAATGGCCCACGCTCGTAACGTACCGTAATGGTAGAGGGACGCTCCAATGTGACGCGGGAGGTAAAGCTCTCGCGGAACGGACCGAAGCCGATGGTCAGGTCAGCCACCAGTTCCGCCTCGGTGCGTGTGCGCAGGCGCGCCGCAACACACCAAGGTAGAAAAGCCGGATAGTGAGCCACATCTGCAACCAGATCAAAAATCTGGTCGGGGCGGTAGGGCAGAACACGCGTCTCTGCGTGTTTAGGCATTACTGAGCCTCCTTCAGGCGTTTATTGCGTGCTTCGCGGAGTTGGGCAAAATCCGTATCGGCATGGTATGAGGACCGTGTAAGAGGGCTTGCGCTAACTTGCAAAAAGCCTTTTACGCGCGCCATGGTTCCATAGTCCTCAAATTCGTCAGGGGTCACAAAGCGCGCAACGGCAGCGTGCTTGACCGTGGGCTGCAAATACTGCCCCATGGTAATAAAATCCACATCAGCAATGCGCAGATCATCCATGACCTGAGCGAGTTCCATTTTCTCTTCCCCCAGCCCCAGCATCAGGCCGGACTTGGTGAAGATGGATGGATCCATCTGTTTGACGCGGTCCAGCAAACGCATGGACTGATAGTAGCGTGCACCGGGGCGAATGGTGGGATAAAGCCGAGGCACGGTTTCCAGATTATGGTTGAACACATCCGGGCGTGCTGCCACCACAACCTCTAGCGCTTTGTCCTTACGCAAGAAGTCAGGGGTCAGGATTTCAATGGTCGTGGTGGGAGATGTCGTACGGATGGCCTGAATAACACGGGCAAAGTGTAACGCTCCGCCATCAGTCAGGTCGTCACGGTCCACAGAGGTAATGACCACATGGCGGAGCCCCAGCTTGGCTACGGCTTCAGCCACGCGTTCTGGCTCACCCTCATCCAGTGGTTTGGGCAGGCCTGTGCTGACATTGCAGAATGCACAGGCGCGGGTGCAGATTTCCCCCATGATCATCATGGTGGCATGGCGCTGCGACCAGCACTCTCCAATGTTTGGGCAGGCAGCTTCCTCACAGACGGTGACAAGCTTATTGTCACGCATGAGGGAGCGTGTTTCGTGGTAAATCGGGTGGTTGGGCGCTCTGACGCGTATCCACTCAGGCTTGCGGGCAATGGGATTGTCCGGCCGATGAGCTTTTTCCGGATGTCTTATCCGGCTTGTCCCACCTTTACGATGATCAATCTCGACACGAGTAGACATGACTTTGCCCGTTTTTACCCAAAGAGTTCAGACAGAACTGGAACGCCCCTGTTCACACGTCAAGGCGTGAAGAGACAATGACGGTGGAAGCGGCATCAAACTCTAGAGATCAAGGCCACTCCCACCAACAGAGCAAGGGGCTAGAAGTGCAAGGCGCCGTCATAGGCAGCCAGAACCGCCTCATGCATGGACTCAGAAATGGTGGGATGCGGGAAAATGGTTTCCGCCAGTTCCGCTTCTGTCAGCTCAGCTGTGCGGGCAATAACATATCCCTGAATCATTTCGGTCACTTCTGCCCCAATCATATGGGCGCCAAGCAGTTCGCCGGTTGCTGCGTCAAAAACGGTTTTGATCAGCCCATCCGGTTCGCCCATAGCCAACGCTTTACCATTGGCAAGAAGCGGGAATTTGCCAACGCGCACCTTATAACCGGCATCCTTTGCCTTGGCTTCCGTATAGCCGACGGAGGCAATCTGGGGACGGCAATAGGTGCAGCCGGGAATTTTGGTTGGGTCAATGGGATGGACCGCCCTGCCCGCTATGGCTTCTATGCACATAACGGCTTCGTGGCTGGCTTTGTGGGCTAGCCAAGGGGCACCTGCCAGATCGCCAATGGCGTAAACGCCCGGCTCCCCCGTCCGGCACAGGGCATCTGTAACCACATGGGTCCGGTCAACCTGAATTTTGGTCCCTTCCAGCCCAATGTTTTCAACATTCCCTACAATGCCAACTGCCGAGATGACCCGGTCGGCAACAAGGGTATCGGTTTTGTCATTGAGTGTGACTGGGATAGTGACTTCCGTTGCCGTTTTTTGCAACGCGCCAACTTTCGCGCCTGTCAGAACGCGAATGCCCTGCTTTTCGAAGGCTTTGCGTGCAAGTTGGCTGATTTCTTCATCTTCTACAGGCAGAATGCGGTCTGCAACTTCTACCAGTGTCACATCCGAACCCATGTTACGGTAGAAGGATGCAAATTCTGTGCCAATGGCGCCAGAACCAATAACGACAAGCCGCTTTGGCAGCTCTTCTGGAACAAGGGCTTCCTTGTAGGACCACACAAACTTGCCATCCGGTTCAAGGCCAGGCAGCACGCGCGCGCGCGCACCAGTTGCCAGAATAACGTGTTGCGCCGTCAGAGTGGTAGGATTTGCACCATCTTTTGTAACAAGAACCTTACGTCGACCATTGGCCGATGTGCCATCCAGTTTGCCAAAGCCATTAAAGACTGGAACTTTGGCTTTTTTCAGCAGGTGCGCAACGCCGCTGGCAAGCTGTTTGGATACGGCGCGAGACCGGGCAATGATTTTTTTAAAATCAAAGCTTACGCCCTCGGCCTTGAACCCATAGGCTGGCAGGTCATGCAGTAGATGGTTGATTTCCGATGCCCGGAGGAGCGCCTTGGTGGGGATACACCCCCAGTTAAGGCAGATACCACCGAGGTGCTGGGCTTCAACGACCGCTACAGAGAGTTTAAGCTGTGCAGCGCGCAGGGCGGCCACATAACCACCCGGTCCACCACCAATGACGATAACGTCAAAATCTGTCTGGCTCATGGTGCCAAATTTCTCCCGCAAAAAGCCGCGTTACACAACAAGAGCCAGAGGCGCCTGCACAATGGAGCGGAAAGCAGACAGCCACTTGGCGGCTGTGGCTCCATCCACTGCACGATGATCGACCGAGAGCGTAACTGTCATGACGGTTGCGATTTTAATTTCATCACCGCTCACAACAGGCTGACGCTTGCCAGCCGCAATGGCCAGAATGGCCGCCTGCGGCGGATTGACGATGGCTGCAAATTCCTTAACGCCAAACATACCCATGTTGGAGACAGAGAAAGTTCCACCCTGAAATTCTTCAGGTTTCAGTTTGCCAGCTCTGGCACGCGCAACCAGCCCTTTGGCTTCCTGACTGATCTGCTTCAGGCTTTTACGGTCAGCGGCACGGACGATGGGGGTAATCAACCCGTCATCAAGGGAAACGGCAACGGAAATATCCGCATCGTCATGCAGGATCATGCCTTCTTCCGTAAAGGAGGCGTTCACTTCTGGAACCTGCTTGAGTGCAAGGGCGGATGCCTTGATCAGCATGTCATTCACGGACAGTTTGAATGCGTCAGGTCCTTCATTGTCGGACAACGCATTGAGCTGTGACCGTAGAGCCATAAGGGCATCCAGTTCTACATCCATGGAGACATAGAAGTGGGGAATGGTGGCCTTGGACTCACTTAACCGACGGGCAATGACCTTGCGCATGGTAGAATGCGGGATCAGACGGCTGCTACCGGCAGAAGGTGCAGCCGATGCTGGTTGCTGCACGGCGGTTTTTGTAGCTTCGGCGGCTTCCACATCGCGTTTGACAATGCGACCGTTGGGGCCTGTTCCTTTGATGGAGGAAAGGTCCACACCTTTGGAAGCCGCAATACGGCGCGCTAGAGGGGAGGCAACAATCCGGTTTACCGGACGAGATGCCTGAGGCGTCGCAGCCTGCGGTTTAGGCGCATCCGCCGTTACGACCGGAGCTGCTGTGGACGCGGCCGCTGCGGTGGTAGGAGAGGACGGAGCTTTTTCTGGCACAGCCTCTCCTTCTTCTACCATAATGGCGATGGGTGTATTGACCGCAATACCTTCCGTTCCTTCTGGAACCAGAATGCGGCCAAAAATACCTTCCTCAATGGCTTCTACTTCCATTGTGGCCTTGTCGGTCTCGATCTCGGCCAGAACATCACCATTGCTGACCGTATCGCCCTCTTTTTTCAGCCAGCGGGCAATCTTGCCCTCTGTCATGGTGGGAGAGAGGGCGGGCATCAGAATTTCAGTTGCCATCTTTCAACACCTCAGATCAGGCTGCGCACGGCTTTAACAACGTGCTCGGGCTGTGGGAGGGCCAGTTTTTCCAGATTAGCGGCAAACGGCATGGGCACATCCACGCCAGCCACACGTACTGGCGGTGCATCCAGCCAGTCAAAGGCATGTTCAATAACCTGCATGGCAACTTCAGCGCCAATGCCAGCAAATGGCCAGCCTTCTTCCACGGTAACGAGGCGGCTGGTTTTTTTGACACTGTTGACGATGGTCGCAGTGTCCAGCGGCCGAATGGTACGCAGGTTGATGACTTCCGCCTCAATGCCCTGTTTGGCAAGTTCGGCTGCGGCATCCAGCGCCGTGCCAACAGCAATGGAGAAGGCGACAATGGTGACATCCGAGCCTGCCCGCTCAATTTTGGCTTTACCAATAGGCAGAATGAAATCCTCATCAACCGGGCAAGCGAATTTTTGCCCGTAAAGAATTTCATTTTCCAAAAAGACAACCGGGTTCGGGTCTCGGATCGCAGCCCGCAGAAGGCCTTTGGCATCTGCAGCAGACCAAGGGGTGATAACTTTAAGCCCCGGTACGTGGCCATACCAGCTTGCATAACACTGCGAATGTTGGGCCCCCACACGGGCCGCTGCTCCGTTGGGACCGCGGAACACAATGGGGCACCCCATCTGCCCGCCAGACATGTACAGTGTTTTGGCCGCGGAATTGATAATGTGGTCAATAGCCTGCATGGCAAAGTTCATGGTCATGAACTCTACAACGGGCTTGAGGCCAGTCAGTGCCGCCCCGACTGCCATACCCGTAAAACCGTGTTCGGTAATGGGCATGTCAAGAACGCGCTTGTCACCAAACTCCTGCAATAGCCCCTGAGAGATTTTGTAAGCGCCCTGATACTCGGCAACTTCCTCACCCAGCAGGAACACGTCGGGATCACGCCGCAATTCGGCCGCCATGGCATCCCGCAGAGCCTCGCGCACAGTGATTTCACGCGTTTCGCCCCAGTTACGCTCTGGTTCAGGGAGAGCATCAGCTATGGGAGCGGCAGGCACGCTGGAAGGGGTGATGGTATCGCCTTTGGGTGCCTCTGCCGGAGTGTTGGCCACTGGCTGGCTGGCTACGCTATCAGGCACAGCCTCGCCATCTTCCACCATAATGGCGATGGGCGTGTTAACGGCAATGCCTTCAACCCCTTCGGGGATCAGTATGCGGCCAAGAATACCTTCTTCAATGGCTTCAATTTCCATTGTCGCCTTGTCTGTTTCGATTTCAGCCAGAACATCACCGCCAGTAACGGTATCGCCTTCCTTTTTCACCCAGCGGGCAAGCTTGCCTTCTGTCATGGTGGGAGAAAGGGCGGGCATCAAAATTTCAGTCGCCATAATTGCTCAGGCCTCCAGCACAACGTCCGTATAAAGTTCAGATGGATCAGGTTCCGGGCTGGTCTGCGCGAATTCGGCTGAGTCGTTCACGACGGCTTTAATTTCGGCTTCCATAGCTTTTAGCGTGGCTTCTTCAACCCCGGCATCAAGAAGGATGTGTTTGACATGTTCGATCGGATCGCGCGTTTTGCGAACGTGATCGACCTCTTCACGCGTGCGGTATTTTGCAGGATCGGACATGGAGTGACCACGGTAGCGGTAGGTCATCATTTCCAGAATGTAGGGGCCTTTTCCTGCCCGGCAATGCGCTACAGCCTCGGCCGCGGCTTCATGCACGGCGGCAACGTCCATACCGTCCACCTGTCGGCCGGGAATGCCCCATGGTTCGCCATTTTTATACAGCTCGTGTGAGGCCGAGGCGCGTTCAATCGCCGTTCCCATGCCGTATTTGTTGTTTTCAATTACAAAGATACACGGCAGCTTATGCAGGGCGGCGAGATTGAAGCTTTCGTAAACCTGCCCCTGCCCGGCTGCGCCATCGCCAAAGTAGGCTACAGCGACTTCGTCTGTTCCACGATATTTGTTGGCAAATGCCAGCCCGATGCCCAGAGCAACCTGAGCGCCAACAATGCCATGACCACCATAAAAGTTCTTCTCGCGCGAGAACATGTGCATGGAGCCACCCTTGCCGCGTGAGTAACCCGTAGCGCGTCCGGTCAGTTCTGCCATAACGCCACGTGGGGTCATACCGGCAACAAGCATCTGCCCATGGTCACGGTAGGAGGTGATAAGTTTATCCCCGTCCTTCAGACACATCTGAATGCCTACCACAACAGCTTCCTGCCCGATGTAAAGGTGGCAGAACCCACCGATCAGGCCCATGCCATAAAGCTGCCCAGCTTTTTCTTCAAAACGACGGATCAGCAGCATATCGTGGTAAGCCGTCAGAAACTGCTCCCGCGTCAGTGATGGACCATTGCCACCAACTGCGCCGACCTGCTCAGATGTTGTTTCCATGTATGGACCCTCTACGATACATAGGTAAATGCGTCTTAAACGTAATGTCTTGGCGGCCAGAGGACTGGTCGGTCCGAGCATTTTATCTTGTTTTGTATAAAAAAGGATGCCGTCTAGCTGGGGCACCTTAATTATTTGGCGTTATATTCTCCCGATCTGCCACCGCTTTTGTGTTGTAGCCGGATATTGTCCACGCGCATTCCGCGGTCAACGGCCTTGCACATGTCATAGATCGTAAGTGCCGCGGCAGACACAGCCGTTAACGCCTCCATTTCTACGCCGGTTGCGTCTCTTGTTGTAACAGTCGCGATGATCTCGATTTTGTCATCTGCGCCAATTAAATCAACAGTGACGGATGTCAGACGCAGGGGGTGGCATAGAGGGATAATGTCAGCCGTTTTTTTGGACGCCATAATGCCAGCAATCCGCGCTGTTGCCAGCACATCCCCTTTTGGCATGGAGCCGGAGAGGATCAGGTCCAGAGTGCTGGGGTGCATATGCACCTCAGCCGCCGCAACAGCCTTGCGAAATGTCTCATCCTTACCAGATACATCCACCATATGGGCGTGTCCGGCAGCATTCAGGTGGGTTAACGGCTGTTCGGTCACGTTACTTCAGTCCGAGCAGAGTACGTGCGGCTTCACCTGGGTCAGGCTGACGGAGCAGGGTTTCGCCAACCAGAAAGCCCGTTACACCAATAGACGCAAGCTGGGCGATTTCCGCGTGGGTTTTAATCCCGCTTTCGGAGATGATAATCCTATCCGGCGGCACCAGCGGAGCCAACTGGCGGGTGGTGTTAATGTCCGTTGTCAGGGTCTTCAGGTTGCGGTTGTTAATGCCTATCAGGAACGTATCCAGCGCCAGAGCGCGGTTCAGTTCTTCCTCATCATGCACTTCCACTAGCACGTCCATGTCCAGACCTTTGGCATGGTCCACCAGTTCCAACGCCATTTCATCTGTTAGAATGGACATGATCAGCAAAATACAATCTGCCCCAATCATGCGGCTTTCATAGACCTGCCATGGGTCTAGAATGAAGTCCTTGCGCAGCACGGGCAGCGAGCAGGCAGCCCGTGCCGTTGCCAGATCCTCATTTGCTCCATGGAAGCAGGAACTTTCCGTCAGCACGGAAATGCAGGCAGCACCAGCCTGCTCGTAGGCAAGGGCAATACGTGCCGGGTCGTAGTCTTCCTGTAGGATGCCAGCAGAAGGAGAGGCTTTTTTGATCTCGGCAATCAGACCGACTGCACGGTCTGCGGCTTTTTCCTTCAGGGCACGACCAAAACCGCGTGGTGCTTCTTTGGTTTCCTGCGCTTTGGCTACAACTTCCTTCAGGGGGTGTAGCGTGGAGCGGTGTTCCACTTCCAGCCGTGTCCGTGCGCAGATGCGGGAGAGAACATCTGGTAGTTCATCAACCTTGCAGTCAGGTGTGACAGCAGAGGCAGCTACAGTGGACGTGGAGGATGTATCGTTCATGATTGTCCTGTCATGTCTCAGGCGTGTGCATCGGAAGACGAAGCACGTAAACCATTAAGCACCGCGAGGGCAGTGCCATTGTCGAGTGAGCGTGCAGCGATCGCCACACTGTTCTTGAGGGCGGCTGGATCAATCTGCCCATCCCGCAAGACGGTCTGTTGACCAGCAACATGCAGCGCGAAGGCTGCATTCAGCACAACCGTATCACGGTATGCACCATGTGCGCCACGCAGGAGTGCTTCCAGAGCCTGCGCATTATGCTGAGCATCCCCCCCCTTAATGGCGGATACGGGGGCGTAGGGCAAACCCGCCATGCCAGGCTCAATCAGGTAAGGCCGGATATGTCCATTTTCCAGCGCAATAGCCTGTGTTGGGCCTGCCAGCGTTATTTCGTCTATTCCACCCTGCTCGTCCTGCGGCTGGCCGCAGACGGTCCATACGCATTCCGAGCCCAAACGAGCCAGAACTTCAGTAACGGGCAGGAGCCAGTCCGTGGAGAAAACTCCCATAAGCTGCCGCTTTACGCCTGCAGGATTCACCATTGGCCCAACAAGATTGAACAAGGTGGGCAAGCCTAGCGCCTTTCTGGCTCCTGCGGCGTGGCGCATGGCCGGATGGTGATGCGGTGCGGCCATAAAGACCACATGGTGCTGCGCAAGCTGTTCGGCAAGTACCTCGGCTTGGGATGAGAGAGGAACGCAAAGGGCCGCCAGAACATCCGATGCGCCAGAGCGGGAGGAAATGGCTCTGTTCCCATGTTTGGCTACGGGCACACCAAGGGCCGCCAGAACAAAAGCGACAGCGGTGGAAACATTAAGAGTGCCGTAGTTGTCGCCGCCGGTCCCGCAGACATCAATCGTGTTGTGGGGGGCGTTCGGCACTGGGTACATTCTCTGCCGCAGAGCGGTTACGGCTCCAAGCAACTCATCCTGCGTTTCGCCCCGTACACGTAGCGCCATCAGAAACGCGGCAATCCGTTCTGGAGGCACATGGCCATCCATAATACTGCCAAAAGCTGCTTCAGCCTGTTGGGCGCTTAGCGTTTTTCGTTCCGCAAGGTGCGTCAGAATGGTTGTGAAAAAAACGGCTTCATCCCTGCCGCTAGCCATACTTCCACGTTCAGGCATGGACTGTCTCGGCCTTCCATGCGCGCGCATGGTCTAGGAAATTGCGGAGCAGATCATGCCCATGTTCCGAGGCAATGCTTTCAGGGTGAAACTGTACGCCCGATATCGGATATACTTTATGCCGCACGCCCATAATAACGCCATCGGCTGTCCATGCTGTGACCTCCAGATCATCTGGTATGCTGGTCGGTTCCAAGGTCAGGCTGTGGTAACGTGTGGCATTAAATGGGTTTGGAAGGCCTGCAAAAACATCCGTTCCGTTATGGAAGACAGGACTGATTTTGCCGTGCATGGGGGTTGGGGAGCGTACAACTTTGGCCCCGAATACCTGCCCAATGGACTGGTGGCCAAGGCACACCCCAAATACCGGCACCTTCCCTGCGGCCGCCGCAATCAGGTCACAGCATATCCCTGCTTCGTTGGGGGAGCATGGGCCGGGTGAAAGCACAATGGCGTCTGGGTTAAGGGCCAGTGCGTCTTCAACACTTAATGTGTCGTTCCGGCGGACATCACAATCTTCGCCCAGTTCACCCAGATAGTGAACGAGATTGAAGGTAAAACTGTCATAATTGTCGATCAGTAGGATCATGGCGGAATGATGACCTTTTCGTGCGCACGGGTCAAATGACGTGAAGGAAAGGCGTGTTTACGCCCTTCCCGCTCGTGCCACTCTTAGCGCTTCCTCAGCCGCCCGGAAGACGGCTCGCGCCTTGTGCTGTGTTTCCTCATATTCTGTCTCAGGCACACTGTCTGCCACAACGCCACAGCCCGCCTGAACGTGCATTGCGCCATCCTTGACCACCGCCATGCGCAGGCCAATACAGGTGTCCATATCGCCCCCTGCGCCAAAATAGCCGATGCAGCCAGCGTAAGTGGCGCGGCGGGTGCGTTCAACTTCGTCAATAATTTCCATGGCGCGGATTTTTGGCGCCCCGGTCAAAGTCCCGGCAGGAAAAGCTGCAACCAGAGCATCCAACGCTTCTAGGTCCGGCTTGAGCATCCCCTCCACATTGGACGAGATGTGCATGACGTGGCTGAACCGCTCGATAACAAAACGCTCGGTCACTTTAACAGAACCGGGGATGCTGACGCGCCCTACATCGTTACGCCCAAGATCAATCAGCATCAGATGTTCAGCAATTTCCTTCTGGTCAGACAGAAGGTCTTTTTCAAGCGCCAGATCTTCGGCGGGGGTTTTTCCGCGTGGGCGGGTTCCTGCCAGCGGGCGAACGGTCATTTTGCCTTCTCTGAGGCGCACAAGAATTTCAGGTGACGACCCGACAAGCGAGAAAGCCCCAAAATCCAGATGGAACAGGAAAGGTGCCGGATTGATCCGCCTAAGCGCACGGTAGAGCGCGAGAGATGGGAGCGGAAAAGAGGTGGAAAACCGTTGGCTGGGAACAACCTGAAAGGCGTCGCCAGCAGCAATATACTCTTGAATACGGGTAACGGCCGCGCAGAAATCCTGATGGCTGAACGTCGAGGAGGGTTCAACAAACGCAGGAATGTTGTCTGGGGCCGCAGTGTGAGGGAGTGCGCCATCAAGGCAGTCACGGGCATTTTGTAGCAATGCCTGTGCCCGGTCCCATGCCTGCTCTGCTGTGTCAGTCGTATTGGGGCGGATAGGGGCTGCCAGAATCAGTTCGTCTGTGACCGTATCGAATACGGCAAACAGACCGGGGCGCATCAAAATTGATTCAGGTAAGTCCAAATCGTCAGGAGGGGCATCAGGTAGATGCTCCATCTGACGTACCATGTCATAACCCAGATAGCCAAACAGACCGCCAATCATAGGAGGAAGTTCAGGCGGCAGGTCCATGCGTGAGGCATGGATGAGAGCACGCAGACTGGCCAAAGGTGCTGTTGTGTCCGGCATGGCCTCTGTTGGCTGACCATCAACACACATACTGGTTGTGACCTTGCCGTCATGGCAGGTCCAGACAAGGTCAGGCTTAAGCGCAATAACGGAATAACGCCCGCGTGTGGTCCCGCCTTCCACACTTTCCAGCAGCAGGGTGTATTTGCCTGTGCCGCCGTCCAGATGGGCCAGTCGCATATAAGCGGACACAGGGGTCAGCAGGTCTGCGGGCTCGACAGAGTAAATGATTGTCCCCCTGCCCTCGTCCCACGCTGCTGCACAGGCGCTCTTGTCAGGAGATGAGGCTGTATGTGCCTTCATGGCAGGGCTCACTGTGCCGTCCCTCCAAATCCAGCGGCGGACAGAGCCGCCTGAATGGCCGCATTGTTAATGTGCGCAGGCAGTCGTTTGTTCAGAAACTGCACATAGCTGGCAGCCAGATCATCACCATAAGCCTGAGCAAGATTGTTTTTCAGCTTTTGCATCATATCAGCCGAAGCTGGTGGATTGGGGACGAACACCTTGGTAACCACAGCCACAAAAAAGGTATCGGCATTCTCCGCCATAACTGCCTGCCCGGCCTTCATATGCGCGATGTAGCTAGCCACTTCTGGCGGAAGGGCCTTGTTGGGGTTGGCAAAGGAGAATGGAATATTCCGCACAATCTGAACGCCGGAGGCATCCTGATCCGCAATGTTACCTTTCTGGCGGGCGGTCAGGAACAACGCTGTAGCTTTCTGGTCAGCAGCATGATGGCGCGCATCAGCCTGCCACGCAGTCACAACATCCGCTTTAGCTTGCTCAAACGTGCGCGGCGAGGCTGGCGTGATGGAATCAACCGCTACGGCAAACCAACTGTTATCCGGTCCATCTATCAGGATCGGGTTGTCGCCGGCCTTCTGCGCAAAGACCTGATGAATGATGGCGTCACGCAGTTTGCCAGAAGCAGGAATCGGGGCTGGTTGTTTTTCGGCAGTGTTGCCCTGTGCGTCTAGCGAGCCGGAAATGGCAACGGCTCCGAGCGTATCGGGGATAGCATCCAGACCTTTGCCAGCAATGGCATCCTGCAACTGACGACGGCGTTCCGTTACAACGGAAGGCGCCATGGCTGCACGGTACTGCTGAAGAATGTCCTGCTTGGCATCTGCAAAAGAGGTGCTGTGTGCGGGCAGAATTTTGGTCACCCTAAAAGCGGCCCAGCCCATTTCAGTCTTGACCGGCCCCATGATCTGCCCCTGCGGGGCCTGAAACAACGCCTGCTTCAGAATATCCGAGGGAATGGTGGCTGGGCGAGCGCCCGGCATGTCCACAGATGCCGCCCCTTTGACCGCAGCCTGCGCGCTCTGCCAGTCACCTTTCAGGTGCCACGCATCGACAATTTTCTGGGCATCCGCCTGAGTGGAAGTCGTAATAAGCTGCACATCCCGAGTTTCCGGAACATTGTAACGGCTGCTCTGCTCATCATACACGCGTTTGAGCTGCGCATCATCCATTGAAATGGTGTCAGCAACCGTCTGGGCCGATAGAACTACGATACGTGCGTGCCTGAGTTCTGGTGTGCTGAACTGCCATGGGTGGTTGGCATAATAACGCTGCAACGTTGCGTTGTCTGGAGCAGGAAGGGCTGGTTGTGCCGCAACGGGAATGCTGATCAGGTCAACCAGTCGGGTTTTTGCGCCATAATTTACAAGCGTATTCAGGAGTGTGGTGGAAACGGAAGCCCCCTGCGCCATGGGTTGCAGTAGGGTGCGGACGGTCAGATCATCACGGATCATGTCCAGCACCTGCTGCTCGCTCAATCCCTGCGCGCTTAGCCGCTGGTTGAATATGCTGCGATCAAACTGCCCTGTTGGCCCCTTGAAGTAAGGGAGTGAGAACACTTCCTCCCTTATGGCGGAATCCGGCACCATGATCTTGAGCTGTCTGGCGGCTTCCAGAAGTTCTGCCTGCGCTATCAGGCGCTGAAGAATCTGGTGCGCGATCTGCCCCTGCATGATGGGAGACATGGCGGACGGATCCTTGATGCCCATCTGCTGGGTGATCGTTGGCATTTCCGAGCGCAGGGCCATCGCCAATTCACGCGTGGCGATGCGGTGCTGGCCAACCCGGGCCACCACGTCAGTTTCTTCGCTCATGAAGCCGATAACATCGCCAATACCCCAGCCGACAAAGGCCAGAAAAATAACAATGGCAATAACGCGGCCCAGCCACGATTCAACTAGTACTCGGCGCAGGTAGGAAATCATGACCCTATGGATCCACAGCTTGTCATAAATGGTTTATGCTGGTCTCAGCACATCTTGGGGCGGCACCATAAGCGGAGGTGTGCCGCTTGACCAGACATAACCGTTATGGGGCAGCAATAAGGTATTAGCCCTCTCTTGCCCCGTAGGGGGAGTATATGGTTTAGCCTGTTGTCAACCGTGCCACTGCAGACGCACTGCGCGCGTGGCAGCACAGGATCTGGAGGAAGGGTATGAGCAGGCAGATTATTGTCGGCAATTGGAAAATGAATGGCACAAGCCGGGACGCGCAGGCGCTGGTGCAGGCGCTGGTTGGTGGTTTGCCAGCAGCCGCGCCGGATGTGGTCGTCTGTCCGCCCTTTACGCAACTGGCGCTTGTGCAGCCTACGCTGGCTTCCTCCCCCATCGCATTGGGTGCGCAGGATTGCCATAAAGATGTCTCGGGCGCGCATACGGGGGATATCTCCCCGGCCATGCTCACAGACCTTGGGGTGTCTTACGTTATTCTGGGTCACTCCGAGCGTCGCCAAGAACATGGTGAACTCGATGAGACCGTGCGTGAAAAAGCCGTGGCCGCCACCAAGGCAGGTCTGACTCCCATCATCTGTATTGGTGAGACGGAAGACCAGCGCGAAAGTGGAGAATATCAGGACGTTTTGGGCTGGCAGATCAAGGGATCGCTTCCTGATGGTTTTGCCGGTATTGTAGCTTACGAACCTGTATGGGCTATTGGAACCGGGCTTGCCGCGACAACCGACCAGATCGCCGAAACTATGGCTTTTCTGCGTGCAGAATTGGTTCGTCAGTTCGGAGAGGCTGGAAAAGCTATCAAAATCCTGTATGGAGGGTCCGTAAACGCCGGGAATGCTGTTTCCGTTCTTTCCATTCCGGAAGTCGCGGGTGCACTGGTTGGTGGCGCCAGCCTTAAGGCGGACGCATTTCTTTCTATTGTCAACGCAGCATCCGCTGCCTGACATGTTGCTTTGATCTGGAACCTGACATGACGACAGCCCTGCTGATCCTGCATTTCTGTGTCACCATTGCTCTGATTGGCGTTGTGCTGATTCAGCGGAGCGAGGGTGGCGGCCTTGGTATTGGTAACAGTCAGGGTATGGGAGCCTTTATGTCCGGTCGGGGGACGGCAAACCTGCTGACCCGCACAACTGCCGTGCTGGCCGGACTGTTCATGCTCCTCTCTCTCCTGTTGGCAGTGCTTTACAAAGGGAGTGTGACAGGCGCAGGGCATGACATTCTGGCCCAGCCTCCGGCGGAAACCGCACCGGCGGCAGCGTCGGCTCCGTCCGCAGTCCAGACCCCGGCAGCACCTGCGGCTTCCAAGCCCTGAAAAATGCTGACATCCTTCTCTGATATCCGTCTGATACACAGAGAAGATCATAAATTTCTGTCCCCCGCATGCAGCAATGCATGCGGTGGATTGTGTTTGTTTATCTTTATCCACCCGCTCCAGTTCGTGTAGGAATTCTGCTCATGACACGCTTTGTCTTTATTACTGGTGGTGTGGTGTCCTCTCTTGGCAAGGGCATTGCTTCAGCCGCTCTCGCAGCGCTTTTGCAGGCGCGTGGCTATAAGGTCCGCCTGCGCAAGCTGGACCCCTACCTGAACGTGGACCCCGGCACCATGAGCCCTTACCAGCATGGTGAGGTCTTTGTAACAGATGACGGAGCGGAAACGGACCTCGATCTTGGCCATTATGAACGCTTTACCGGCGTTAATGCCACCAAAGAGGATAATGCGACGACCGGACGCATTTATTCCGACGTGATCGTGCGTGAACGCCGGGGGGATTACCTTGGTGCCACGGTACAGGTTATTCCGCACATTACGGATGCGATTAAGGATGTGGTCGTCGCCAATACGGATGACCTCGACTTTGTTCTGGTCGAGATTGGCGGCACTGTTGGTGATATTGAGAGCCTGCCGTTCCTTGAATCCATTCGTCAGTTACGCAACGATCTGGGCATGGACCAGACAATGGTGGTCCACCTTACGCTTCTGCCGTGGATTCCATCTGCCGGGGAGCTGAAAACAAAGCCGACGCAGCATTCCGTCAAGGAATTGCAGAATGTTGGTATTCAGCCGCAGATCCTGCTTTGCCGTTGCGACCGTCCCATTCCTCCGACTGAACGACGCAAGATTGCAAACTTCTGTAATGTGCGTCCTGAAGCCGTGATTGCAGCACGGGATGTGGATACAATTTACGCATGTCCCCTCTCCTACCATGCGGAAGGGATGGATACGGAGGTTCTGCGGTATTTCGGTCTTCCGTATGCAGAAGAGCCTGATCTGTCCAATTGGCAGAAGGTTGTGGATGCCCTGCGCCACCCCAAAAGTGAGGTGCGTGTTGCTGTGGTTGGTAAATACACAGCTCTGCTGGACAGCTACAAATCTTTGAACGAAGCGTTGCTGCATGGTGGGATTGCCCATCAGGTAAAAGTAACACTCGACTGGATTGATTCTGAGCAGTTTGAAAAAAATCCTGCCACGCTGGAAGAGCGCTTGGGTGGTGCGGATGCCATTCTGGTGCCAGGCGGCTTTGGCGAGCGTGGTTCACAGGGTAAAATTGAAGCCATTCGTTATGCGCGTGAAAAAGGCATTCCATTCCTCGGAATCTGCTTTGGTATGCAGATGGCGGTTATTGAATGTGCCCGTAATCTGGCTGGACTGGCCGATGCGTCTTCCACCGAGTTTGGTCGGACGGACGAGCCTCTGGTTGGGTTGATGACGGAATGGGCACGGGGCAATGAACGTTTGCGTCGTAGCGAAGGCGGAGAACTGGGCGGCACCATGCGGCTGGGCGCTTATCCGGCCACTCTTGTTGCAGGCTCCCGCGCCGCAGAAGTTTATGGCACCACCTCCATTCGTGAGCGCCACCGCCACCGGTATGAGGTGAATATTCATTACAAGGAACAGCTTGAGAAAGCGGGCCTGCGTTTTTCTGGTCTGTCTCCTGATGGTATTTTGCCAGAGGTTGTAGAATATACCGATCATCCTTGGTTTATCGCCGTTCAGTACCATCCTGAGCTGAAGTCACGCCCATTCGCGCCGCATCCGTTGTTCGCCGGGTTTGTTGGTGCTGCGGTCGCTAAGGCAAATCAAGCATGACCTCGCCCATAAGCGCACCAGTTGAAATTGGTGGGCTGACAATTGGGAATAATCAACCGTTCGTGCTGATTGCAGGGCCGTGTCAGATTGAATCAGCCGCCCATGCCATGGAAACGGCGGCTGCCCTCAAAGAGCTGTGTCTGGCCGCCGGTGTGGGGCTGATTTACAAAAGCTCTTTTGATAAGGCAAACCGCACCAGCCTTTCTAGCGCCCGTGGCGTGGGGCTGAAAAATGGCTTGGCTATTCTGGCGGATATTCGGCAGACTTATAATCTGCCGGTTTTAACCGATGTGCATACGCCAGAGCAGTGTGCGCCTGTGGCGGAAGCTGTGGATGTATTGCAAATCCCTGCGTTTTTGTGCCGTCAGACGGATCTGCTTCTGGCGGCAGGGAGCACGGGGGCTGCTGTTAACGTTAAAAAAGGTCAGTTTCTGGCGCCATGGGATATGCAGCATGTTGCGGCAAAAATTGCGTCAACAGGTAACCAGCGTGTTCTGCTGTGTGAACGTGGTACGAGTTTTGGTTACAACACGCTTGTAAACGATATGCGTGGTTTGCCCATTATGGCCCAGACTGGTTGCCCGGTCGTGTACGATGCAACACATTCCGTGCAGCAACCTGGTGGGCTGGGTGGCGCAAGTGGTGGGCAAAGAGAGTTCGCTCCTATCCTGTCCCGCGCGGCACTGGCAGTTGGTGTGGCTGCCTTGTTTATAGAAACGCATGAGGATCCTGATAAAGCTCCTAGTGACGGCCCCAATATGTTGCCGATTAGCAGCCTCCCTCCTCTGCTGAAACAATTCCGTGCCATAGATGACCTGATTAAAGGGTCTATTTCCTGATTGTTTCGGGGCATTGGGCATAAAAAACCGCACAGACTGAGCTGTGGCGGTTTTTTTTGTATCTCTTCTGGGTTCGTTTAGACGTCCAGATTGGCGACTTTAAGGGCATTGCCGACAATAAAGTCACGCCGAGGCTCTACAACATCGCCCATCAGGGTTGTAAAGACGTCTCCAGCTTCTTCTACATCGCCGACGCGAACTTGCAGCAATGTGCGCATGGCGGGGTCAAGCGTGGTCTCCCAGAGCTGTGCATCATTCATCTCGCCCAGACCTTTAAAGCGATTGATGGCGAGCCCTCTGCGGCCTTGTGCAAGCAGACGGGTAAACAGGTCAGATGGTCCGTTCAAGCGGTGCTCTGTTATTTCAAACTTGAGCACAACGCCAGTTTCAAAGTCTTTTTGCAGACGTGTGAGCTGCGACGTTAGCCAGCGGGCATCTGATCCGGCCAGTGTGGCGGGGTCAATTCGGTAAACCTCACCAACACCACGGACATTACGGGCAAGCTCCACTCCATCCACGCTAGCCGCGGCTTTCCACCCCCGTTCCGTGGTGGAAGATGCGGCATCTAGCCGCTGTTGAAGCGCAGGCATACGCTGTTGCAGCTGTTCCAGATCAGCCGTGAGCGCGCCAGCGAGGGCAAGCTGCTCAACAATCCACGCCGGAATGCGTGTTGAGATGCGAGAGATAGCCTGACAGGCTTGCCGGATAAACGGAATGTCAGATTCCAGTTCAGCGCCAGAAACCGTGCGTCCATCGGCATACACAAAACTGGCGTTATTCAGAGCCTTATCCAGCAGGTACTGCTCAAGTGCGGCATCATCCTTCAGGTAGGTTTCTTCATTCCCACGCTTTGCCCGGTAAAGCGGTGGCTGGGCGATGTAAAGGTAACCCCGCTCAATCAGTTCCGGCATTTGACGGAAGAAGAATGTCAGCAGCAGGGTGCGGATGTGAGAGCCGTCCACGTCAGCATCGGTCATGATAACAATGCGGTGGTAACGGAGTTTCTCAATAGAGAACCCGCCCTGATCGACTTCTCCTCGACCGATGCCGGTGCCAAGTGCGGTAATAAGCGTACCAATTTCCGCTGAGCCAAGCATACGGTCAAACCGTGCGCGCTCCACATTCAGGATTTTGCCCTTCAGTGGGAGAATAGCCTGAAAGCGCCTGTCCCTTCCCTGCTTTGCCGTACCACCTGCGGAGTCACCTTCCACAATAAACAGTTCAGCTTTGGCTGGGTCGCGCGCCTGACAGTCTGCCAGCTTGCCCGGTAGGGATGACACGTCAAGAATGCCTTTGCGGCGCGTCAGTTCTCGTGCCTTACGTGCTGCTTCTCGGGCAGAAGCAGCATCCAGCACTTTAGAGATAACAACCTTCGCTTCCTTGGGGTGCGTCTCAAACCAGTGGGCAATAATATCTGCTGCCGCAGCGTGCACAACGGGCTGTACCTCGGAGGAAACAAGTTTGTCCTTGGTCTGGGACGAGAATTTGGGATCAGGCACTTTAACCGACAGAACGGCAGTCAGACCTTCGCGCATATCTTCGCCCTGCAGGGACTGTGCATCTTTTTTGGCAAGGCTCTCGGCATATTTGCCAACAACGCGCGTTAGCGCCTGACGGAAGCCAGCCAGATGCGCGCCACCATCCCGCTGAGGGATATTGTTGGTAAAGCAGAGCATGGTTTCGTGGAAACTATCGTTCCAGCTCAGCGCAAACTCGACTTTAATCCCATTTTCCGGGTTTTCAAGGCTGCCTGTAATAGGGGGGGTAATCAGCGATGTACGAGAACGGTCAAGCCAGTTTACAAAAGCCTCAAGGCCGCCTTCGTAATAGAATTTTTCTTCCCGAACCGGGGTTGTGCGCGCATCACGCAGCACAATTTCCAAGCCAGAGTTCAAAAAGGCCAGTTCCCGCAGTCTGCGTTCGAGAATTGTAAAGTCGAACTCAATACGTGGGAATGTCTCCAAGCTTGGTTTGAAGGTGACCTGTGTTCCACTTTCCTGCGTGGAGGGGCCAACTACTTCCAACGGTGCATCACGCTCGCCATGACGGAAGCGGATGCAATGCTCCTTGCCATTGCGCCAGATGCGGACTTCCATCCACTCTGAAAGAGCGTTGACAACAGCAGCTCCCACCCCGTGCAGACCGCCAGAAACCTTGTAAGAGTTCTGGTTGAATTTGCCGCCCGCGTGCAGGCGTGTCAGCACCACTTCGGCGGCACTGATGCCTTCTTCGTGGTGCATATCGGTTGGAATGCCACGGCCATTGTCTCGGACGGTCACGCTGCCGTCTGCATTGAGGGTGAGAACACAGCGCGTTGCAAAACCGGCCTGTGCCTCGTCCACCGCGTTATCAATGATCTCGAATGCCATGTGATGCAGGCCAGAACCATCATCAGTATCACCGATGTACATTCCGGGCCGTTTGCGGACAGCATCAAGCCCCTTCAGCACAGAGATAGACGCGGCATCATACTCTTCGGTACCAGCAGATGGCGTAGGCTGAGAGAGGTCTGTCATAAGAATGCTGCACTCCGCAAAAAAAGAATGGAAGCCATTCTTTCTTATACTCTGCCCATGGCTTTGCGACCAGCGCGTAAGGCGTGTTTTGTCAGCAGATCTGCAAAAAACCGCCCTGTTTCAAGGTGGCAAACTGCGCGTGCCTCTGTAAGGGCGCAAAAGGAGCCGAATCAGTGCCGGTTATAAGAACCGTACTTTGAAAATTCTGCAGGATATTTTGTAAGGATAGCCGACGCTGCTCGTCTAGATGAACAAGTGGCTCATCCAGTAGGAGTAAGGGGGCCGTTCCCCTGTGATCCCTGACCAGCCGAGCGTGTGCCAGAATCAACCCGATCAGGAGAGACTTCTGCTGCCCAGTGCTGGCCAACGCGGCTGGTATGCCTTTTTTCAGATCAGTTAGCAGGAAATCGCTTTTATGCACGCCAATGTTTGAGCGCCCTTTTTCTTGGTCGGATGGGCGTGCGGCTACGAGCTTGTCTCTAAGCCAATCCTCAACATGCAGGGCCGCACTGCTTTCCAGCTTGTCGGCTATGGTGCAGGTGAGCTGGATCTGCACAGCGGGAAAAGCGTCCATATCCTGCTGGGCATATAGGTTGATCTGGCGGACTGTCTCGTTACGGGCCGCTGCAACAGAGACGCCATGGCGTGCCATGGCAGCCTCCAGCCCGGTTAGCCAGGTAAGTTCGTATGGGCGGGTTTGTAACAAGCGGTTCCGCTGGCTCATGGCGCGGTCATAAGCGGCAAGTTCTCGCGCATGGTGCGGATAAGCCGCCATAACCAACCGGTCCAGAAAACGGCGACGGCCTGAGGCACTCTCGCTGAACAATCGATCCATCTGAGGTGTCAGCCAAACAGCCGCCAGTGGATTTTCCCATGTATTCTGGTTACGCAGTGGCCGACCATTCAGCAGAAAAACGCGACGAGGCGTTTCAGCTCCGGGTTGGAGGCCTGTGCCTAATTCAGTGGGTTCGTCATCAACTAGAATATGGGAGGCAATACCCCAGTGGGTACTACCATTCTGGCCAAAGTGACTTAAAGGGGCAGCCCGTAGTCCACGCCCCGGTGTCAGGAGTGAGATGGCTTCCAGCAGATTAGTTTTGCCGCTTCCATTTTCCCCAGTCAGCACAACAATGGGAGATTGTGGGCACAGGGTCAGGTTGTCGTAGTTACGAAAGCGGCAAAGGGAAAGCTTGGTCAGTTGCAACCGAGACGAAGGTTGCCCTCCCCCGCCAGTAGGCCGGGGAGGTAAAAAAGAGGCGTGAAGAGTGGTTGTCACACGCGCATCGGCATGAGGACATACAGGGCAGATGGGCTATCCACATCACGCACAATGGTGGGGGAAGCGCTATCTGCAAAGCAGAACTCGACTTCTTTTTCCACCTGATCGGTAATGTCGTTCAGATAGCGCGCCTGAAAGCCAATTTCGAGCGCTTCCGCATCATAGGAAATACGGTTGTCATCCAGTTCTTCCTTAGCCGTTCCCTGCTCTGCACTGCTGGCGGAAAGGGTCAGGAGGCCAGGTTCCAGCATCAGTTTGACGGGCCGGGACCGTTCCTGACTGATAGCGGCAACGCGGGCTACTGCGTCGGAAAAGTCTTTTTTGCCAACACGGAGAACACGCGTATTATTGCGTGGAATAACGCGTTCGTATTCCGGGAAGGTGCCATCAATCAGTTTGGAAGTCAGGGTAATGGGACCGACGGTAAACTGAATCCGTGTTTCTGAAAGAGCAACGGCAATTTCTTCCGGTGCTTCGTCAATCAGCTTGCGCAGTTCTGCAACGGTTTTGCGGGGGACGATTACTCCCGGCATTCCTGCTGCCCCGGCAGGCATATCGGCTTCAACCCGCGCCAGACGGTGCCCGTCGGTGGCGACTGCACGCAGCAGGGACTGCCCGTCAATATCGGCAACATGTAGGTAGATGCCGTTCAGGTAGTACCGTGTTTCTTCCGTGGAAATGGCAAAACGCGTCCGGTCGATCAGAGAGCGGAGCACATTCCCGTTCAGCAGGAATTTATGTGGGAACTCCCCTGCTCCCATGGATGGAAAGTCGTCCACGCTCAGAACATTCAGCCGTGTGGCGTAGCGACCTGCGCGCAGATGAAGCTGGCCATCGCTATCCGTCTGGTCCAGTTCGACTTCAACACCGTCTGGCAGCTTGCGTACGATTTCGTACAGCACCGAAGCAGGAGCAGTTGTGGAACCTTCGCGCGTTATTGTGGCCGGAACAGTTTCGACCACTTCAATTTCCATGTCAGTGGCTTTCAGACACAACTGCCCGTTGGAAGCCTGCATGAGCACGTTGGCGAGGATGGGTATCGTATTGCGTTTTTCCGCCACGCTCTGGATATGAGCCAACGCCTTGAGGAGCGTTGCGCGCTCTGCCGAAAATTTCATTTATCCCTCTTTCCTGCACAGCAAGTCCGACACTCCTGAACTGGAGATGGAACCCGTCTTATATCCGCTATCCGCACTAAAACTAACAGGCGGCGCTTATCAGTCAATCCTTTTGGATATGCTGGCTTTTTCAGCTTTCCAACATGCGGCGCATCAGTTCCACGTCTTCTGCAAAGGCTGCATCACGTTCCATCAGTTCGGTCACCCGGTTTACCGCGTGCATGACGGTTGTATGGTCGCGATTGCCAAATTTGCGACCTATTTCTGGCAGCGAGCGACTGGTCAACTGCTTTGCCAGATACATGGCGACCTGCCGGGGACGCGCTACATTTCGGGCGCGGCGGGCAGAGGACATATCCGTGAGCCGGATATTCCAATGCTCGGCGACTTTTTTCTGTATTTCTTCAATGGTCACGCGCCGGTCATGAGCCTTGAGAATATCATGCAGCACGTCCTGTGTGGCTTCCAACGTCACAGGGCGACCAAAAAGATTGGCATGGGCGATCAGGCGGTTTAGCGCGCCTTCCAGTTCACGCACATTGGATGTGATCTTATGCGCCAGAAATTCCAGCACTTTTGCTGGCACGACAACGCCGGAGGCGGCGGCTTTGGCTTCCAGAATGGAGATGCGCAACTCAAACGTGGTTGCGTGAATATCAGCCACCATGCCGCAACCCAGACGGGTGCGGAGCCGATCTTCCAGCCCGGAAAGGTCCGAGGGAGACTTGTCGGCTGACACCACAATCTGCCGCCCGGCATCAACCAGCGCGTTGAAGGTGTGGAAAAATTCTTCCTGCGTATTGTCCTTGCCGATGAGGAACTGGAGGTCATCAATCATGAGGACATCCACCGAGCGGAGCTGCTCCTTAAACTCGATGGTGGACTGGGAGCGAATGGCGGCAATAAAGCGGTACATGAACTTTTCAGCAGACATGTACGCCACCGAGACATTGCCGCTTTTAACCAATTCTGCGCCGATGGCGTGCATAAGGTGGGTTTTACCCAAGCCAACGCCGCCATAAAGGAAAAGGGGGTTGAAGCCTACGCTGGAGGGTTTTTCTGCCACGCGACGGGCACAGGCATAGGCAAACTCATTGGGTTTGCCGACCACAAACGTATCAAACGTAAACCGGCTATCCAGTGCGGTAACAAGATCGCTGCGCACTTCAGCAACCGGGCGGTTGGCTGGGCCAGCGTCTTCGCTGGAGGGCACGTTTTGCGCAGGGGCAGCGGCGACCTCAGCAAGCTGGAGTGGCGCTGGGTCTCCGGGGCGGGCAACCTGAAGCTCAACCCGGCGGAGTGCGGGAACTTCGTTGTGCCACAGTTCGCTCAGACGATCGCCGTACTGGCTGCGGACCCAGTCTCGCAAAAAACGGGTGGGGAGAAGGAGCGTAATTTCGTCGCCATCAATCGGACCGAGGGCAATCTGGGTCAGCCATGTGCGGTATTCAACCTCGCCGACTTCTCCCTTCAGGCGGCCACAGATACGTAGCCACGATTCCGCAAGCCCTTTGTTGTCTTCCAGTCGGGAAAAGGCGCTTTCGTCATCGTCCACTCCGATTGTCATTTTTGCTCCCGAGCGGTCATATAAAGGCGCATACCATGCGCAAAAAAACTCAACAGGTCAGTGCTCTGGGCACTGACACCTGCGTCTTGCTGTTCTGGTGCGTATACCTTGTCGCAGCGGGACCGGGGATACCCTTTTTGGCCAAGCTTGCTCAAGGGGGCGTCTTACCAGATTAAAGCAGTATCACTCTTGCGGGCAATGAAAAAGCTCGGTCTGGCGAAGGCAGAACGTTAGCAGACAGCAGGTCGGCACAAAAAGCAAAGCCGAATCATCGGCACGATGATTCGGCTTTGCTTCAAACAATCCAGAAGCAACCAGATGGTTGCCTGACTGCTTTCTTATGCTGTTGCCAGAGCCTTGATGCGGGCAGACAGACGGGAAATTTTGCGTGCAACCGTGTTGTGATGTGCAACACCCTTGCTTGCGGCACGCTGGATTTCCGGCTGCGCAACACGCAGGGCTTCACGAGCGCCTGCCTGATCCCCGGCTTCAATTGCGGTTTCTACTTTCTTGATGAAAGTACGCATGCGGGATTTGCGGGCCGTGTTACGGGCAGTCCGCTTCGCGGTCTGCCGGATGCGCTTACGCGCCGAAGCGATATTCGCCATGAGTTTCTATTCTGTCCAGCACTAAGAAAAAAGTAAGGTGCGCGACGCGCCGGAGCCCATCAGCACAAAGAGTAAGCGGTCCTGTAATGCACGCATGCGCTTTCAGTCAAGCATGTTCCGGTCTGAGCGCTCGAAATTTACCCGTTTTTCTGATGTTGGGGGCAGAAAAACGTGGAGCGCCCGGCCTGTGTCATATGCTGCACACCGTTACACGCGGGCGTGCCGGGGCACTTTGGGCAAGGCTGATTTTTTTTACCATAAACCTGCCATGCGTGCTGGAAGTAACCGAGCCCTCCTTCGGGGCGTGCATAATCTTTCAGGCTGGACCCGCCTGCGGCTATGGCTTCCTGTAGAACAGCACGAATGGACTGAACTAGCAGGTCCGCTGCGTGTGGTGTGAGGTTGCAGGCGGGCATGGTGGGGGCAATGGACGCTCTGAATAGTGCCTCACAGACATAAATATTCCCCAGGCCAGCCACAACGTGCTGGTCCAATAAAAAAGACTTTATGGCCGTGCGCCGGTTTTGGCCTGCATTCACTAGTGTCTGTGCGGAAAAATTATTGCTTAGTGGCTCGGGACCCATTTTCAGAAAAGCCCGGTAGGTCTCTTCTGCCGCAGTGGGAATAAGGTCCATCATGCCAAAACGGCGTGGGTCGATGTACGCGCAGCGTTTGCCGTCGTCTGTAACAAACACCACGTGTTCGTGAGCTTGGGGTGTTACAGGAGAATCGAGTAGAATGCGCCCAGACATGCCAAGATGCAGTACAATCGATTGGCCGCAGCACAGGCGGATAAGAATATATTTGCCGCGACGACAAAAACTTAAAATTTTGGAGCCCGTAACTGCCTTGGAAAAATCGGCAGGAATCCGCCATCTCAGATCGTGACGGCGGATGATTGTCTGCTGGATAGTGCGATCTTGCAGGGCGATCTGCATACCGCGCATCACGGTTTCTACTTCGGGGAGTTCCGGCATGGCTATAAAGCAGGGTATAGAGGAAACCCATGACCGACAACTCTTTTGCGCCCTCCCCCGCTCCTTCTGACGTAACAGTGGAAGAAACGGATTTTGGCTTCCGTTCCGTAAGGAAGGAAGAGAAGAAAAACCTTGTCCGCGGTGTGTTCGACAGCGTGGCGGGACAGTACGATGTGATGAATGACATCATGTCGCTTGGTATCCACCGAATATGGAAGCGCATATTCGTGACGGAGCTTGGTCCCCAGCCCGGCCTGACGTTGCTCGACCTTGCCGGTGGTACAGGTGATATTTCATTTGGCTGGCTCAAGGGTGGCGGTGGTCCCGCCATCATGACCGATATTAATCGTAGTATGCTCTCGGTCGGTCGGGACCGGGCTCTTAACCGTGGGCTGGTGTCCGACCTGTCTTTCTGCGTTGTGGATGCCGAGGCCATTCCTTTGCAGGATATGTCAGTGGACCGGGTGTCCATTGCTTTCGGTTTGAGGAACTGCACAGATAAGCTGGCAGTGATTCGCGAAGCCCGGCGGGTTCTCAAGCCCGGCGGTCGCTTTTTGTGCCTCGAATTTTCCCGCGTGCAGGTTGCTGCACTGGCACCGATTTATGACGCATGGTCGTTCAAGGTGCTTCCTGCCATGGGCGAACTCGTCGCCAAGGACCGGGAAAGCTATCAATATCTGGCGGAAAGCATTCGTATGTTCCCCGATCAGGAGACATTGGCGGATATGTTCCGCGAGGCGGGTCTGTCCCATGTGCGGTATCAGTCCCTTTCGGGCGGGATTGCCGCAATTCATTCAGGCTGGCGTATCTGATCTAGTATGTCTGAGGTGCTTCCTCCCCGTTCAGTGTTGTTGATTGTTGGCGGGAGCATTGCCGCCTTCAAAGCTCCTGAACTGCTCCGCCTTCTTCAGGCGGAAGGTATGCAGGTACGGTGCGTTCTGACCGAAGGGGGGCGTCAGTTCGTAACGCCTCTGACGCTACAGGCATTGAGCGGGCAACCGGTCCATACAGACCTGTTCTCCCTGACGGCAGAACAGGAAATGGGGCATATCGCTCTGTCCCGCTGGGCTGATCTTGTGTTGGTTTGCCCGGCGTCCGCCAATCTTCTGGCTCGCATGGCCGGTGGTCTGGCGGACGATTTGGCGGGGGCGTTACTTTTGGCGACTGATGCGCCAGTTATGGCTGTTCCGGCCATGAATGTGCGCATGTGGGAGCATCCGGCAACGCAGGCCAACGTGGCGCTGCTGGCGGAGCGCGGTGTAAGCATTCTCCAGCCTACATGTGGTCCTATGGCGTGTGGCGAGTTTGGCGCCGGACGTATGCCAGAACCGGTCGACATTAAAGATGCGGTGCTGGCTTTTTTTCGGCAACAGCAATGTCAGGCGGGTCCGCTAGCTGGGCGCCGGATATTGGTGACCGCTGGCCCAACGCATGAGCCGCTGGACCCTGTACGTTATCTAGCTAACAGGTCCTCAGGGCAGCAGGGGTTTGCCCTTGCTGCCGGTCTGGCGGATTTGGGGGCGAGTGTTACGCTTGTCAGTGGTCCCGTCTCCCTTCCCGCACCTGCTGGGGTAACTTTTCTGGCTTGTGAAACAGCCCGTGAAATGCAGGCTCTCGTCATGGGGAATGGTCCGTTTGACGTGGCCATCTGCACTGCGGCTGTTGCGGACTGGAGGCCTGAGCACGAAGCTGGGCAAAAAATTAAAAAACGGGGGCGTATGATGCCGCGCCCCCTATAACGTTGGTGCCTAACCCTGATATTCTGGCCGAGCTTTCAACCAAAGGTCCCAATAGACCGAGGCTCGTCATTGGTTTTGCTGCTGAGACTGAAAATGTGATTGGCAATGCAACAGCAAAGAGACAGCGCAAAGGATGCGACTGGATCGTTGCAAATGATGTAAGCCCGCAGACTGGCATAATGGGCGGTATGGAAAATCAGGTTGTGTTGATAACGCCTGACAATGTTGAACAATGGCCCAGAATGAGCAAAGCAGACGTGGCAAAAAAGCTGGCCGCGCGTATAACTGTCTGGCTTTCTGAATAGCATTGATACAATACCTGTTAAAATCCAAGGAGTAGAGTATGTCCGCCTCTGAAAAAACGTCCGGCACCGTTGGCATCAAGGTTCGGCGTCTTTCTCATGGGCAGGATCTGCCTCTTCCAACCTATGCGACCAGTGGCGCTGCCGGGATGGACCTGCTGGCAGCCGTGGATGCACCCATGCGCCTTGAACCGGGGCAAAGGGGGCTGGTGCCAACGGGTTTAAGTATCGCCCTGCCCTCGGGGTATGAATTACAGGTGCGGCCTCGTTCGGGGCTCGCGCTTAAACACGGTATAGTCCTGCCCAATTCTCCGGGCACTATCGATGAAGATTATCGGGGAGAGGTCGGCGTTATTGTGATGAATGCCGGGCAGCAGGCATTTGTGATAGAGCGTGGTATGCGTATTGCGCAGGCTGTTGTTGCCCCAGTTGTGCGTGCGACGTGGCTCGAGTGCGATGATCTGGACAAAACCGAACGCGGTGCGGGAGGTTTTGGCAGTACAGGAACGGGAGCATCATGAGCGACCGGCAGCAGGAATTTCCGTTCTCACCAGAGTTATGTTCCTCTCTTCCCGCCGCGTGCCGTAAGCAGAATGGGAGCTGGCTGGTCGGATTAGTCGTTTTTTCTGTTATCTTGCTCTGTGCCGCGTGGTTGCCTTCAGGTGGCTCGCCTCATGTTGGTAGCGCAGCGGCTGTACTGCCGCTGGAACTGATCTATCTGCCTGACTACGCTTTTCAGACCATGGGGCGGATGGTGGCGGGACTGCTTTTGTCCCTTCTGTCTGCTTTGCTCTGTGTGGCTTTTATCTTCAGGAGCCGGTGGGGGGCAAAGTGCCTGCTGCCTTTGCTGGATGTGGGGCAGTCATTTCCCGTTCTGGCTATTCCTCCGCTGGTTCTGCCATTTTTTCAGCACCAGATGCCAGCGCAGTCTGGCTGCGCAGAGGTGGTGGTAGTTTTAACCATCTGGTGCAGTCAGTTTTGGGGCATGGTGCAGGTTTTGTGCCAACGATTTTATGGCGTTCCTGCTGAGTTGGAGGATGTGGTCTGCTGCTTTGGCCTAACATCGTGGCAGAAGTTTTGGCAGTTGGAAGTGCCTTTTGCCATTCCTGCTCTCGTGCGTAAAACCATGCTTTCCATGGGAGGAAGCTGGTTTGCTGCGCTATATGCAGAAAGTACAGTGCTGGATGGCCATAACTGGCTTTTTGCCGGAATAGGCTCGTATGTTAGGCAGGCTGTGAGTGACCGCAATGTGGTCGCCCTTCTGGCGTCCCTTCTGTCTATGCTGGTTGTGATTGCACTGTTTGACCAGCTTTTGTTTCGTCCGCTTTCAGCTTGGGCTGTCCGTTTTCAGCCCAGCAAGGTGGGCGAGCCACATCTTGCTGAACCTTGGTTTCTAAAGCTTTTGCGCCGTACGCGTGTGTTCCGTCTTATTGTTTTGTTTTGTGTGGAAACCGGGCGCAGGCTTAGCCGCCTCCCTTTGGGGGAACGTTATGGGCAGGATCGCAAGATAGATCTGGTCAGCAAGTATGACTGGATATGGCTTGGTCTCGGCCTGTTGTTTGTGGGGGTGGCAGGAACGCTGGCGTGGCAGCATCTGCATGCCGTTTACGGGTTTCCGGTTATTTTTGCTGTAGTGCTTTCGGACAGCATGACGGCCCTGCGCGTTTTTGTCTTGGTTGGTCTTGTTTCATTCCTCTGGATACCATTGGGCGTCTGGTTAGGATTGAAATCGTCATATGCTGGGCATGTGCAGCGCCTTGTTCAGTATTGTTCCGTCATTCCTGCCAATCTGTTTTTTCCATTATGGGCCGCAGGTTTGATGTGCTGCCCATTGGTTTCCTCTGTTTGGCAGGCACCTCTTATTGTGCTGGGAGCACAGTGGTATATTGCGCTGGGTGTGCTGGCAGGTGTGAGTGCCTACCCTTCCGACTTGCTGGAGGCGGCTAGGAATCTGAATGTCAGGAGGAGCTTGTGGTGGCGCAAAGTGCTGCTGCCGGGCATTCTACCTTATTATCTGGCAGGGCTTGTGGCCGCGACCAGTAGCGCATGGAATGCCGCCATTGCGGCGGAGTGGCTGGTTTGGGGGCAGACGACTTTGAAGCTCAATGGCATCGGGAGCTTTGTTGCCAGCACAGCGGCTAAGGGTGATGTGAGCGCCGTTGCACTTGGTGCTGTTGCTATGTGCCTGTTTATGATGCTTTTAAACGCCTTTTTATGGCGCCCCCTGTCTGATTATGTTTCTCGCCGTCTGAAACTGAATTGAACGGACTGACCTGCAATGGTGTTTCCCTCACAATCTGGGCGTATTGCGTCACAACAGGCAGTGCTGGCCGAGTTGCGCCATATCCGGCAATTCTACCACAAAGATAGTACTGCTGATGTGCAGGTGCTTGATGATGTCAACCTGAGCATCCACGCGGGCGAGATTGTCGGGCTACTGGGGCGATCTGGCTCTGGTAAATCGACCCTGTTGCGAATTATCGCCGGGTTACTGCCGCCCACATCTGGCGAGGTGCTGTGGAAAGGGCAGCCACTTAAAGGGCCTACTCAGGATGTGGCGATTGTTTTTCAATCTTTCGCCCTGTTCCCATGGATGACGGTTGAGGAAAACGTGGCGCTGGGTCTGGATGCCAAAGGCACCCCCATGGCTGAACGGGATGCGTTGGTAGAAAGCGCAATAGAACTGATCGGTCTGGGAGGGTATGAAAATGCCTGGCCCAAGGAACTGTCCGGCGGAATGCAGCAGCGCGTTGGTCTGGCCCGTGCGTTGGTGGTTAACCCAGCATTGCTGCTGATGGACGAGCCTTTTTCTGCTTTGGATGTGCTGACCGCCGAAAACCTGCGAACAGATCTGATAGAGCTTTGGTCCGACAACAAGCTGCCTGTGCAGAGCATGTTGATTGTGACGCACAACATAGAAGAAGCTGTGTTGATGTGTGACCGGATTGTTATCTCCTCCTCCAACCCCGGTCGTATTGCTCATGTTCTGCCGGTTCCCTTCCCTCACCCGCGTAACCGCGAGGATGCAGCGTTCCGTCAACTGGTCGATCACATTTATGCGTTGATGACGCAACGTGCACCCATCATCTCTGAGGCGGATTTGATGAATCGGGTTGCGGCAGCATCTTCCATGGCCCCTGCATTCCGGGCTTTGGTGCCTGTCTCCATTACCATGATGATTGGCATGATGGAGGCTCTGGCCGCCCCCCCTTGAATGGACGCGCTGATTTGCCTGTTCTGGCGGAAAAGCTTCAGTTGGAACTGGATGATCTGTTCCCGCTTGGGGAATCTCTGGAACTTTTGGCATTGGCGGAGCTGGAGGATGGAGACATTCTTCTGACCAATGAAGGTGTTCATTTTGTCTTGAGCGATCTGGAAGAGCGTAAGGCCATAATGGGCCATGCTCTGCGGCATCATGTGCCTTTGGTCAAAATGATCTGTGCTCTTCTTGATGAACGCCCGACACACAGTGTCAAAGCTGAGCGTTTTCGCGATGAACTGGAGGCGAGCATGTCCCCCGACTATGCTCGGCAGACTCTTCAGACCATTATCGGCTGGGCCCGCTTTGCCGAATTGTTTGATTATGATGAAGAGAGCGACCGTTTTTTCTTACCCGATGATAGCCGGGAGTAATCAGGGGCTCGGGACCAAAAGCGCGCTTAGAGTTTGTCGGGCTTTGGCAAGTTTGGGCGCAATAACGGCTTGGCAGTAACCGGCTGTGGGGTGTCGTGCATAATAATTATGATGCTCTGCTTCTGCCGGCCAGAATACACTCAAGGGGTATAGTTCTGTAACGGGCGGTGCACCCCATAAATTGGTGTCAGTTACGGTTTGAATAACTTGCTGGGCAATTTTGTGCTGCTCGGCAGAGGCATAAAAAATAACTGACCGATACTGAGTTCCAACGTCATGCCCCTGTCTGTTCAGGGTCGTTGGGTCGTGTAGCACAAAAAAACTTTCCAGAATTTGACGGTAGCTTAGAACGGTTGGATCCCACTCCAATCTGATAACCTCGGCATGGCCGGTTTGGCCGGAGCACACCTGTTGGTAGGATGGGTCGCTCGTTGTACCCCCAGCATAGCCGGGGGTAACGGACAGTATGCCGCGCATCTGGCGGTACACAGCATCAAGACACCAGAAACAACCGCCACCGATTACTGCTGTTTCTGACATGGTTATGATCCTTTAACAGGGTGCTCCATCTGGTTTTGCACAGATGGAGCGGGTGGAGTGTCAGGCTATGCGTGCGAGGGCAGCCTTAAGGCGTGCACATTCACCTTGCTGGTTTTCCAGACGGTCGCGCATTTCCTGTACGACTTCTGGTTTAGCGCGGTTGACGAAGTTTTCGTTCCCAAGTTTTTTTTCTGTCTTGGCAACTTCGTCTTCTGCCTTGGAAAGCTCCTTCTTGAGCCGTTCGCGTTCAACGCTCAGGTCAATCAGGCCTTCCAGTGGAATGATGATGGTCGCTTCATCCACTACGGCCTGAGCGGACCCTTTGGGAATGTTACCTTCCAGCGAGCCGGTTTCGGTCACCCGAGCCATACGGCAGATAGCTTCCTGCCACCGCTGGATGCGTTCCAACGTTAACGGAGCAGCATCTTTGAGTAGGACAGGTGCAGTCTGGGAGGGCGGGACATTCATTTCTGCCCGGACTGTGCGGACTTCTGTAATCAGACGAATGATCTGTTCACATTCGGCCACAGCTTCCTCGGCGCCTGTGGGGGCAACAGGCTCTGGCCATTGGGCGGCAATCAGGCTGCCTTCCTCACCAAAGCCAAATTCGTGCCAGAGTGTGTCGGTCACAAACGGCACTACAGGCTGGAGCAGGCGCAGAATGATGCCAAGCACATGCCCGGCAACAGCACGGATTTCTGCTGCTTCCTGATCATTCTGGGAGTTGAAGACCGGCTTGGCGAATTCAAGGAACCAGTCACAAAAGCGGTTCCAGACAAAGCGGTAGCAGGTTAGCGCGTATTCATCAAAACGGTAGGCTTCCAGCGCATTGGTTGCATCCGTTATGGCGGTTGCCGCTTCTGCCAAAATCCAGCGGCCCAAAGGAGACTGGACCTGTTTGGGGTCAAAGCCTGTTGGTGCCTTTACCCCGTTCATTTCGCAGAATCGGGCAGCATTCCAGAGTTTGGTAATGAAGGAACGATAATCTTCCACCCGCTTGCGGCCGAGTTTGACGTCGCGCCCAATGCCAGTCAGCGCGCAGATGGTGAAGCGCATGGCATCCGCACCATAATCGTCAATTAACTCCAAGGGGTCGATGCCGTTCCCTTTGCTCTTGGACATCTTCTGTCCATGCTCGTCACGCACCAGACCGTGGATGAAGATGTTACGGAACGGCACATCGTGCATGAAGTGCTGGCCCATCATCATCATTCTAGCAACCCAGAAGAAGATGATGTCAAAGCCAGTTACCAGAACATCTGTTGGGTAATACCGGTCGAGTTCAGGCGTTTTGTCCGGCCAGCCAAGAGTAGAAAACGGCCACAGGGCGGATGAAAACCACGTATCCAGAACATCCTCATCCTGTGTCAGTGGCTCTGCCTTGCCGTAATGGGCTTCGGCCTGTTTTTGGGCATCTTCACCGTCATGGGCGACAAAGACGTGTCCGTCCGGCCCATACCAGGCTGGAATGCGGTGTCCCCACCACAACTGGCGGGAAATGCACCAAGGCTGGATGTCCCGCATCCAGGCAAAAAAGGTGTTCTCCCATTGTTTGGGTATAAAACTGGCGCGGCCGGACGTAATAGCTTCTACCGCCGGGCCAGCAAGCTTGCCTGCATCACAATACCACTGGGTGGTCAGGCGGGGTTCAATAACCGCCCCACCCCGCTCTGCATGGGGGACCTGATGCCGATGTGGTTCAATTTTTTCTAGCCAGCCGGTTTCTTCCAGCTTGGCGACAATAGTCTTACGGGCATTTTCCCGCGAGGTACCGGAAAGCGAGCGTACGAAGTCTGGGTCAGCCAGTCCGTCCTGTGCGGTCAGTTCGGATTCTATTTCGTCCAGCACAATGCAGGCCTGTTCGTCCAGCACGCTAATCATGGGGAGCTGGTGCCTGCGGCCAACTTCAAAGTCATTGAAGTCATGTGCAGGGGTAATTTTGACGGCACCTGTCCCTTTTTCGGGGTCAGAATGCTCATCCGCAACAACGGGGATCAGTCGGCCGGTCAGAGGCAGGCGGACAAATTTGCCGATCAGTCCTTTGTAACGTTCATCTTCAGGATGTACCGCTACGGCTGTATCGCCCAGCATGGTTTCTGGTCGGGTTGTGGCGACCGTAATGGTTGTGTCGCCTTCTCCCTCAACAGGGTAACGGATGTACCACAGGTTGCCTGCAACATCTTTGCTCTCCACTTCCAGATCGGAAATGGCAGAACGGAATGCCGGGTCCCAGTTGACCAGCCGTCGATCCCGATAAATCAGGCCCTCTTTGTAAAGGGATACAAACACTTCCTTAACGGCGCGGGACAGGCCTTCGTCCATTGTGAAGCGTTCACGCGGCCAGTCCAGCGAGGCTCCGAGGCGGCGTAACTGGCGTGTAATGCCACCGCCCGATTCCTCTTTCCATTGCCAGACGCGTTCAATAAAGGCTTCACGGCCCATATCCTGCCGGGTCGTTTTGCCTTCTGCGGCCAATGTGCGTTCGACGACCATCTGCGTGGCAATGCCTGCGTGGTCTGTTCCGGGCTGCCAAAGGGTGTCAAATCCCTGCATGCGCTTCCAGCGGATCAGGGTATCCTGCAACGTCATGGTCAGCGCATGGCCCATGTGGAGCGTGCCGGTAACGTTGGGTGGTGGGATCATAATGGTAAAAGGTTTTTTGTCGCTTGCAGGCTGAGCGGAGAAAGCCTTTTTGCTTTCCCACAGTTCGTACAGCCGGTTTTCTGTTTGTGCAGGCTCAAAAGTCTTGTTCAGCATATTTATCCAACCACACCACGTAAAAAAGGCGGCAGGCTTCTCGCCCCCGCCTTTGCAGAGCAATTAACAGACTACAGGATTGCGCTGCCTACCTCCATCCTTAAGGACGAAGGCAGCGCAGCAGCAGAAAACCTTACAGCCCGCGCTGCGTCAGGCGTTCAACTTCCTTGCGTACAGCAGCCTGCACAATGCCTGCCAGATGGGCATCGAGCCATTTTTTGAGGAAAACGCGCACTTCCTGGCGCACGATGTCTTCAACCGTCAGAGACCCTTCATGCGTGACAGCCACTTTTCTCTCCTCATGTTCTCTAAGATATTTTTCTTGCAGGCTTTTCTGCAGGACAGCAAATGAATTGGCGGTATCGGAAACCGTTTCGTCATTCAAGGGGATGGGCAATGGACCAGACATGGTATGTTCAGCCTTTTTGTTGAGTTCGATCTGCCTGAGATCCGTTACAGATAATACTTCATCATGATCCACGGCCCGCGGTTGCACAAGGTCAGCATCAGCATTGCTGTCTGCTTTGGTGGCTTCCGGGGTGCTGGTGGGGGCCGCGGGCGTGTCTTTTTCGTCCGGCTGCGCAGAGTCCATCATGGATGGGGACAGGACGAGCACATCGTCATCCTGATCATCCTCCGGCTCCGGGGCATGTTCTGCTGTAGCCGAAAGGTGCTCATCATGCAGTACCTGCCGAATGGAAGACAGGGCATCTGCTACTGATTTACCTGTCTCTTCAGATGAATCCTGAGGCGACACCATACACACATCCCTGCTACTTCTGGCTTAACACTATCGACCCGGCTGGTTGAGCGCATAATCGTTCAACCCCCATAACCGATCCTTTACCGCGTTATAGTATGCTTTGTCATCATAAAGGGGAACATTCAGCTTCAGATCAGCCGCCGTCAGGCGTCCAATGGCCGCAGCCACATTATAGGAGGCGATAACCATGTTGCTGAGGCTCTGCACAAGGGCGACCTGAGCCTGTAGCAGAGTCTCCTGCTGCTGGAGCACGGATAGTGTTGTACTGGTGCCAACCATAGCCTGCCGTTCCACACCGCCCAGCGCAACGGTGCCGGCCTTGATGGCAATCCGGTTGCTGGCGATTGAGGCCTGATAGGTCACAAGTTTCTGCCAGTTGGAGACAGCATCCTGCGCAGCGGCACGGCGTTGAATATCCACTTCTCGGTGGGCCTCTTGCGCCAGTTGTTTGGCTTGGCGGACCCCCGCGTATTCTGAACCACCCTGATAAATGGGGACATTAAAATTCAGGGCCGCGTATTTGCTGTCATTCGTCTGATTGTTCAGCGCCTGATTGATCTGCCGTTGATAACCCAGAGTGGCGGAAACTTTTGGCAGGATCGTGGACATGGCAACGCCTACGGCATCCTTATGAGACGCTTCTGTAAAAAGTGCGTGAATGACATCGGGGTTGTTCTTGACTGCCAGGGCCGCTGCCGTCTGCTCGTTTTTAACCGGGAGAACGAGGGGTTGTGGCGGCACAAGGTTGGGCGGTGGCGCTATGCCAACAACCTGCATGTAGGTTGCCTGCGCAGTTTGGAGCGTCCCTTCCGATTGTTGGCGTGTAGCCTGAGCGGAGGCATAGGCGGCTTCGGCCTGTGCAACGTCTGTCCGTGTAATTTCCCCTACCCTGAAACGCTCATTTGTGGCGCGTAACTGCTGTTGCAACACGCGTTCATTGTTAATGTTCAGTTGCAGGAGTTGTTCATCTTCAATGACGCCCACATAGGCGCTTACCACCTGTTTGAAGACTTGCTGCTCAACCGAAATAAGATGTGCCCGTGCCGCCATGACCTGATTAACGGCTTCGTGGGTGGAGGCAGTTGTTTTTCCCCCACTGTAAATGGGCTGGTTGATTGCAACACCCGCAGCATAACCCGGTGTGTCATAACGCCGCAAAGACTGGTGGGTGCGTGGGTGGCCTACACCAGCGTAATCGTTGATGCCGTTATAGTAAGACAGCCCAACCTGCCCGCTTACAGTGGGGTGCCAGCCTGCCAGTGCAGTTGGCACTTCCTCATCGGTTGCGCGGAGTGTAGCGCGGGCAGCCTGTAGGGTTGGGTTGGTGAGGTAGGCGGCCGAAAGGGCCTCCTGCAAGGTATGCGGTATAAAGGAAGGGGAGCCGCTGCCGTCGTATTTTTGCGCCCATGCGGTTGAGCCGCATAGTATGACCGCCAGACTCAGGCCGGTTTCGCAAATACGCCGCATGAGGCTGCTCCTGCTTGCCAGTTACCGCAATGTGCTTGCGGCCTCGTTCAATGCCACGATGTGAGATTAAATTCCAATTTATAGTTTGCAAAAGTCATGCGCATGAGGCGCTGCTGGTGGCAGGATTTTAAAAAGAAAAGGCCCGTTCGGGAGCTATGTTGGGTAAAAGAGGCGCCTGTGCTTCAAACAGATACGTCACCCGGAATTGCTGGGAATACCCGGCCTCCTGAATGGCGAGAAAAGCTTCTGGCAAAGACCCACTTGCTTGCAATAGTCCGATAATACGGCCATCGGCAGCAAGCTGGTCGTTGCAGAAGGTAGGAAAAGCCGCAATGCAGCCATCAAAATAGATCAGGTCATACGGTGCCGACTCTGTAAGACCTTTGGGTAGTGGTCCCTGATGCCAGCTAACAGTTGGAGCGTAGGTTTGGCAGAATGTTTGCCCGACCTGAGCCAACTCTGGATTCGATTCGAGAGCAATGACGTTGAGACCGAGCCGCGCAAAAAGAGCCGCCGTGTACCCTGTTGACGCTCCTACTACCAGAACACGTTGATTGGCTGATGGCTGGGCGGCCTGCACCAGTCGGGCAGTCAGCAATGGCTGCGGCAGCACCCTGCCCTGCGCCAGAGGCAGACTTGTATCTGCATAGGCCGCGTTGCGCAGCTCTGGTTTAACGCAGAGTTCACGTGGGAGGCTGCGCATAATGTCCAGAATGCGCGAATCTGTAATTTCCGAGGGGCGTAACTGGTCATCCACCATCAGGTTGCGTGCTTCAACATACATGGCTGTGTCCATTGACTGTTTTCCTTGAGGCATGGCGGTGGTCGCATGTGCATTCATGTCGCATACTCTCCTGCGTTAGCCATTTGCCCGACCGACCTATGCCGACCATGGGTTTTAAGAGTCTGTCTGGCACACTGTTTTAAAATTGGCACAACACAACGGCTTGACCAATTTGAAAGAAAAGGACATAAGGCTCTCATTCAAACACCGTTGGTCCGGTGGCAGAATGGTGATGTAGCGGACTGCAAATCCGCGTATGTGGGTTCGATTCCCGCCCGGACCTCCACTCCCCCCTGAAAATAAATCAATCCGTTGACATTGCCCGCAGAAAACAGCGGTTTGTTATTCTGCGGCATGTGAAGAACGAAACTCTAGAGGCCAAATCTACACCAGTAGTGGCCTGTGAAGGGCTGTGCCAGCATTTTCACTCATTGTAAGGCCCCAAGCGTCTGGTCCGTCTCATGCCCGTCTAAAAGATGCGTCAGTTCATCCACAAGACAGATGCGCCCATTTTGAAATTGATAAAAAGCCACGACCTTGATCCGACTTTGCGTGCCTGAGAGACGTGTTGCACGCGCCACATGAACGGTGGCTGCTTTATCGCCTTCGCAGACAATATGCTGAATGTTGATTTCCAATGCACTGAGCGTGTTGCGTAAGGCGTGTGTATGGGCTTGGAAGTCCGCCAATGTCATTTCATGCCCATCGACGAATTGCCGATAGTTTGGGGTCATGAAAGCAAACAGCTTATCAGGACTTGAACTGAAGTCCGTGAATGTGGCGAACATGGCCCGGATGATTTGCTCGTAGCTTATAGAAGACATGGAAGCTTTTGAACCTTCTGAGTGCCTGGATCAGAGGATTTTAAAGGACATGCTTTTGGCATTCTTGCGTGGATAGGCCATAATTCGACTCATGTACGCCAAATCATTTTGCTTTCTGCCAACTGGGCCTGTTTCATCATGTGGTGCCCCTTGGTTATCCGGTCGCTCCGTAAGGCAAGCAGATCGCCGGACTACTGAACTGCATGATCACGAAAGAGGGCAGATATTCGTCGTAGAAAGCGGTGTTATGGCCGTGATGACCCAAAGTTCTTACTGGTTAATCGGGCCGCGACAACTGCTCTGGTTGCCCCCAGACTTCGTGCATGAAGAGCGCTCCCACGGGGCTATTACAGGCTGGAGCCTGTATATTATGGCAGAGAGATGCTCTTCAATTACGGATAAACCGTTTGTGGCAGACTGCACACGGTTATTGATGGCTCAGGTTGAGCGTCTGTCGCAAAGTGGCACAGAAACAGCTTGGCAGGAGCCCTTTGCAAGGCTGGCGGAAAGTTTCTGGGATGAATTCCTGTCCATTCCGCGTCATTCAGCCTCGTTGCCTTTTCCTGAAGACACTCGGCTAAAGCGGGTGGCAGAAGCATTGAGCGCCACGCCAGCTGATCCACGTGGGCAGCAGGAATGGGCGGATATGGCTGGAATGTCTCTGCGGTCTTTCATTCGGCATTTTACTGCTGATACAGGCATGCAGTTTTCAGTCTGGCGGCAGCGCCTGCGTATTCTTAATGCGCAGGAGCGGCTGGCGCGACGCGAGCGTGTGACCGATGTTGCCGCCGCAGTCGGTTACGAAAGCTTGGGCGCGTTTGCTGCGGCCTTTAAAAAAGGCACCGGTTATAGCCCCAGCGCCTATGCACAGCGCTGCTCTGAAGGTGGAATTGACCAAAAGCAAACATGAGGCTGGCAGGGTTTGCCTCGGATGGTATTCACAGAGCCGTTGACTGGACAAAGGTCTTTTCACAGTTTGTCTTATTGAGGGGCTTTCGGATCGACTGAACGGTTTTGCGCTCTATAATCATGCATGCCCCAATTTTTTGTAGCGTGCTATCAAACGGTTGCGGCGGAGGCTGGATAGTCTTTGCAGCCAGAATATTCCGTTCAGTTGGTCGATCTCATGTTGTAAACAGACGGAACGGAGGCCTGCCGCCTCCCCTTCATGTATATTTCCGTGCAAATCGGCATAACGGATTTTGATGGAAGTTGGACGTTCGACAGGAGCGGATATTTCAGGCATGGAAATGCTCCCCTCTTCGTTCTGAACTTTATCGTCCGACAACCATGTGATTTCTGGATTGACGTAAAATTCAGGAGCATCCGAGGTGGGAAGATCCAGAACGACCACGCGCAGGTTGATGCCAATATGTGGCCCGGTAATGCCAATTCCGGGAGCGGCACGTAATGTATCCAGAAGATCAATGCTCAGGTCATGCAAAGACTTGTCAAAAGCTACCACGGGAGCAGCAACCTGCCTCAAGCGCTGATCGGGGAAAAAGACAATTGGCTGCACAGTCATGGGAACTCTTTTAATTTTTCAATCAGTTTTGTCGTTGGCTAGCGCAGTTAACCGGCGATGAAGATTCTTTACAATGCGGAAAGCATGGAGCCAATGAGGCCTCGGCGGTTGTCGAAGCGCTTCAAGAAAGCGTTGGGGGCTTGCCCAAAACAGCTGGTGTTGCCACATTCCATAAATGAGGACCATTAAAGTACTTATTTATGGCACTCAGCCGGACCTGTCGGAGCAGGTTTGTTTTTCTGGTGTAACCCAAGCCGCCTGAGTGCAAGACATAATGCAACCATCTGCATTCCAAACAGACCCCATTGATGACCGGCGCTCTCTCCCCGAAGCATTTGCGAGTATTCGGGTGCCACAGGACGATACGCATTGGTTACGGCGCTTTTTAAGTTATGTCGGGCCTGGGTATATGGTGTCGGTCGGGTATATGGACCCGGGCAACTGGGCAACAGATCTGCAAGGCGGTGCGCGTTTTGGTTACACGCTGCTATCTGTCATTCTGTTATCTAATTTTATGGCCATTCTTTTACAGGCGCTTTCGGCCCGGTTGGGGATAGCTACGGGTCTGGACCTTGCGCAGGCGTGTCGGCGGCGCTTCCATCCTGCGCTCAATATTCTACTCTGGCTGGCCTGTGAATTGGCCATTATTGCATGTGATCTTGCGGAGGTCATAGGGACAGCCGTTGCATTGCAACTGCTATTTCATATTCCACTTTTGGTTGGGGCTTTGATATCAAGCCTTGATGCGGTTTTGGTTCTATTTTTGATGAACCGGGGTTTTCGGTATCTGGAAGCTTTTATTATTGGTCTTTTAAGTATTATTGCGCTTTGTTTTGCTGTGCAGCTTATTGCAGCAGCCCCGCCTTGGGCAGATGTTCTGGCTGGACTAAAACCTTCAGCTGCAATTCTGACCAATAGCCAGATGCTCTATATTGCTATTGGCATTATAGGCGCGACGGTTATGCCGCATAATCTGTACCTGCATTCGTCCATTGTACAAAGTCGTGCGTATGAAAGGACGGAGCGAGGCAGGAAGGATGCCATCCGCTGGGCCACTTGGGACAGCACAATAGCCTTAATGCTGGCATTGTTTATTAATGCGGCTATTCTGATTGTTGCCGCTGCTGCTTTTCATACGACAGGTCATCAGGATGTGGCGGAAATACAGGATGCCTATCATCTGCTTTCTCCCCTGTTAGGGTTGGGTATTGCCTCTACCCTATTTGGTCTTGCCCTGCTTGCCGCGGGCACAAATTCAACCATTACAGGTACGTTGGCAGGGCAGATTGTGATGGAAGGCTTTTTGCATCTCAGTTTGCCACCTTGGGCACGGAGGTTGGTAACGCGGGGGCTTGCTATTGTGCCTGTTGTTATTGGAACAACGCTGTATGGCGATGCCAGCGTTGGGCAGCTTTTAATGGCGAGTCAGGTTGTGCTTTCCCTACAACTGCCATTTGCAGTTATTCCTCTGGTCCTGTTTGTGTCTGACCGTAAACTGATGGGAAAATTTGTCATTTCCAAACCGCTGACGATTTTTTCATGGTTGGTTGCCGGGGTTATACTTGGTCTGAACTTTAAACTTCTTTATGATACAGTGGTATTTTAAAATATTTTTGGATTTGCCGCTCCCCTCCCCCCGGGTGGCGAAGGGAGGAAAAGATTTATGGCCATAGATAAAGAAATTTAACGTAATAGGCGTTCGTTTCAGGCGTGTTTCGCCCCTCTATGGAATGTGCATAACGTGCGGTAAAGCTGATGGTCCGGCTGATATTGAACATAATACCCAGACCGGGGGCTATTTCCCGGCTGTTGGAATTACTCAGGTCATAGTGTGCCGTTTGGTCATATGTCCCACCGACATTCTGCCAGTCGAATGCAAAAAAAGGTTCGACCAGTTTTGTTGCTTTCCAGCTAAAGCGCAGGTTGCTGTAAAAGACGACACCGGGGGAATAGCTGTGCTCGTTGGTTTTGTGCTTTGTTGAGCCAACAACTGTGCCAACATCACCATCAAAGCTGAAGTGTTTCCATTCATAGTCAAAAATAATGCTGGATATATTGGCCCAGTAACCGGTCGCCAGTGCGTCCCGTGTGCCTGACGGGGTTTGCAGGAAGGTCTGAAATCCCAAAGTGCTATGTGCATTGGGTTTGAACCAGGCGGCTGGCCCTACAATTGTGCCTCCCAGCCCTCCGTAGTTGGTGCCACCTGCTAGTGTGTAATTTTCCGACTGGATAATTTCAAAAGCAAAGCCAACATGGGGAAGTGCATCAAAAGTGCGAAAGTGCACATATTTGGTCAGGCCGGACCATGTATGGCTACCGCCGTGTGCGGCTATACGTTGGCCAGTGCTGTTGTATGTATTGCCCGATGCATTGCCATTGCCATATTGCACCAGTACGTTGAAGGGCTTGTAATCCACCGGCAGGTCGTATTCATGCGGGCCAATAATGCCGAGCGTGATGTCCGCTGCGTAGGATTGAGACGGTAAGAGCAGCGCAACGCTGCTGCCACACAGGCTCAGAGCCAGTAAGAGCCGTTCGGGCTTTATGCCTGACAGCATGGGACGTCTCCATTATGGAGGCCACCATGTGGAATACATGGCGGCATTGTTGTTTTATGGAATGACCGTTCCTGTTACCCGGTCGGACAGAGCATCCGACCGGGTAATTTGTTACGGTGCGGGCTCGCTAGTCTTCCCGTCGAGCGTATAGGCAACAATGTAGTCACCGCTCCGGGTACCAAGCCCACCATGACCACCTGCGGCGATCACGACGTACTGCTTGCCACCTGTCTCGTAAGACAAGGGGGTAGCCTGACCACCTGCGGGTAGACGGTCACGCCAGATGACCTGACCTGTAGCGACATCAAAAGCACGCAAATAGTCGTCTGCGGTTGCGCCCATGAACACGACGCCACCCTTGGTCACAATGTTCCCGCCGATATTATACATGCCTGTTGGCAGCGGCAGGTTGTTGTGCGTGCGGAAAGGCCCCGTATCACGGGTGGTGCCGACCGGGTGCTGCCAGACGATTTTTTTGGTCACAAGGTCAATCGCTGTCAGTGTGCCCCATACCGGCCCTTTGCAGGGGACCTGAAGCGGGTTCAGCCACGGGTTGGTGTAGGCAACGTAGGGAGTGCCGTAGTTGGGAGAAAGTGCCAGTGCATCTCCTTTAGGGAGCGGTTCATTCCCCGTACCGTCCCATTTTGGCAGAATACCCTGCTGTTCCAGTGTTGTGCGATGGTCAAGTTTAATGCGGAACGGTAGGTAGCTGGCATTGGCAAACATCAGCTTACGGGCGGGGTCAATGGTAATGCCCTGCCAGTCCACAATGCCGTAGAACGCAGGATAGACAATGGTCGTCTTGCCCACGTGCGGCGGCGTAAACTGCCCCTCGTAAGCCGACTGACGGTACTGGATACGGCAGATCATCTGATCCAGCAGGGTTGCGCCCCACATGTCCGTTTCCTTCAGGTCAGGCGGCGTGAGGGACGGCATAGCCGTGGGATAGGGCTGCGTGGGTGAGACGCGGTCATCCGGCGCATGGCCTGCCGTGGGGACGGATTTTTCCGCAACAGGGTAACCCGGTACAGGTTCGCCGGTACGGCGGTCCAGCACGAAGAATTCGCCACGCTTGGTGCTCTGCACGAGAGCGGGAATGGTTTCCCCGTTCGGGCCGGGCAGATCAACCATGGAGGGGCCAGACGGAATGTCCATATCCCACAGGTCGTGGTGGACGGTCTGGTAGATCCAGCGGCGTTCACCGGTTTCGATATCCAGAGCAACAGTGGCGCTGGAGGTCGCGTCATCGAACGGACGGCGTGTGCCACCCCAGTTGTCAGGTGGAGAGTTCCCTGTGCCAACGTAAGCCAGCCCCAGTTCCGGGTCAGCTGTATAAACGCCCCAGGCATTGGGGGTGTCCGGGGTCAGAATGTCGTCAGGCGTGGGGGTAAAGGTTTCTGGCGTATGCCCTGCATCCCAGACCCATGCAATTTTGCCTGTTGTGGCGTCGAATGCTCTGACAGCGCCGGATGGTTCGAAGTTGGCCTGATTGTCAAATATCCAGCCGCCAGTAATCAGACGATTTTTCATGACAAGAGGCGGTGATGTGATGAAGTGAAAACCCAGCGGCACATGGCCCAGATAATCCCGCATGGAGATAAAGCCGTGGTCGCCAAAGTCTTCACACGGTTGGCCGGTTTCTGCGTTTACGGCAACAATGCGCGCATCAGCGACCGGGGAATAGATACGCTCGCGGCAGGAGGTCTGCACCTCGTCAGGAATGCGGTAGTAAGACACGCCACGACAGGCCAGATACACGTTGGCCGCCAGATCCTCCTTGGCGGGGTGTGGGTCATATTTCCATTTTATTTTCCCACTGGCCGCATCCATGGCGATCACCCAGCTATGGGGAGTGCACATGTATAGGGTGTTCCCAACCTTGATCGGTGTGAGTTCCAGATTGAACTCATGTCCTGAATCCGGGCCAGTGACAACGTCCTCCCCGGCCTGCTGGGTATCCCCAGTCTGGGTTACCCATGCGCGTTTGAGATGAGTAATATTATCCGGGGTGATCTGGGCGAGAGGGCTGTACCGTTCACCCTGCGGCGTTCGTCCATAAAAGGGCCAGTCGCTTGCAGGCACGGTGTCCTGAGGTGCCGAGGTTGTTGCCGCCATACGTTCGGCTGGCACGGTGCCATTAATTGAGTAGGAGGCAAAGCAGCTACCGATGATGACGGCATAGCAAAACGCCAAGGCCGCGGCCAACTCCCTTTTGTCGGCCAGCCACGGGCTCTGGGTCCGCCAGACGCCGGGCAGCAGGAGCCATGCCCCAAGTATGCCAAGCGTTAACAACCGGACTTCCAGCCCCCATATGTTAAAGCCGACCTCAAGCAAGGCCCAGAGTGTCGCCAGAATTAACAACCCGGCATAAAGACGGGCTGCCAGAATGGGGTTGCGAAAGCTGATAATCGTTGCAGCAAGCAGAATGCCACCAGCAATGGCGTAGAACCATGACCCTCCAAGAAAGAGGAGTTGCAGCCCACCTAAAAAAGAAAAAGCCCGATAACAGCAAGTAAGACTGCTGTTACGCCAGACCATAGTCTTGTGTAACTTTGTTGCATGTTAATGCCCTCGTAACGCTCCCGGCAAAACAGGTCGCGCGATGCAACAGCCATTGCGCAACTGGCGGGAGACATCCTGCGCCATTAACTTGCAAATAAGTGAATATAGTCTAATCAGAATATGTATGAGTTCACGGGAGTGTGTTTAAGATTTTCCTAAACTGTTCCAATCTTGATACAGAATGAGAATTTTCTTAAAATATTTGAATAGTTGTTTATTTTTCAAATGAAAAAACTATTTGTTAATAAAAAATCCCTGCACGCGAATGCTGCGTGCAGGGATTATGTAAGATTGCAGTGTTAGAGTTTTATCTGGTTATTTTTGTAATCGCTGCATTAACTTCTGTGGCTTTTTCCAGTTGTGGCATATGGCCTGTTTGAGGAAGAAGCGTAACCTCAATAGTGTCAGGAAGTCCCTTTGCATCCGAGGGGGATAAAACTTCGTCTTCAGTGCCCCATATGATCTGCGCTGGCCCGGTAAAGCCTGCCAGAACAGGCCGCAGGTCGTCTGCCTGCCTGCCCTCGGGAAAACAGGCTTTAGCTATGGTCTGCAGGCCCTGCAATGCGCCATCAAGCCGTTTGAAACGAATAATATCCTCAATCATCCTGCGAGAAATCAGTGTTTTATCATACACCAGACACTGCAGAACTGGCTCCAGAGTTTTACGCCGATCAGCAGAGATAAAGCCTTCAATAAAGTTTATGTTGATGTCAGCCCCCAACCCGGCTGGAGCGATGAGAGAAAGGGAGACAACTTTTTGCGGAAAAGCTTTGGCAAGTTCCAGTGCAATGGCCCCCCCAAGTGAATGGCCAACAATATGAGCTTGCGCAATATCCAGTTTGTCCAGCAGGGTGGCTGCCGTTTCTGCAAATGTTGCGGGTCTGCCGTCTTTAACATTTTTGGAAGAACCACCATGTCCCGGTAGATCAAAAGCAATGGTCCGCCGGTCGGATGAGAGGTTGGTCTGGTTTAGCATCCAGTTGGTCAGATCGCCGCCAAAACCATGAATGAACAGGATGGGAGTGCCCTCCCCCTCCCCCGCTTCCTGCACACGAAGCGTCTGGTCTCCAACAGTGACCAAAGTGGGTTCAGCACTGTCTGCTTGGGTTGTGGATGCATTATTGGATGAAAAATCGGCCTGAAACTTTGCAATAAACGCATCAATATCTGCATCACTCACCGCAGGTTCTGCTAATACACCCAGTAGCGCACCGACCGGCAGTGTTTCGCCCTCCGTTGCCGTCTGGCGGCGTAATACACCGGAGGCCGGACTCTCGTAGCCATTTGTAATTTTGGTGGTTTCGATGTCCGCAATTTCCTGCCCGGCATCAATGTGTGCGCCGGGGGCGATGTTCCAACTAGCGATTTTACCTTCGGTCATGGCCAGACCGAATTTGGGCATGGTGATGGGGGTAATGAGATCCGTCATTGTTCAGGCATCCTGCTTTGCTTTTTTGTAAGCCATGACAGAGCGTACAGCGGATTCAATACGGGCTGCGTCTGGCAGGTACAGCTTTTCCAGCACGGTTGCGAATGGCACGGGCGTATGGGGTGGCACCACTTTGCGTATCGGTGCTTTAAGGGCGTCAAATGCCTCTTCCGCCACCAGTGCAGCCACATCTGTCGCCATGTTACAGCGTGGGCTGGACTCATCCACAATAACAAGCCGCCCCGTGTCTTCCACGCATTCCAGTATGGTTGCACTATCCAGTGGAGATGTCGTGCGTGGGTCAAGGACCGTGCAGCTTATGCCGTCTTTTTCCAGCCGGTCGGCGGCTTCGTTGGCAAAATTAACCATGCGCCCGAATGCAACAATGGTTACGTCATCGCCCTCACGCGTTAGATTGGCTTCTCCAAACGGGATGGAGTAAGGCTCATCGGGCACCTCATCCTCGTCGTCATACATTACTTTGTTTTCGAGGAAGATCACGGGATCATCATCCCGTATGGCCTCAATCAGCAGGCCTTTTGCTTCGTAGGGGGAGGATGGCACAACAACCTTCAGGCCCGGAATGTGGGTAAACAGTGGGTAAAGCGCCTGACTGTGCTGGGCGGCGGCGTTAAAGCCTGCACCATACATCGCCCGGATTACCAGTGGTGTACGGGCCTTGCCACCAAACATGTAGCGGAATTTGGCGGCCTGATTCATGATCTGGTCCAGACAGCAGCCAACAAAATCCACAAACATCAGTTCAGCAACCGGGCGCAACCCAGTAGCAGCAGCCCCTACGGCCGCACCAATATAAGATGCCTCGGAAATGGGGGTGTCAAACACACGGTCAGGACCAAATTCGGTATAAAGCCCTTTGGTGACCCCCAGCACGCCGCCCCATGCGTCCGCAATGCCTGCGGTGCCACCCTGCCCGCCAGCAATATCTTCTCCCATAAGAATAATGCGTGGGTCACGCTGCATTTCCTGCCGCAGGGCTTCATTAATAGCCTGACGGAAGCTTTTTTTGGACATGACAAATCTCCGTTCTGCTCTTTGCTCAGTAAGAGACGTAAACGTCTGCTTCCAGGTCTTCTGGTTCAGGCAAGGGGGCGATTTTGGCGGCATTGACGGCGGCGTCGATTTCATCTTTTACGCTGGCGTCAATCTCATCCAGAGCGGATGGCTCAAGCAGGCTTATTTCCGTCACACGCTGCCGGAAGCTTTTGAGGCAGTCATGCTCGGCTCTTAACCGGGCTACTTCGCCATTCGCCCGGTAAGTCATGGCGTCGCCTTCAAAATGCCCATACCAGCGCGCCAGATGGACGTGCAGCATGACCGGGCCATTCCCTGCCCTTGCATGGGCTATGGCCGCACCTGCTGCTTCGTAAACAGCAAAAAAATCTGTTCCGTCACAGTCAAAATAAGGCATTCCGAACCCGGCTGCGCGCGCTTTCTGGTTGCCTGCGCACGCATAGGATGCACCTGTTGCTTCCCCATAGCCGTTGTCTTCACAAACAAACACGGCTGGGAGTTGCCAGACCATGGCCAGATTGAGGCTTTCCAGAGTGGAGCCTTCATTGGATGCGCCATCGCCATAAAATGCCACGGCAACACCACCATCCTTGAGCACTTTGTGGGACAAGGCTGCGCCACAGATAAGTGGCGGACCGCCACCAACAATGCCGTTGGCCCCCAGCATTCCCAAAGACAGATCCGCAATATGCATGGACCCTCCCTTGCCGTGACAGACCCCCGTCTTGCGGCCATAAATTTCGGCCATCATGCCTTCCACCCCAACGCCTTTGGCAATGCAGTGGCCATGACCGCGGTGGGTGCTGGCAATGGTGTCTTTATCTGTCAGGTGGGCGCAGACACCCACGCCAGATGCCTCCTCACCACAGTAGAGGTGAACAAACCCCGGAATCTCTCCGGTAGCGAATTCAACATGAAGACGTTCCTCAAAGTCGCGGATTGTCCGCATGGAACGGTAGGAACGCAGAAGAATGTCGTGTGCGATCTGCATGTCTGCCCCCAGAGCTAATGCGCCGTATGGGTTGAGTGACAACGGACTGAGTTCCACTCCATTCCATGGGAGGGAAAACACAGTACGGAACGGGTATGCACTCAGTTATGGGGAGACATGCCGGAGGGTAAAGGCGGCACAAAATTCTTCTCACGCGTATTTGAGGACGGTGGAGATGAAGTGTCGCAGATCCGAAACGTAATACACGCAGGATACACCCTTGCATGGGCGAAAGCAGATGAATTCGATTGCTTTGTCTTCTGGCGTATGGTCAACCCTCCCGCCACTGATCAGAAAATCATGGCGGCGCTGTGCAGAGCAGTATGGCATTGCTGCGGATAGTGCGCTGACGAGAGATGTCCTGTGTTCAGCTGAATTGCGGCAGGCGCGCGAACGTATGGGCGTGACTATGAAAATAGCTGACCCCGAGTTGGATCGGTTGCATGGCATAGTCTCCACGCTGGATTATAATGTGCTGCTGGCGGACCCTGCCGGTATTGTTGTTGCCCGTCGTGGTGCGCCTCCTTTTGAGAAGGGTTGCCGCCGCTGGCACCTGTGGCCCGGTGCCAACTGGGCTGAGGCCGAGGCCGGGACCAATGGCATAGGCACCTGCCTGATGGAGGGGCAACCTGTTACAGTCCATCGTGACCAGCATTGGCGCACTGGGTTGCGTTATCTGACCTGCTCGGCCGTACCTTTTTATGGTCCGAATGGCTGCGTAGCTGGGGCGCTGGATGCCAGCTCAATCCGTGCGGACCCATCGGGGCGGATCGCTTTGATGATGGAGGCGGTGCTGATCGACGCTGCACGCAGGCTGGAGAGGCGGAGTTTTCTGGAAGCTTTCCGGAGCAGGACAGTTTTGTTGCTGGGGGAAGGCAATGGCATCTCTCTGCCCATGATCGCACTGGATGACAAACGCATAGTGGTTGGTGCAACATTTGCCGCCAGAGCCATGCTGGGGATCGAAAATACCGAGGTTGCAAGTGTATGCTTTGATCTGGGAGCAGGCACCGCAGGTGTGCCTGATTTTCAGGAAGCGGAGCGGACGGTCATAGAAGGTGCTCTGGCTATGTCGCAGGGCAAGATTGCTCCTGCCGCTCGTCTGCTGGGGGTCAGTCGTTCGACCTTGTACCGTAAGTTACGGTCGATGGCGCATGGAGCCGTCTCCTAGACGTCAGACCGGAGGGTCTACAGCTGGTCTTGAACAAATGGCAGGACTTTCTGGCAGATGACCAGCTCCTCATGCGTTGGCTCGACCCGGACACGTATGGTGCTTTCGGGTTGGCTGATAATGCTGGCGTGTCGTGAGTTGGCATCGTCATCCAGTTTCAGGCCCAGCCACCCCAGAGCGCCGCATACATCTTTGCGCAAGGTGGCATCGTGTTCCCCAATACCTGCCGTAAAAACAATACCATCCAGCCCTTCCATAATGGCGACCAGTGCGCCAATTTCCTCTACAATGCGGTAGGCAGACAGCGAAAGAGCCTGCTGAATATGGGTGCGTAGGAGCGGATCTGTTTCATGGGCCAGATGCGCGCGCAGTACTCGCATATCGGATGACAGGCCGGAAACTCCCAGAAGGCCGGATTGGTGGTAGAGCGTGTTGACCAATATGTTCCAGTCGGCATTTTCCTCTTTCAGCATGTAGAGGAGTGCGCCCGGATCAATCATCCCGCATCGGCTGCCCATCATCAGGCCGTCCAAAGCAGAAAACCCCATTGTGGTTTCCAAACTCTTTCCGTCTTTCAGGGCGCATAAGCTGGCCCCGTTACCCAAATGGGCCAGAATGGTACGCCCGCTTGCCAGTTCGGGGTCAATTTGCTGGAGGCGTTGCGCTAGAAAATCGAAGGAAAGACCATGAAAACCATAACGGCGCACGCCTTTCTCTTTGTATCTTTGTGGGAGTGGCAAAAGGCGGGCAATGTCGGGAATGGTCCGGTGGAAAGCGGTATCAAAACAGGCGATCTGCGGCAGGTCCTGGTCGTATTCGGCAATGTTATGGACAGGCGCTAATGTTTGAGGCTGATGGAGGGGGGCAAAGGGCGTTAACGCTTCAAGTTGCTTCAGAACAGTTGGGGTAACGCGCACGGGGTCTAAAAAGTCTGGACCGCCATGGACAATTCTGTGGCCAATACCAACAATATTATGCTGCCTCTGTTCGTGCTCTTTTAGCCAGTTGAAAAGAAATTCTAAAGGTTTGTTTTTGTTTAGAGCATGGGTTTGTTTCTCAATAGTCTGGTCGTTCTGGTTTGATGCAAAAAAATGGAACACATCTTCGTCGTATTCCAGCCGTCCCTTGATGAGTTTTTCGATAAGTGACTTTTGTTCTATTGCAAAAACAGTAAATTTCAGGCTGGAAGAGCCCGCGTTAAAAACAACTATAATATTAGACATGGACGTAATTCCACGGAGTATAACGGCTTAAAAAGCTGCGTCCTGTTGCGCCAGATGTCTGGCGTAGAGCGCGCCGATGGCAGCAGACGCCAGACGTGCCTGCACGCTATCCGCCCGGCTGGTCAGCACAATGGGAACCTTGGCGCCAAGTGCTATACCCGCTGTTTCTGCTCCCGCCATAAAAACCAGATTTTTGGCGAGCATATTGCCCGCTTCCAGATCGGGGGTGACCAGAATTTGTGCCTGACCAGCTACGGCAGATGCCAGACCTTTTATTCTGGCTGCTTCCGGGTTTATGGCGTTATCCATAGCCAATGGCCCGTCCAGCACGCCCCCTGTAATTTGCCCGCGTTCAGCCATTTTGCAAAGACTGGCAGCATCCAGTGTGCTGGGGATCTTGGGGTTGATGACTTCTACGGCTGAAAGAATGGCAACCTTTGGCTGTCCCAGCCCTAGTCCCACATGGAGGTCTATGGCGTTCTGGACAATGTCTCGTTTGGTTAAAAGATCAGGAAAAATGTTGATGGCCGCATCAGTTACAAAAAGCAGGTTTTTGTAATTCGGTACGGCAAGCAGAAAAACATGGCTGATCCTGCGTTCCGTAGAAAGCCCATTAGCTGGGTTAACAACGGCATGCATAAGTGTATCGGTATGCAGGCTGCCCTTCATAATGCCTTGAACGTGGCCGGTTTTGACCAGTTCTATGGCCGTTTGAACTGCTTGTTGGGGTGTTGAAGCGTGGATGATTTGATAGGGGGCGAGGTTAATTTTGTGTTGTAGAGCCGTTTTGCGGATGCAGGCTTCATCACCGATTAAAACAGGCTGGATAATGCCTTTTTCGGCAGCATCCAGCGGGCCAGCCAGAGCATGTTCTTCGCATGGCCAGACAAGGGCGTAAGGAACAGGAGCATGACACAGAGCGCGATTAATGAGTGTCGTAAAAAGCTGATGAGACGTCGAGGCGCGAATATTAGGGTGTGTTTCTGAAAAAAGAGAGTTCGCCTGTATCATATTCGGTATGGCCCGCTGCATGTGGTCTGCTTAACGTGCCGCATGGCGGGAAAACACACCATGGCCTCGCACTGCCCTTAATGAATAGGCGAAGAGGGTATTTTGGCAGATACAAGATTGGGTGATTGGTTTTGTGCCGTAGCAATATTGGACGGAGGTGTGCTGTCTATAACAATGACGGCCATGCCCGCCAAAGGGGACGGCGTTCTGTCTGGGCGTAATAGGGCCTGAAAACGCCTGTCAGTAGCTGCTTTCCGTTCGTATTCGGCATCCAGCAGGCCATTTTTATCTATGAAGATATTAAGGGAGGCGGGAATGCGGATACAGCCTGCTGAAGCCATATGGCCAAGTTGCCGTTCTAGAAAAACGGGGTCTGTTGCGTGCATTTCCAGTCGGATGGGGCCCTGTTCCCGACTGGGTAGCCATCCTTTTTCCGCAACCTGCCAACCAAAATCCCATACACGCATACCTTTGGTACCATTGCCCATAATGCCATTTTGGTTTTTTGTGCCCTGAGCTCGATAGCCCAGCCGGTCTGTTGAGTTGGTAAAAATGCCTAAGGGCGTAATGTAGTGGTGCTTGCGGCCAATTGTTCCAGTCGAGATGCGTGTGCAACCGATGATATTCCAGTCCGGGGTATCCGGCCGCGCCAGAACAATACAGGCGCGTTGCACACTGGGGTTCCGGTCTACGATAATAACCGTCTGTGATGTTTGAATGGCGTATCCCGTCTGGCCGATTTGCTGGTGCGCCAAGGTCAACCACGTGTGTTTTTGGGTTTCCGTCGGTTTGAACGCAACGGGCACATCTTTTTGGAAGAGGCGCTGAAGTCGCTGGATTTCAGCTTGTATCTGACCATCATCCAACTCAACACTTGGTGTTGGTGTGACTGTTAGAGACGTAGTTTGTGCGGGTTTGGCTTGTGCAGCTTTTGCCGTTCCCGGCCCTATGAGGGGCTTGTTCTTTGGGGTAACATGGAGGGGAGCCCCAATATCGCCATTAGGAAAAAAGACGTGGGGCGAGGATGCTCCAACAGCCTTGGAGAGTTCCTCGGCAAAGTCTGTGCTGGGAGAATAAGGTGCCGCCTGAAGAGTTTGAGCGGCAAAAAGGCAGCCAAACATAATCGGGAAGATTAAGTGTTTCGCCGCGCCCACCGGGTTGTGTTCTCCTGTAACTTAAGTGTCGGAGACTATGGCACTTCTTGCTTCCAAGCGGAATATCCAAGATGGCATGTTTGTTTCTGATGCGTTGCATGTAAGGGCTGCGCAAAGGTCGCACCTTGGCTTGCGGCCATAGATCAAAGACACGCTAAGTTATTGAATTAATGGTGTAATTTTTACAAACAAGCTTCAAGGTCTCCCCTTCCCTCGCTCCTGATCCGTAGGGGCTTGGCATTATGGGATTATCTACTCATTCAGCATGAAACCGCAGGTGCTTCGGTGGGGATCAGGCAGATCGACTGTGTTCTGAACACCACAGAATCTTAGCAGTCTGGATGTTCCTGACTGGATGTTGTTGACAGTAATTATTAATTGCATATATCTGCGCTATTCACATTTTTGTGGTGGAAAGACCTATGAGACATTCAGCCTCACTGGCTAGCTTTGTTATGCCTGCCACACTGCTTCTATGCTCCCCTGCCGCCATGGCCGCAGGTTCGGACACCGTGCTTGTTGATCAAGAAAGCAAGTCCGAGGAAAGCGAGAAAAAAAAGGACAAGAAACCGGAAGTTGTTATTGTAACCGCAACGGGGCTGTCTCAGGCCGCGTCTTCCACCAAAACCCGAACACCTATTATTGAATCCCCTCAGTCCATTTCCATCGTTAGCCGTGAGGAAATGGAATTACGGGCTACCCCTACAGTTGCGGATGCTCTGGCCTACACGGCCGGGGTTCAGGCTGAACCATCGGGGATAGATAGCCGCGTGGATGAAGTTTCGGTTCGAGGTTTTGGCGCGGGCGGTTTTTCCTCCAACAATAACTTTGTTGATGGTCTGCGCCTTCCGTCCGGAGGGCAATGGACGCGCACATCGTTTGACCCCTTTGCATTGCAGCAGATCGAGGTGCTGAAAGGTCCATCCGGTGCATTATACGGGCAGACCGCTCCGGGCGGCATTGTTAATCTGACCACCAAGCGGCCAACGCAGAAACAACACGGAGAGTTTTTTCTTCAGACAGCCGGTTTTACTGATCTGGAAAACTGGCAAGGCCAAGCTGCGGGAGATGTATCCGGTGCGCTGAACAAGAAAGGCACAGTGCTGGGGCGTATTGTTGCGCTGGCCCGCTACGGTGGAACACAAGTTAATGATGTTTCCATCGGTCGTTACTATGTTTCTCCTAGTCTGACATGGAAATACGCGGACCATTCTTCTTGGACCCTTTTGGCGCAGTACCAGCGTGATACAGGAGGATCAACGTTTCAGTTCCTTCCAGCCACAGGCACACTTTACTCATCCAAAGGGCGGTATATCGCCAATAATGCGAATATAGGCGAGCGGGACTGGAATAGTTATGACCGAACACAAGCGCTTGTTGGGTCGTTTCTTGAGCATCGGTTCAGCCGCTTCATAACGTTACGTAACAACTCTCGTTATACTTATCTTGATAACCTGTACCGGGCGACAGTTCTATCGGGTGATACGCTTGCGAGCTGTGCGTCTACAATCGTCGGCTGCGTGGCGGGTGAAACTGTTAACCGGCGTGCGGTGGAAGGGCGTGGTCGGTCGCAAGGGGTAGCAACCGATACCCAGCTTGAAGGCCGACTGGCAACCGGCCCGGTCAAACAGACTTTTCTTGTGGGAACAGACTATTTTTATACCAACTGGGAAAGCTCGCGAGACCTTGTCTCCCCTTCCCTTGTTTTGCCTCAACTGGATATTTTTAATCCGTCCTATCGTGGCGCTACAGGGTACGCTGGTGCACTGACGCCACAGGTTTATACAGGAACAGAAAGCCACCAGAATGGCATTTACTTTCAGGATCAGATCAAGTTCGACCGGCTGCGTGTTACCCTCGGAGGGCGGCAGGACTGGGCGCGGGATGATACGCTGAATATCCTGACTCAAAAGCGGTATATCACCACGTCCCAGGCTTTCACGTGGCGGGCGGGTGCTGTTTACCTGTTTGACTTTGGCTTGGCGCCTTACTTCAGTTACGCAACATCGTTTCAGCCACAGGTCTCAGACCCATCAACCTCTCTGGATGGCCTTCCCTTTAAACCAACGACGGGGGATCAGTATGAAGCGGGGTTACGCTACCAGTATGGCAAAAGCATTTATGTAACGTTTGGTGCGTACCAGATTACGCAACAGAACATGACGACCCCAGCGGCAAGTGGTGTGACGTGCGGCACATCAACTTGCCTTGTGCAGACCGGAGAAGGCCGCGTAAGAGGGCTGGAACTGGAAGGGCGTGCCAATCTGCCGTGGGATATGGCCATTATCTTTACAGGAACCCGGAGTGATGCGCGGGTAACGGAGACCAACACAGCCTCCCAACTCCATAATTACCTGCCGCAGGCGCCCAAATGGATGGCTTCTCTCTTTGCAGACCAACGCATTCGTTCCGGAGCGTTCAAAGGCACGGGAGTGGGTGGCGGTGTGCGTTACACGGGCCACAGTTATGGTGATACGGCCAATACGCTCTCTATCCCCGGCTATACTCTGTTCGATATGTTCCTGCGCTACGATGTAGGCGAAGCGCATCCGCGTTATAATGGACTGTCGTTTTCGGTGAACATGCGTAATATTGCCAATAAGCGATTTGTGGCAACGTGTACGGCTCTTGCGGCCTGTTATTATGGGCAGGGCCGGAGTTTGACGATGCGGTTGGAGTACAAATGGTAACACAGTCCGGCCTTGTGCTGCTGAGTGGGGGGGGCTGCACGGCAGCTTCTGGGGTATTGTTCTACCTTTCTTCCAAGCATCAGCGTCTTGTGGTGCATCGCCCTAATCATCGGCTTTGTCTGTTTGGCGCAACAGGTATGGGGATTCTGGCAGTAAGTCTGCTGGGCTGTGCCAGAAGCGTGACAACGGCGTGTTTTATGGTTGTGCTGCTTCTTATGCTGGTCTGCTGCTTTTTCCCGTTGTTTATGGCGACCCTACAGTTTGGCAAAAAACGGCCATGAACACATCTCGGCTGGATAATCGGCAGTGGCTTGCCAAATTGACGGCAGCGCTTGTGTTTGGTGCCCTGTTCTCTTTTGGTTGCATGGCTGTTGTCGGGGTGCTGTGCCACACAACAGGTGATGGACGGACGGTTTCTGCACAATTTTTGATGTGGCTCGCCCTTCTAGTCTGGTTAGTCCTGATCGGAAGCTGTTTTCTGTTCCGTTCAGGGCTGCGGGCATGGTGTGTGCTAGGTGGTGCAACCGTGTTGGTATGGGGCTTGTTTGAAGTGCTGACAAAGGTTGTTGTTGCATGAAAATTCGTCCCGATATCGTGCAGGTTTACCGGGAAGTTCATAGCTGGGTCGGCATTCTTTGCGGGTTATTCCTGTTTGTGGCGTTTTATGCTGGTTCCATAAGCATGTTTGAGCAGCCACTGCAAAACTGGCTTACGCCCAAGGTCTCTCTGCCTGCGCCTGTTAGTGTTGAGAGAATTCCAGACCTTGTGCAAAAGGCTTTTGCGCAAGTTCCTGAGGCTAGCACACATTATACTATTGTTATGAATACGGACAATGCGCGCCCTGCCCGCCTGATGTGGCCGCAGGACCCCACGCACCGTGGCCACGGACCACAAAATTTTGTGCTGGCGGCTTTGTCTTCAACTGGTGACTTGGTAACAGATGTTCGCAAACCATCTGAAATACCTTTTTTTATTGATCAGTTGCACGAACAGGTGGGCCTGCCCCTGCCCCATGTTGTGTCCCGCTACGTTATGGGGTGTGTTGCCTTACTCTATTTTCTGGCATTGGTATCTGGCGTTGTCGCTTTTCTACCAGCATTAAAGAAAATGCTTTTTGCCGTCAGGTTAGATACTGGCGCACGGAAGGTATGGCTGGATCTGCATAATCTGTTAGGGTTTTTCTCCCTGCCTTTCCACGTCATTATTGCTGTAACCGCTGTTGTTTTTGCGTTCCATGAGCCAGTCTTTACTGTGCAGGGTAAGCTCTTCCAGCCTCAGGGAGAGGAAGCCGGGCACAATCCTATGCGCAGGCATGGGCAGTTTGGTGGTCGGGAAAGAGGTGGTGCCCCAGTGGTACCTAATATTGCAGAGCAGTTGCCACCAGCGGCTATTATGGCGGCATTACAGCAGCAGGCTCCGGGTTTTGTGGCGGATACGCTGGAGTACACAACGCAACAGGGTAAAGGAAAAACTAAAACGACCCTCAGAGTTGCAGGGCATGACGACCGTTACCCCATGCGGGGGGCAACAAATGGCTTTGCTATGGTTGACCCCATGAGTGGCAAAATCCTGTCAACTGATTACCTCCCAGGGCACCAGTCTGTTGGTTTTGCCGCATTAACCGCATTTTTTGCACTCCATTTTGGGAGTTATGGCGGCTTGCCAGTGCGTTGGGGGTATTATTGTTTGGGCTTAGGGGGAGCATTTTTATTTTATACGGGCAACAGGCTCTGGATCCTTGCACGGCAGCGTCGTGAGCAGAAAGTGACGGAGGCGACGCAACAAACTCGCGGAACATGGATTTTGTCCTGCCTGACTAGCGGATGTATAGCCGGTTGTATGACGGGTATTGCAATTCTGTTTATTTGTGCACCCTTTTTGCCGTCGGGCGGGCATTATAATGATGCTTTAGCACTTTATTATACGGCTTTTGTTATTTGTCTGGGGGTATCCTTTACCCTGCCTGAACGTCTGCGCGAGCCGCTTCTTTTTTCTGTTGCAGGGGGCGCCAATGTTGCGGTCGCCCCAGCTTTGTTGCTTTCCGTGGCAATGGGGCACGGAAGTTCGCAGGCTGTATGTGTTGCGGTAATAACGATGGGTCTTGGTCTTCTACTATTGTGGTCCGTCAGACGATCTGTCTGCAAAATATCAGCCTGACATGTCGAGGGGTTTTTCCTCCCATTTGTAACGGAATGGGAGGAAAGAAAAACGTGCTAAAATGGGGTCAGTAAATAATCACGGAGCGGATGGATTTACCATCATGCATCAGATCAAAAGCGTGGTTAATGTCATCCAGTCCCATTGTGTGCGTGACAAACGGTTTCAGGTCGATTTCGCCTTTCATGGCATCTTCTACCATTCCGGGAAGTTGGGTCCGCCCTTTAACACCTCCAAATGCGCTTCCTTTCCATGTACGGCCGGTGACAAGCTGGAACGGTCGGGTTGAAATTTCCTGCCCGGCTCCAGCAACACCAATGACAACTGACTGGCCCCAGCCACGGTGCGCACATTCAAGCGCTGCACGCATGACGTTAACATTGCCAATACATTCAAACGTATGGTCCACGCCCCAGCGTGTTATATCCAGAATGACCTGTTGAATGGGTTTATCAAAATCCGCTGGGTTCAGGCAGTCGGTTGCTCCCATGCTTCTGGCAAGCTCAAATTTGGCCGGATTGGTATCAATGCCAAAAATTCGACCAGCTTTTGCCTGACGCGCTCCCTGAATCACAGCAAGCCCAATTCCTCCAAGGCCAAAAACAGCCACGCTATCTCCGGCCTGCACCTTGGCGGTATTATGCACTGCCCCTATGCCTGTTGTTACGCCACATCCCAAAAGGCAAACGTGCTCATGGTCAGCATGAGGGTTTATTTTGGCGAGTGAGACTTCAGCCACGACCGTGTATTCGCTGAAGGTTGAACACCCCATGTAATGATAAAGCGGCTCTCCATTGTAGGAAAAGCGGCTTGTTCCATCCGGCATAACCCCTTTTCCCTGCGTTTCGCGCACAGCAATGCACAGGTTGGTCTTGCCCGACGTACAAAATTCGCACTTACCACATTCGGCTGTATAAAGCGGAATAACGTGGTCCCCAGGCGCAACAGAAGTCACTCCTTCGCCGACTTCAACAACAACCCCTGCCCCTTCATGCCCAAGCACGCAGGGGAACAACCCTTCTGGGTCGCTGCCAGAGAGGGTAAAGGCATCCGTATGGCATACGCCCGTGTGGGTTATACGAACTAGAACCTCGCCTTTTTTAGGAGGCGCTACGTCAATTTCCACAATTTTGAGAGGCTCATTGGGCGCAAAGGCAACAGCAGCACGAGACTTCATGATCGTTCCTTTTGAGTTATTTTAGATACGTGCGGACAAGCGATAGAATGGTTTCGATACTCTTCTTTTTTCCAGCTTCCAGATTGGGAGCGGAGCCAAATTCTTCGTGAAGATACATGCCCATAACTTCGGACATCAGGCCATTCACTGCCCCACGGATGGCGGCAAGCTGCTGAAGCACCGGCGGGCAGTCTGCGCCAGATTCCAGAGCTCTTTCCAGCGCGTCACACTGCCCTTTTATGCGGCGCAGCCGGGTAAGCGCCTTTTTTTTATCTTCTGGCGTATGCGGCATTCTATGCTTTCATCCCCTTGGTACTATGGGGGAGTATAGTATTGCAGAAGCGACTTGGCTATTTTTTTATGAGAATGTATCGCTTCCATATTTTGTAATCAGGAATATAAATAATATCGGTACATCTATTTTTGGGAATGAAAGAAACCAAAAGTACACGCCAGTATTATGCTGTTTGTTGAGACTAACATAATGCAAAGTGCACATGCGGGCATTACGCCCCATGGAACGGCAATTTTAAGACCAATACCCAGTAATGCTAGTGCTGCTAGGCGCAGTAACGTTGTTTGAAAAGAGTTTATTTTTAAGGAAAATTTTTTACAGATAAAGGCTAGGCTGCAAGCCCATAGGGCACAGGCCATGAAGATTGCAATTTCTGTTTCAAGTAATTTTGTATCAGTCATGGCTATTGTTAGAAGGTATGAAGTAAAGGCTGGTAATGGATGCAAGGCCGGTTACGATGCAAAGACTATTCACCGTGAAGTGAAGGGACGTTGCCCATGCACTAGCTGGAACCATAATCCAGTCAATAACCGGGACGGCCATCCCTGCCAGACCGATTGCCCAGCAGACGACTGTACGGTTTTTGTTGGGAGAAAGGGCCATGGATAGGAAAAAACTACAGGCCCAGATACTAAAAAAACCAATGACCTCAAGTGTATTTCTGGTACACCACATGGTAGGGATAAGCCTGTTGAGTATGAAAAGACTCAGGCAGCTGCATATTAATCCCCCCATGACCGCCAGATTGAGACGACGTGCAAGTTGGAATGATGCTGAGGTTTGTTTTTTCTGACGGGCCGTATAATAAACAAGCCCACTGGCGATCATCAGGGTTGAAGCCAGGCCTCCGCCAAACCAGAGCCAGCGCAGTAAAGGCCCCATGCTGCGTGCTATGTGCAGGCCATCCATAATAAAAAAGGCTTCTTCCGCATATGTTGCGGGTGGAGCTGTGTTGAGCAAACGTCCTGTTTGGCTATTAAACGTGACCGAGGTATCGTTGGCGCTTAGGCTATTATGCCGGATAGCGTAAAATGTTGCTTTTCCCGCGTCAAAAAGCACATAGGAAGCAGACGCGCCCAATTGAGTGTGAGCGTTCTGGAGCATAAGGGCTAATGATGCTTCGGGGGCCCATTGAGGGGCGACCGGCGTCGTGCTGGCCTCCTGCACTGGAACCTCATGTCCAAGTTGGATAACTGGCAATGCATTTTCTGCCGTTAAAATCAGGCCAGTCCAAGTGATGATAACATGGAACGGAAGCATTGCGCTGCCTGTTAAGACATGGAGGTCCAGAAGGCAGCGTGGCAGGGAGGCTTTGAGTCTGAGGGTAAAGTAATCGGGCATCAGGCGTTTGAGATGCAGGAGAACCCCAGAGAGCACCATAGCGGAAAATGCAAAAGCTACACAGGCAACCAGCCTCGCCCCCCATGGGGATGGGATGCGAAGTGTATAGTGGAAATTAAAGAAAAAATTCCCTCCCTCGGTTTGTCTTGCTGGTATTTTCTCTCCTGTTCGTGGGTCCAGAATAGGCCCTACAAAATTATGCCCATCGTAATGAAGAATACGGAGTGTGGGGTCGCGTGCGTCAGGTAGCAGCAGGAATGAGGGCGGTGCTCCTGCTTGATTACTGTCACGCAGGATCTGTTGCGCACGGTCAACCGCAGGTAGAGAGAGCTGTGTGCCATAAGGCACTGTTTCTGTTTCGGGCTGCATCCACCGTGTTAATTCGGTATCGAACAGCGAAAGTGTGCCAGTTAAAAAAATTGCAAACGCAATCCAGCCACTAACAAGACCAACCCAGCGATGTAACCATGCGAGCCGTGCGCGCCGTGCGGGGGTCATGGCTGGAAAACCAGTATTAAAAAACCGCTTAAAGCCAGTCCAACACTCACTCTTAAAGCAGTCCGTGGATTATTGACCCAAAATGCCCAGACGATGACGAGAGGAGCCAGAGCGCTGGCTAAAACCCGATACCCCTGTGTTGCTGCCAGTGCGAAGAGTGGGAAATGACCAACGGCTGCCGACCCCCACAGCACAAGCGCAAGCCACAAAAACAAAGCGGCGGCAAAACGGCGCGTATAATCTGGCACTGTGTTCACAAGCAAAGCCGGGACCAGCGTAATGAGGCTTGGTAGTCCCTTCCCGCACTGTTGATTGCTGGTCCGATGTGCGTAGGAGGCCACGTGGGAGGCTCGGCGGGCAAGATAACTCACTTTCGTGGTTTGGACGGGTATGTCCTTTACACTCTAATGCGAACTACTCTCACCCTCAAGATTGACTGAACGCATTTTGCACCTCTCTGCCTGTTTGCGTGTAAAAAACAGGCAGACGAGGCGCGTTCGCCGACTAATGGCTTATTTCTGTAGCGTACGGGCCAGTTCTGCCAGCGCACTTATCTGACGAGTCAGGAAATCCCGTGTTGAAGTATCGGTTAATGTTTGCGTTTGCGGGTCAATTTTGTTGGTAACCTGACCAATCATAGCTTCCGGTTTGTTCAGGACAAAGGCATCCAGAAACACCAGACTTTGGCGTAAATGATACTGGGCTCGTGCCCCACCAATCTGTCCGGGAGAGGCCGTTTGAATGGCAACGGGCTTTTTGGCCAAAGGTTGTGGTGCTACGCGGGAGAGCCAGTCTATAGCGTTTTTGAGCACACCGGGTACGGAGTAATTATATTCTGGTGTGACAATAATAAGTCCGTCAGATGCCCTTATTTGTTCGGCCATGGCCAGAACAGAGGAGGGAAACCCCTCCTCCTGCATGTCCTGATTGTAATGGGGGAAGTCGGCAATACTTCCAAGAGCTGATATGGACACATCCTCTGGTGCTAACTGAGGAAGACTTCTGGCAATTGCGGCGTTAAAGGAGTTGCGCCTCAAACTACCCAGGAGGGTTACAAAATGTAGCTGTGATGGTGCTGTCATGTTTTATTTCGTCCTTGGCAGTATGGCCGTGGTGGGGTGGCTATGGAGGCGATGTTCAAGCCGGAATGCCGCCAAAGCGACCATTATTGAAGTCTTCTATGGCTTGGCGGATCTCCGCGCGTGTGTTCATGACAAATGGGCCGTACCCTTCAATGGGTTCGTTGAGAGGCGCTCCGGTTAAAACAAGAAAACTGGCGGTGGTTTGTGCCTGAATGGTAATATCCGTTCCATTCTGGTCGAGTAGAACGAGTTGAGCGTTACCGAGTTCCTGTATGCCATTCACATTCAGCCGTCCTTCCAGAAGGACAACAGCGGCATTGTGTCCTTCTGGGAGAGAAAGGGGGAGCACGGCACCTTCATTAAGCCGCACATCCCATACATTGATTGGAGAAAACACGCGTGCTGGCCCGCTGGCTTGGTCGTACTGACCGGCAATCACCCGTAAGGCCCCCGCATCGTGTGGGAAGGAAACAGTAGGAATATCCGTAGCCCGTAGGGTCTGATACGCTGGCGGTGTCAGTTTGTCTTTGGCTGGCAGATTGACCCATAGTTGCACCATTTTGAACGGGCCTCCCGTCGCTGCAAAAGCGGGGGAATGAAACTCCTGATGCATAATACCGCTACCGGCTGTCATCCACTGTACGTCACCCGGTCCTATGGTGCCACCACCACCGGATGAATCACGGTGTTCGACTTCCCCATCATAAACGATTGTTACGGTCTCAAACCCTCTATGAGGGTGCTCGCCAACACCACGCCGTTCGTCTGTGGGGTGGAACTGGTGTGGTCCCGCATAGTCCAGCAGCAGGAAAGGGCTCAGGTGCTTGCCAAGATTGGTATAGGAAAACAGGGAGCGAACAGGAAAACCATTGCCAACCCAATGTCCGCGTTCATTGCCATAGAGGCCGAGAATTTTTTTTTGCATGGTAGGTTCCTCCAGTGTTCGAAGCAGGAGCAGTTGCCGCTCCTTTTTGCTGTTTTTGAACATAAGGTTGGCACAGTGTTCTATAAAGATCGGAAAATCAGACGTTGTGTTCTATGAGTGAGACGATGAGAGACCTTAACGATTTCTATTATTTTGTTCAGATTGTGGACTTCGGTGGGTTTTCTTCAGCCGCTCGGAGAATTGGGGTCCAAAAGTCTTTATTAAGCAGGCGTCTGGCTCTGCTGGAGACACGTCTGAATACCAGACTTTTGCACAGGACATCACGCCATTTTTCGGTCACTGAAGCAGGCCGCCGATTTTATGAACACTGCAAAACCATGCTGGCAGAGGCAGAAGCTGCGGAGCAGTCCGTTGCGCAGTTGCAGACGGAGCCATGTGGCTTAATCCGGATGAGTTGCCCTGTAGCACTCCTGAACTTTCAGTTTGGAGCCATTCTTGCGCGTTTTGTCCTACGTTATCCAGCTGTTACCTTGCAGTTGGAAAGCACAAACCGACGGGTGGATGTGTTGGAGGAAGGAATGGACCTTGCCGTGCGGGTGCGCTTTCCGCCCATTGAGCAGTCTGATCTTATCATGCGTGTGCTGGACACAAGTACTCAGTGCCTGGTGGCTGCGCCTGAATTATTGAAGACGCCCCTAACCTCCCCTGCGGATCTGACAACGCTGCCTAGTTTGGACTTTCATACCAATCCGGCGGAGCATTCATGGGTGCTGGAGAACGAACAGGGGCAGACTGCCACAGTTTTTCATGAACCGCGGCTTGCAACGGATGATATGGCGGTATTGCGGGAAGCCGCTTTGTTAGGTGTTGGCGTTGTGCAGCTACCAACAATTATGGTGTGGAAAGACGTAGAAGCCGGAAGGCTGGTTCAGCTTCTACCGCAATGGACGCCGCGGGCGGGCATTGTGCACGCGGTTTTTCCATCGCGGAAAGGGTTGATGCCAGCCGTAAGAACCTTGCTAGACTTTATGGCGGAGGAATGCGCCAGACAAAGGCAGATGGCTACTTCCACGTTCTTAGCACGATAAGGTTTATTTATTGCGATAATATATGCCTGTATTGTCACACTGATAAATGGTCTGGTCTGATGTAAAAAAGCTGGTAGACGGTTGGGTTCCCGTAATCTGGCAATGATGCTCGAGCACAAACTGGTCCCATTGTTTTTGGCGGTAGTTATGCAGGACTATAGAGCCACCCCACATAATTCCACCAACGATAACAAACGCGAGAACCCATAACACAACGTCTTTTGAATACTTGCTCATGTTCCATATCCCTGCTGAATGGATCAGGCTTTAGGCTATTATTTTTGACCTTCGCCCTTCTGAAACAGAGCGATAAACGCTATCTAATTACTTTTTGAGAAAGAGGCAAATAACGTATTCACAACGCTGACTATGTAATAAATGTTCTATTTATTACGTTTGCATATAATTGTGTGCGGGGTTGGCTGGAACTTCTTGTTTTTGTCGCGCATTGGGGCGGTGGAGAAGAATGACTGGCGGCTGCGCCCCCGTTCCCGCCGTATTAGGCGGAGGCGCAGCCTCGTGTAAGGGCCGTTGTGTAGAAGTGCCGGTTTATGCGGCAGCTAACAATTGAGCATCTGATGCAGAGCCGAAGAATTCATAATGGATTTGTTCTGTCCGAACGCCCTGCGCCTTAAGTGCTTTGATGACATCAAGCATGAACTGATCTGGGCCACATATCCGGTAAGTCGTGTTCGGTTCTATTTGTGTTGATAGCCACTCAGCATTAATGCGGCCTGCGTGTCGTGCTAGCCCAGAGGTTGCTGATGCTTTGTTTGGTAATCCGGTACTATAAAAAATATCGGCACGTACAATGCCTTTGGCAGCCAATGCTTGTATGTACGATCCAAAAGCTTCTGTATCGGCGGCGTGTGTTCCATGCACAAAGCGGGTTGGGCCCGGCTGCTGCTCAATCAACCCCAGTGCGGAGATAAAGGGAGTGAGCCCTATTCCTGCGCTGATAAACATGGTTTTTTCTTCTTTGGACGGATCATAGATAAATTCGCCCGCTGGAGCGGAAACCATAAGTGTGTCTCCCTCCCTGACCGTGTCATGGAACCATGAGGAGACGACACCGCCTTCTGCCTTGCGGATACTGATCCGATAATGGTCAGACGCAGGGGCGGAGGAAATGCTGTAATTGCGGCGTTGCGATCCATGCTCGGGAATATCCAGCTTGAAGCTGAGGTATTGGCCGGGTTTGTGCAGCATAACAGGCTTGTTGTCTGAGGGAACAAGCTCGAATGACCGGACTGTGCTGCTTTCCGTAACAATGGAACGAACGGTAAAGCTGCGCCAGCCGGTCCAGCCGCCGGGGGCTTCCGCATGGTCATGATAAATCTGTTTTTCCCGACCAATCAGCACATTGGCCAGAAACCAGTAGGCCTTGCCCCAGGCATCCATAATTTCCGGGGTAGCGGCATCGCCCAGAACATGGGCAATGGCGCCGAGCAGCGCTTCGCCAACAAAGGGGTAATGCTCGGGCAGAATGTTCAGCCCCACATGCTTTTCAGCAATCCGCTCGACCATGCCTCCAAGCGCGCCTAAATTATTGATATTGCGTGCGTAAGCCAGAACGGCCAATGCCAATGCCTTGGGCTGTTCCCCATCTTTTTGATGGGACATATTAAATAAATCGCGAATTTCCGGATTGGCCAAAAGCCGACGATACATTTCCTGCGTTATAGCCAGTCCATGTGCCTCGAGTGCTGGAACACAGGCAGAAACAATTGTCCGGGTTTTGTCGTCAAGCATGGTGCTCATCAGATGCGTCCAAAAGGTGTAAAATACAGATACCTTTTCTATGGAGCCAACCATAAGATGTCAATGGAATACATCTTATGGTTGGCAGTCATGCAATGGCAAAGCCATGATCGCCATGAATAAACAGCGCCCAGGCATGCAAAACTTGCATATCGTGTGACTAATCCGTTACAAGGAACAAAATTCAACAAAAAAGGACACAGTATGGCAAAGCTGACAGCGCTTCTGACCGATGCCGCAATTTTTGTATTTTTCCCATGGGCTTTGTGGCGGCTCCTGCATAAAGCGCTGCCTATTGCTGTGTTGCCTATCCTTGTTGGCATAGCTCTTGCCGTTTGGCATGTGCCCGTTCAGGCAATGGGCATCCCCTCAGTCTATGGGAATAATATTGGCTGGGTTGCCGTGCTGGTACTCGCTTTTACTGCTGGGCTGGAAATGTGGCAGCATCCCGGTGGGGAGCCTACTGGTCAGGATTTTGAGCAACCCACGCTTGGCCGTCTTTTCGGCGGGGCTGTTGTGGCTCTGGGCCTTCCGTTTCTTGTTGGCACATTTCTGGCTTACACAGTTTTTCTGCATCTGCATGGTTGGAAGGCGCCTGATGCCACGCCTATGATAGCGGCTGCCTCCATAGGTTTGTGCATGGCTGTAAGCGCCCTACCCGTTTTGATTGGTGTTGTGCGCGAACTGGACGTGTCTCAAAAACCTTTAGGGCAATTAGCACTTAAATTGGCAGTCGTGGATGACGCCGCGTTATGGATCGGGCTGGCAGCCCTTCAGTTTGCAGCGCGTGGTTCTGCCGCCCTGCATGGCTGGACAGGGTTGGAAGCGCTGGCTGTTCTTCTGCTGGTTGGTCTTGCTGCGGCAGGGTACTGGGCCTCCCATCATTTCCGGCACCCCCCTTTGTGGGTTATCTGGCTGGCTGTGCCGGTTTATCTGGCGGCTGGGTCGTGGGCCAGTATGCAACTGGGTTTGCATGAGCTGATTGGCGCATATTTTGCGGGTGCCATTATGCCACCGAGCTGGGTCCGGCGTTTGCCGGTGGAAGCTGTGGGAACGTTTGCATTGATCTGGTTTGCGCCCATGTTCTTTGGCCACAGTGGGCTACACATCAATGGGGATGCGCTGACATGGCCATCGGTTGTTGCGTCTCTCGCCTTAGTGGGTATCTCAATGGTAACCAAAATTGCAGCTGTTTACCTTTATCCGCCCGCAGCGGGGCTTAAGCCGAGGCAGGCGTTGGGCGTGGGTGCGCTGTTGCAATGCAAAGGCCTGATGGAAATTGTTGCGGCAACCATTCTGCATGGCAACGGTATGCTGTCTGATTTTGGCTTTGCATCCCTTATGGTGCTGGCAGTTATCTCCACAACGCTGACAGGGCCATTGTTCAAGCTATTCTCTCCTCGCAAGGCTTGAATCCATGTGGCCAACCTTGCGTTGGCCACACCTGCCCTCACGGCATTGTCATATACAAAACCCTTGGCAATCAGGCTGACTTAGCCAACCCTTGAGGAGGGTTAGCGGCATTTATGAACATCTCGCCTCTAATAAGGAGCTGGTATGTTAATGCCCGGCACACCCTCTGCTGATCAGGATAAGGCACCCCGTTTGCTGTTATGGCTCGCGGTTGCACTTTTTCTGTCCTACCTTGCGGTAGCCATGTCCATGCCGACAACCACGGTGTATGTGGCAACATCGCTCCATATGGGTAATGCGCTAGCCGGGTTGGCTGTGGGCGTTGCGTTTGTTTCCACCATTATCACACGTGGGTTTGCTGGTCGGTTTGCCGACCATAAGGGTGGCAAACGCTGTATGCTGTATGGGTTAGTATTTTATACCCTGAGCGGGGTTCTGGCTGCCGTAGTTACATGGCTGACTGTTCCGTGGGCAGCATTTGGTATGCTTGTTGTGGCGCGTCTGACGCTTGGCTTGGGCGAAAGCCTGACGGTGGTCGGGCTGCTGGCTTGGGGAATAGGCCTTATGGGGCACCACCGCTCGGGGCGTGTGTTGTCTGTTGTTGGTATGGGGATGTATGGCTCGTTGGCGGCGGGCAGCCCGGTGGGGCTGGGTCTCTACAACCAGGGTGGATATTTGTTGGTCGCCCTTGCCTGCATTGCAACACCGGTGGTTGGTTTTGCAATGGCGGCTCCTGTTACCGCTGTGCCTCCTCTTGGTGGAGATCGGCTCCCCATAAGCCGCATTATTAACAAAATCGCAGATCTTGGGCTGGTTGTATTTGTTCAGGGCATCGGTTTTGCAGCGATTGGCGCATTTATGCCGCTCATGTTCCTGCATCGACATTGGCCCCATGCGGCGCTGGGACTGACGTTTTTTGGTGTAGCCTTTGTGCTGGTCAGAATTTTGTGCAGCCACCTGCCCGATAAGCTGGGTGGCGCACGGGTCGCGTTTGTTTCCATGCTGGTGGAAACCTGTGGGCAGCTTTTGCTCTGGCAGGCCGCGACCCCGAATGTGGCCCTTGCCGGGGCTTTTTTGACCGGATGCGGCTGCTCCATGATTTTCCCTGCCATGGGGGTGGAGGTTGTCAGGCGTGTTGCACCGCAAATGCGGGGCACTGCCATGGGGGGATTTGCCGCTTTTCAGGACCTTGCATACGGGGCAACCGGCCCTTTGACGGGTTTGTTGGCTGAGAGAGCGGGAGATAGCATCGTTTTTATGGTGGGCGGCATGGCTGGCGTTGGGGGGCTGTTACTGTCCGCACGTCTGGCATGGCAGGAACGCATTGCAATGATGCCTGACTGAACAGCACTATGATGGAGATCAGTATGAAACGCGTAGCTTTGGCGGCCACCATTCTTTTGGGTGTTCCTGTTTTGGTTCACGCCCAGACGGTGCCTGTCGCCCTAACTCATATTCGGATCATAGATGGCACCGGCGCTCCTGCCATAGAGAACGGAACCGTCGTTATGCAGGACGGGGTCATTGTGGCTGCGGGCCGGGATGTGGCAATTCCCGCTCATGCTCAGATTCTGGATCGGTCGGGAGAAAGCGTTCTACCCGGTCTCATCTCCGATCATAGCCACATCGGCCAGTTGCAGGGTGTTCATACAGGACCGCAGTTTTACACGTCCGATATTATTTCCTCCGAGTTGGCACAGTATCGACGGTATGGCGTGACCACAGTGACGGCTTTGGGCAATAATGTTCCGCGTGTTTTTGATCCCATGCGCAAAGATGCGCATATGGGGCTACTGCCAGTGGACCTGTTCGGCGTTGATCAGGGTATTGGCGTGCCCCGTGGGGCACCTCCCGTCAATGTCGCACCAGACCAGTTATTCAGGCCTCACACGCCGGAAGAAGCACGGGGCAATGTGGATGCTATGGCAGCGGAAGGGACCGATCTGGTCAAAATCTGGGTAGATGACTTTGACCACTCCCTCCCTGTTAAAATGGACCCGGCCATTATAAAGGCCGTGGTGGATGAATCACATAAAAAGCATTTGCGTGTTGCCGCACATATTCATGATCTGGATGATGCGGAAGACGTTGTGGCCATGGGGGTAGATATTCTGGCTCATGGCGTGCGAGATAAGCCCGTTCCGCCGTCTTTGGTCCAGTCCCTTAAAGAGCGTGGGGTTTGGTATATTGCCACGTTGGAGTTGGATGAAGCGACAACCGTATGGGCGGACCAGCCAGCATGGACGAAAGCCCCATTTATTGTTGCAGGACTTTCTACCCCGCTGATCGAGCAGATCAATAATCCAGAGTGGCGGCAGGAGAACAGGTCTGGCCCCAAGGCGGAGTTTGCTCGCACATCTCTGTCTAATAATCTGCAAAATCTCAAAACACTCTGGAATGCTGGAGTGAGGATCGGTTTTGGCACAGATAGTGGAGCAACCCCGTTACGCGTGCCCGGGGTTGCCGAGCATCGTGAACTTGCTCTTATGGTTCAGGCCGGGCTGACGCCTTTGCAGGCTCTGCACATTGCGACGCAAGAAGCAGCAGAGTTGCTGGACCTCCATGACCGCGGCGTTATTGTTGCTGGCAAAAGGGCTGATTTGCTCATTGTCGCGGGTAATCCCGACCGGTCAGTGGCTGATGCTGACCGTGTGGTGGAAACATGGGAGAATGGTTCTGCCGTAGCTGGCCCCGTACCGATTAAAATGGATCACTCCACCCGCTGATAGGTAACGTTAAAAATCATAGAGCAGGCCGTTATTGCATCCATAGGGGTATTGGGAGGTGAACATGCATAAATTTGGACCATTTTTACTGGGGGTTGGTTTATGGGCTGGTCTGCTGTCATCTGTTCAGGCTCAGACTTTTCCGATTACCAGTAATGCGGACCCGGCTTTTGGCCGAACAGGGCATGTTCAGATTGTTGCCAGCATAACCACGCCAGATCCTTCAGGCATTGCTGTTGTGGGTGGAAAACTGTTTCTTACCTTCCCTAAGCATGATGGGGATCATAGCGGACCGGTTCTGGCGGAATGGAAAGAGGGGCGGCTTATTCCTTTTCCTTCCGCTGCGTTTTCGGCCTCATCTACAGGGGAACCACAAACACGGCTTATTTCTCCGCATGGCATGACAACTGATACGCAAGGGAACCTGTGGATTATTGATGATGGCAAGGTTAAAGGGCAGCCTATTCCGGCTGGTGGAGCTAAGGTTGTGGGCATTAACCCTGTAACTGGGCAGGTTTTTGCGTGTGTTGTCCTCAAGGATGCTTTATTGCCCGGAAGCCATATGAATGACCTTCGTGTTGACCTGACACACGGCAAAAAAGGCGTGGCGTATATAACGGACAGTTCGTTTGATGGGCATCCCGCTCTGGTTGTGCTGGATATTGCAACTGGTCAGCAACGGCGTGTGTTGGCCAATACCGTATCCGTCCTACCCGATACCGGATACCAGACTGTGCTGGATGGGCGTGTTCTGCATTATGACCCTAGCCACCCAACGTTTCCTGCCGGGGGCGCAGACGGTATTACCCTCTCTGCAGATTCGACACGGGTCTATTATGCCCCTTTGGCAAGTCGGCGGCTGTATAGTCTGCCAACGGAAAAATTAGCCGATTTTAGCGTTAGCTCCGAGCAGCTTGCTGCTCTTGTTGTTGATGAAGGGGAAAAGGGCGCTGCTGATGGGCTGGCAACAGACCCATGGGACCGAATTTATACAACGGCAGCGGACCATGACGCGGTCTTCCGCCGAAACCCGGATGGGACTTTTGAACAGATAGCCTCTGACTCACGGTTTGTTTGGCCCGATGGTATTTTTGCAGACCAACAGGCCGTGTACGTTGTGCTTGGGCAATGGAGCCGCCTCCCCCGCCTGCATGACGGGCAGGATATGCGTAAACCGCCTTTTCTGGTTGCCAAAATCCCGATCAACCCGCCTGCGTCACACTAAACGGTAGAATTTGGAGCAGCTAATTCTAGGCCTTGTGCGAGGGAGCGGGATGCAGGCAAATACTTTCCGGTCTGGCTGGAGAAATCAGGGCCAGTCCAGCTTGTTGCGCAGTTCTGAGAGCCAAGGCTGTGGGAGCAGAGAGCGAAACCAGCGCACGCATACCAGAGGCAACGGCCTTAGCGGCCATTTCATAAGAGCAGCGGCTGGTTAACACACAAAAACCGTCTGAGAAATCGAGATGGGTTTGCAGACCGTGGCCAATTAACTTGTCTAAAGCATTGTGTCGGCCGACGTCTTCCCGAATGGATGCAATGTGTCCGTCAGTACTGCACCATGCTGCAGCATGAAGCATACCGATGCCCACATTAAGGGTTTGGTGGTCCCGCAGGTTTGCCAACGCTGTGCGGATTGCCTGTAATTCTGGCGTATAACCCTGAACTGCATGTGGTGTGCATTTGATGACACTGCCCATATCTGAACCGCATATGCCACATCCGGTACGACCGGCTATTGGGCGTCTGCTACGGGCCAGAACCTTCCTGAGTGCATCGGCACCAATACGAATATCCGCTTTTAGGCCATCAGCAACAGGAGAAATGCTAACCTGTTTGATTTCAGATAAAGAACTGACAATTCCTTCCGTCATGGAAAAACCAATAACAAAGTCCGTCATGTCGTGTGGGGTTACCATCATGACCGCATAATCAATGCCATTATAGACCAACGCGAGAGGCACTTCTTCAGCCAATTGCAAAGTGTCTTCTGTCATTGTTTCTGTCTGTTTGGGCCAGGTAATCCGCTCCACATGACAGGCACTTGAAATGGGGAAATGTGTTACGTCATTGGCCATTGCTGTTATTCTTATTCTGATTTTGTAAAATAGCTTTTACTGCCAGCAGATCTTCTGGTGTGTTGATGTTCAAAAACGGGTCTGCTGAATCTGAAGAGGAAAAATCGACGGCGCGCGCATCAAGCGCATGTGCCAGAGTGCAAACCCGTGTGTTCTGTTTTCTGTTCTGTTCAGATATGTTCGCAAGCTGTGAAGCGAGCAGTGCGCGGGCAGAACGCACAGGCCATGCTGCGACCAGGGAGTGGCGCTGCTCCCCATATGTAGCATAGGACGCTGCAGGCAATAACGTTTTGATCAGGTTGCTGGGGATTAATGGCGTATCAACAGGGATGCTGACCAAAACGTCAAATCCTGTTGCCTCAGCCCATTCCAGACCGCGCAATAATCCGGCGAGTGGCCCGGTATCCTGTAGTGTATCTGCCAGAACGGGGCATCCCCACGGAGCAAATCTTTGCGCATCGCCATTAGCGCTTATCGCAATTCCCGCACATTCTGTTTTCAGGCGGGCAATGACCCAGTCAATGCATGGTCGCTTATTGATTTCCATAAACGCTTTGTCAGCACCGAGCATCCGCCGCCCCTGCCCTCCGGCCAGCACTAGTCCCGCTACTTTTAACGTGTGTTGCATGATGGGCGTGTCTCTATCCGTTTAGGCTGGTCATTGTGCTTGAGTCTGGTTAGGAATCAAAGCCCCGCAGTAAAACTACGTAGGTTGGTCTGTCTATGCCGCGTAACGACAAACAACGGATTTTTGGTATTATCGGACGGAGCGGGTCGGGCAAAACGCATCTTATCAGCCGTCTTATCCCTTTTTTTCGCCAGAGCGGGCTGAGTGTTTCCACCATAAAGCACACCCACCACGGTGTGGACATGGATAAACCGGGGAAAGATACCTTCCTGCATAGGGAGGGTGGAGCCACAGAAGTAATGCTGGCAACGCCCGATCGCTGGGTTCTGCAACATGAATGTTCCACTCCACCAGTTCTGGACGAACTTCTAGCTGCCATGCTGCCGGTTGATCTGGTTTTGGTTGAGGGGTTTCATGCCGATGTGCCGGCTTGTCTGGAGGTTTGGCGCTCTGTAACAGGTAAAGACCCGCTTTTTACAAATGAGAAGCAGATTACAGCAATTGCAACCGATAGTTCCGCATCACTACATATACCTAACGGAACAACAGTTTTTTCTATAGAAGATATCCAAAGTATTGCATGTTATATTCAGCAGCAGGCATTTTTATGGTCTTTTTCCCAAAAACCTTAGTTCAAAGGTATGGCAGAACACCAGTCTCCGACGTTCAAGGTTTGTCCAGCCGGAATAAGAAGAAGTCCTGTGGCATGGGAAAAACAGAGTATATCTGAAGCACCCCGGGAAGGAACGGCAGTAAATACACCTTCTTTTCCGCTTTGTGCATAGGTGACGGGTACAAAGCATGTTGTCTCTGCGGGAGATGAAAAAGAAAAACTGCTTCTTCCATCCGACGTATAGGGAATATCAGATTCAGATTTTACGTTTATAAGGGAACGTAAAAATGGAATAACAAAAAACAGGGTGCAGATGGCCGTGGCGCCCGGGTTGCCCGGTAAGCAGAATACGGGTTTATGACCAAGCGTCATAACCGTTAGCGGTTTACCGGGTTTGATTTTGACACGCCTGAACAGGCAGGATGCGCCAAGTTGCTCCATAACAGGCAATACATGGTCTGTTTGCCCGACGGAAATACCGCCAGTGGTTATAAGAACGTCGGACTGGGCCTCCATCTCCAACACTGCATTTTGCAGGTCTTGGCGGTTGTCTGAGCCGACAACACGGGTAACAACATGCAAGCCTAAGCTTTCCAGCATTGCTGTAAGCAAGGGCGTATTGATTTCGGCTCGGCAATCCTGAGCGTTGTCTGCAAATTCGGCACCATTGGCAATAAGACCAATACGAACCTGTTTATAAACGGCCAATTGTTTCATGTTTTGGCTGGCTAACAATGCCACATGGCGCCAGTCCAGTTTCTGTCCTGCTGTCAGGAGTGTGGAGCCGGTTGGAAACTCCTCTCCTTCTCGCCGGATATTTTTCCCCGCAGCTATATCGGACAAGGCCAGACGGAGTGTGCCGTCACACATTTCCACTCGTTCTCGGGCTATAACGCAATCTGCCCCCAAGGGTATGCGTGCGCCGGTTAGGATGGTGGCGGCGGTTCCATTCTGGTGCGGTGGAGGGCACTCTCCCGCAGTAATATAATCCCGCAATGGAAGTGTAACATGGCTTTGGCCTGTGTCTGGAATATCCGCACAGCATAAAGCATACCCGTCCATAGCAGAAATATCAGCTTCCGGCCGAGGCGTACTGGCCTTTAGGTTCTGCGCCAGAATGCGACCTCTTGCCTGACTGAGGGGGATAAACTCGGTTTGTGGCGCAGGCTGCGATTTGGCTAACTGGGCAAGCAGAGCTTGTGCTTGATCGTAATCAACCATCGCGGGAGCCTGACGTTGTTCAGGCCCGGCCGGTGATGGCTGAGGAAAATGTACGCGGCAATCCATAATCGGACTATGCAGGAAAGGAGAAGGGATTGATGCCAATACGCATAAAGCCATTTTCTTCTATGGCATTATCAAGCGAGAAACTGCCCAGATCATCCGCCATGGCTTCCAGTTCGGGATCGTAGTCCAGCCGGAAGGTCTTAATGTAACCTTTACAGTCACCACAGGTTTCAATCTGGATGGGAGATTTAGCGTCGTCCAGTGTCCAATGGTCGATTTTGTCACTGGCACCACAGTCAACGCAGACGGCCCGCACGCGGTGCCAACGTGTTTCACACAGGCTACACTGCAAATACCGCAGTCCTTCACGGGCACCACCAAGGACCAGACTGCCCACGGGGGGCGCATGGCAGCAGGGACAGCATACAGCCGCACCGATCGGCTGCGTAACGGCCTCCTCCTGCTGTGTCGCAACAGCTTGCGCCCAGCAGATGGAAAGAGCCGCCCATAACACAACAGCCGCTCCTGCGTTCACTTGTTGATACTGGGACCACAAAAGGTCAGTAGCAGCGCGTATAAGCCGAGGTTTATCAGCGGCAAGTTCGGTCAGATTTTGCTGTATGGGAGATGGCAGAAACGCAGAAATCTGCTGGAGCAGTGTAGTATAGGCATTCTGCCAGCACGTTATGCTGGCAAGACTGTCCTCTAAGAGTTCTGAATCCAAACCGTGGCTGAAAAGTCCGAGAATGGCGCGACGATTGGGCTGATCGAGCGGCATATGCTCCAGAATATGCTTCTGGGCGTGGACCAGATGGGAGAGAAAGCGGAAATATTCCCCGTTTTCTTCTTGCTTGGTTGCTAGCACATTCAGCCGTTGAAGGCGGCGATCATACAGTTTCTCCAGTATGGGAAAAAGAACTGGATCAATCGCCACAATACCGGGAGTGCGTTTGTCTGGTGAGACGATGTCAGACATATTTGGCATCAGTAATGTCTCTTTGCCGAAGATGGCTGAGGGGGGGCGACCTCTTCCTCATACCAGCGGTCATGATGCTGCCTTGCCCACGCGCGGGATACATATCCACTAATCATGCCGCCAATGGAGCCACGGACCCATATGCCCATATAAATATGCCCGATCACAAGTAATATGAGTCCAAGACCCGCTAGTGAATGGGCCAGTAACGCTAGACGGAGCACGGGGATGGGAAAGAGTGCCGCAAAATAAGCGCGCCAGATCATTAACCCGCTGACAAACAGAAGGCTGATAAAGGACATAATGCTCCAGAAGAGAATTTTCTGGCCTGCATTATATTTGCCAATCTGAAGTTTCTGGCCATGTTTGTTCAGTAGCACATCTACAATATGCCGGAACCATATCAGATCAGTGCGAACAAACAGGTTATGGTGCACAAAACGTACAAACATGCACATCAGCAAACCAAATACGGCAATGCCTAAAAAGGGATGCAATACGCGGGCAAGTTGTGGTGGACCAAGCACATACCCCAACCAGTTCAGGCTTGGGAAAAACCATGAGAGGCCAGACAGTGCAACCAGAGTGAAGCATGAAACCATGCTCCAGTGGAGCATACGGTCAATCAGCTTGGTGCGTAATACCAGATTGCCGTTATCCATTATGCTTCCCTCCCATTTTTGTCAGGGCCTTCCTGCGCATTTTCCAGCTCTTTTTCTGGCTCGGGCGGTGGTGTTTCGTCCGTAGTATTGGCCCCTACCCCCATGTAATGGGCAAATGCTCCTGCTAGTGTGGCAATAAAACCAAGAGCCCCAACAGGTTTGAGCCATTCTTTCCATCCCCGGACAACGGGGCTGATGTGCGGATCATCAGGGAGGCGGTGGTACAGGCTGGGTTTGTCCGCATGTGTCAGAACGTACATGACGTGCGTGCCCCCCACACCCGCAGGGTCATACAGGCCTGCATCATCATGTCCCCGACCTTTGAGTTCCTCAATGCGTGTTGCAGCAAGGTCTTTCATTTCGGCTTTTGAGCCAAAGGAAATGGCGCCAGTCGGGCAGGTTTTAACGCAGGCAGGCTCCTGCCCTACCGCAACTCTGTCTGCACAGAGCGTGCATTTGTAGGCTCTATTGTCTTTTGAACTAATGCGGGGAACGTCAAACGGGCAGCCCGCAACGCAGTAACCGCAGCCAATACATTGTTCGGACTGAAAATCGACAATACCATTAGCAAACTGCAAGATAGCACCGGGGCTTGGGCAGGCTTTCAGGCAACCGGGGTCGGCGCAGTGCATGCAGCCTTCCTTGCGTAAAAGCCATTCCAGCTTGCCGCTTTCATCCTCATATTCATCAAATCGGATGACTGTCCATGTTTCGGAGGACAGGTTGGCAGGGTTATCATACACCCCCACGTTATGACCAACCTCGTCGCGCAGATCGTTCCATTCGGAACAAGCAACCTGACATCCCTTGCAGCCTGTGCAAAGGGAGACATCAATCAGCTTGGCCACTTCCTGCTCGTGGCTGCGGGCCTGCGGCAGCTGCGTCAGTCCATTGGTGGCGGAGCGGCGAAGGATGTCTTGTGACTGCATACCCATCAGCGCACCTCAGACTTTCTCAACGTTAACAAGAAAAGCTTTGAACTCAGGGGTCTGGGAGTTGGCATCCCCGATGGCGGGTGTGAGCGTGTTAGCCAGATACCCCTTGCGCGCGGCCCCCTTAAAGCCCCAGTGGCAGGGCACACCAACCTGATCCAGATCCTTGCCCATAACGCTCAGGCGTTTAAGCCTTTTGGTGACAACGGCTTTAGCCTCGATATACCCACGGTGGGAGGATACGCGCACCATGTCTCCGGCGTTGATGCCGAGTTTGTCGGCCAGTTTGTCACCAATTTCTACAAACTGTTCGGGTTGCATGATGGCATTCAGCCTGGAATGCTTTGTCCAGTGCCGAAACAACTCAGTAATGGAATATGTTGTAGCTACATAGGGATACTGAGCTGGGTCTCCCATACGCGGTTTTTCGTCGGCGAAAAAACGCGCTGCCGGGTTTCGGAGTGTTGTTTTACCCAGAGCTGATGCCAGAACCGGCGTTTCCGTCGGCTCATAATGTTCGGGGAACGGCCCATCAGCCAATTTGTCACCACCAGCAAACAAAAGACCAACGCCTTCGCTATGCATAATAAACGGACCAACACCGCTGCCGGGTGGTGATGTGACCGGATAATCAGGCACATCCCCGCCTCCCCAGCGTTGACCATCCCATGCAATAATCTGCCGTTTGGGGTCCCACGGACGGCCCTGTACATCCAATGAAGCACGATTATACAGAATGCGGCGGTTAGCAGGCCAAGCCCAAGCCCAGCCGGGGGTTGTGCCTAGCCCGGTATCTGTATTGTCGCGTCTAGACATCTGGTTACCGGCTTCTGTCCATGAGCCGGCAAAAATCCAACAATAGCTGGATGTGCTGCCGTCATCCTTCATGACGGAAAAATCAGGCAGTAATTCCCCTTTGCGGACGACAATTTTTCCTTTGTCATCCGTTATGTCGGCCAGTGCGTAGCCGTTGGCTTCCTTCGCCACTTCTTCAGGCGTGGGGTCTTCGGGGTCTTTGTAGTTCCACTGCATGTTCAGAACAGGCTCGGGGCACACACCTCCCTCTTTGGCATATAGCGCTCGGAGTTTGGTAAAGATGGTGCCAATAATGCGTCCGTCATTCCATGCCTCACCCGGTGGTCGGGCACCTTCAAAGTGCCATTGCAGCCAGCGTGCGGAGTTGACGATAGACCCATTTTCTTCTGCAAAGCACGAGGCGGGCAGACGGAAGACTTCTGTCTGAATATCCTCCGGTTTGGTATCGTTATAGGCGCCCTCATTCTGCCAGAAGTTGGATGTTTCCGTATCCAGCGGGTCCATGGTGACCAGAAAGCGGAGTTTAGACAGACCTTCCCGCATACGATTTTTATCGGGCATGGCAGCCAGAGGGTTAAAGCCCTGTGCAATGTAGCCGTTGACCTTGCCCTGCTGCATCATTTCAAAATAGGCCAGCATATCGTAGCTGCGGTCCCATTTTGGGAGCCAGTCATAACCCCAGTTATTGGTTGGGGTCGCGTGCTCACCCCATAGGGTTTTCATCAGACTGACAAAGAATTTGGGTGTGTTATGCCAGTAGTTGACCTGCCCCGGTTCATCCGCATGGGGCGTTACGGCTTGCAGGTAGGTATCCAGCGTCTGCTGGCTGTCCTTAGGCAGGTTCATATAGCCCGGCAGCCGCAGAGAAAGCAGGCCGAGGTCGGTATAGCCCTGAATGTTGGAATGTCCACGCAAGGCGTTCAGCCCGCCACCGGGCATACCAACATTGCCCAGCAAAAGCTGAATTATAGCCGCTGTGCGTATTATTTGCGTTCCATTGGTGTGGTGCGTCCATCCGAGCGCAAACAGGATGGTCGAGGTCAAGTCCGGCGCGCTGGTCGCCGCAAGTGTTTCGCAAACGTGCAAAAAATCTTTTTCGGGCGTGCCGGTTATTTGCGCCACAACGTCTGGCGTATAACGTGCTGCATGTTGGCGCAACAGGTTGATGACGCAGCGCGGGTTCTGAAGTGTTGGGTCAACAACCGCATATCCCTGAGCATCCCGCTCATAGGTCCATGATGACTTGTCGTAACTCCGTTTTTCCGCATCGTAACCGCTAAAGAGTCCTTCGTGAAAACTGAAGTCCTCCCGAACGACGAAGGCCGCATTGGTATAGGCCTTTACGTATTCATGCTGAATCTGGTCATGCGTTAGAAGGTAGTTGATGACACCCAGCAGGAAAGCTCCATCTGAGCCTGCCCGGATGGGGGCGTAAAAATCCGCGACGGCGGCACTTCGGTTGAAGCGCGGGTCCACCACCATGACCTTGGCGCCGTTGCGAATTTTGGCTTCCATGACCCATTTGAAGCCCACGGGGTGAGCTTCTGCCGGATTGCCGCCCATGATCAGCACGACATTGGCGTTTTTTATATCGACCCAGTTGTTGGTCATGGCGCCACGGCCAAGAGTTGGCGCAAGGGCCGAAACGGTGGGGCCGTGGCAAAGGCGGGCCTGACAGTCAAGCGCGAGCATTCCCATAGACCGGGCGAATTTAAAGTCGAGCAGACCTGTTTCGTTGCTGGCGGCGGAGGACGCCAACATGCCTGTGCTTAACCAACGATTAACGGTTTCGCCTTTTTCGTTCTTTTCAATAAAGTTTTTGTCACGGTCATCTTTGAGCAAGCGGGCAATGCGGTCTGTTGCTTCGTCCCAGCTAATGCGCTTCCATTCGTTGCTACCAGGCGCACGGTAGGATGGGTAATGAAGACGTCCTTCGCTGTGAATGAAGTCAACAAGCCCAGCGCCTTTGGGGCAAAGAGACCCACGGCTGACGGGGTGGTCCGGATCACCCTCAATGTGGAAAATACTGGGTTTGGCATTTTTGGCGCCATCCCCCAGTGAGTACATCAGCAGTCCGCAGCCAACAGAACAATAGGTACAGTTGTTCCGAGTTTCTTTCGCGCGGAGCAATTTGTATTGCCGCGTTTCCTGCGCAAAAGCTTGTGGGGGAGAAAAACCAAGGGCAATGGCGCTGGCTCCTCCTACGCAAGTGCCAGCACCTTTTAAAAACTCTCTGCGCCCCAGAGCCATCTGTACCATCCCGGTTTTGTAAAGAAACAGTAATTCCGGTGTATATATGGGCTTCTGGGTTTAGATCATTGATCAGGATCACACGAGATAGCTAAACAAGGCTTTACTTGATAAATTTTTGCATAAATCGGCAAGGGTGTGGCAAAAATGCAAACATGGAATATTAGGAAACCATAGGAAGTTTTAATTTTTGGCGGTTATCTATATTTGTGTGTATATAGATAACCTGTATAATGTTTTTAAATTATACTTTATGTCTGTAAGTTCATTCGGGAGAGCCGGTTGCTGAGTCTGCATAAGCGAACGCCTGCTGTACTTCGGCAGGTGATGTCTGCTGATTGGCAATCAGAAGCTGAAGCAGAATGCGCGCTTTTTGCGGGTTCAGGTCGTAGGAAACCGCAAAACCATGCTGGTCGTCTGATACTTCAACATTGCGATTGACAAAACCGCTGCCTGTGCGGGTTGATCGCACAACCAGCAGACCCTGTGTTACGGCACGGTCCAGCCCCTCAATGGCCAAACGGGACGTATTGCCATCTCCTACGCCAGCCAGAACAATCCCTTTGGCACCATCACGAATGGCATTGTCAATCTGTTGGGCATCCATATTACTGTGCGCATAAATAATTTCCACACGTGGTAGTGGAGCATGTTCAGGCGCTCTTAAAGTCGGCCCATGCTGAGGCAATGCCGCTTCAATAAAACGGATAGAAGCCGGATCGACATAGCCGATGGGCGCCGCGTTAACAGAGCGGAAGGTTTGCACCTCTGTTGTATTGGTTTTACTGGCCCAACGGGCACCGTGAATGGTGTCATTCATAACCATCATGACGCCACGCCCTTTGGCTTTGGGGCTTGTCGCAACTTCAACAGCTTCGTACAGGTTTGCCGGGCCATCGGCGCTAATGGCCGTGCTAGGGCGCATGGAGCCCGTTAGTACAACAGGGTTTGCAGTGTGGATAACATTGCTGAGGAAAAAAGCAGTTTCCTCCATGGTGTCCGTTCCATGTGTAATGACCACACCATCAGCTTCATGCTGGTCAAAAGCTTTCTGAATACGATTTGCCAGACGGAGCCAGACATCATCATTCATGTCCTGTGAGCCGATATTGGCGATCTGCTCAACTTTCAGGTTCGCAAGTTTATCAAGTCCAGGGACCCCTTCCGCCAGTTCCTGCCCACTTACGCCGCCTGCATCATAACCAATTGCGGAGCGGGTATCTTTTTTGCCCGATATGGTGCCGCCAGTCGCCAGTACCAGCACACGTGGCAAGGTTTGTGTAGCGTTATGCTGCAATGGTGATTCGGCATGAACGCACGGAACAGGAAGAGCGGTCGCCAGTCCAAACGTGGCGGCCAAAAGAAGTTGTTTGCAGTATGGGCCAGAAAACATAGTTACACCGTGGCATATAAAGTTAATGGCGTGGAGTATGGAGCCATATTCCACGCCATTAAAAATAGTATTTGTAGTATGCGGGAGATTATAAACCTCCCACGTGGAAACGAGGTGTTTATGCCTCGCTTTTCAAGAATTCCTGGTAGTATTCATCTGCCATTTTGCGCAAAGAACGACCAATGGCAGCGTATTGATATTCGCTAAGATTGGCCAAAGATGCGCGGGCTGCAGGTTTTTGTACACCAAAGCCCTCGCCCGGCAAAAGTACAATGCCAGTTTCATCTGCAATGCGGAACAGCATTTCACCCGTGCTGGCACGCTTGAGCATCCATTTAGCAAATTTTTTGCCGTATAGACTGCGGGAAATTGTTTCCAGATCAAGCAGTGTATAGTAGTCGACCGCATTGGCATCTTCGGACGGTTTGACGCCGAGTTCACGGTAAAGCGCAGCTTCGCGGCGGCGAATAACCGCTTTGAGGGATGCTTTATAGTGTCCGGTTTCGTCCATCAGAGCAAACAATGCGAACAGCACCATTTGTACCTGCTGAGGGGTGGAGAGACCCGCCGTGTGGTTAAGTGCGACGGCGCGGCTGTCTGCAACAAGACGGTCAATGAACTTGAGCGAACTGGCATCTGTTGTCAGGCTTGAATAGCGCTGTCCAAGGGCTTTTTGCGTATCGGCCGGGAGTGCGCGCAGTAGTCCGTCAATGGCGTTGTCTTTATGAACGCCAATAACACCGAGACGCCAGCCTGTTGCACCAAAGTATTTGGAGAAGGAATAAACCAGAATGGTGTTGGCTGGGCAAACGGCATACAGGGAACGGAAGTCATCTGCAAATGTGCCATAGACATCATCCGTCAGGATCATCAGATCAGGACGATCATTTTTGACAATAGATGCAATCAATTCCAGAGACGTATCGTCCATCTTGACTGATGGTGGGTTGCTCGGATTAACGCAGAAGAAAATTTTAACTGCCGGGTCTTTGAGTTTTTCCAGTTCGGCCGCCGGGTACTGCCAGTTCATCTCCGGATCGGCATTAATGGCAACAACCTCAAGTCCGTATTCTTCCAACTGCGGGATTTCGATGTAGGGAGAAAATACGGGCAGGCCAATGGCGACTTTGTCCCCCTTTTTGACCAGACCGTTCTGCTTGAGACTGTTGAAGATATACGCCATGGCGGCAGTGCCACCTTCGGTCGCAAAAAAGTCCGTGCTGTCAACGGGCAATTCGCTTCCAACCATTTCATGCAGAACGTACTGGCCTGCAATCTGTTCGCTCATGGTCAACATGCGCGGTGGGGTTGGGTAATTGCAGCCCAGAATACCTTCCACCATTTCGTGCAGGAAGGCAGAAGCAGACAGGCCCATCTGGTCCCGTACGTAGCTTAGTGCGCGACCCAGAAAGAAAATGCCGCTTTTGTCACGATTTTCAGACAGAAAGCGTTCAAATCTTTCTTCAATCCCATCCACGCGGGCCTGCCCGCCTACTCCCGCCGTCATGTAGGAAAAGGAGAGTTCGGATTCAGAAACCGCAAACTGCCCCAGATGGAAAAAGGCGGAACGTGGGAGCGTTGCAAGAAAGTTAGGGTTACCGCGGCCCGCGTTGAGCATGGTGCGGTCTGTATGGCTGGAAGCCAGACGAATAAGTTCGTCTTTGAGTTCAAAGGGGCTGAGATTTTTGAATTTTGCGTAATCAATAGCCATTATGTTCTCGCTTTCTTACGGTTCAAAAATAAGGTCAGGAAAAAGCAACAACCAGCGGCCCCAGAAGGGTCAGCAGCACATTTGCCACGGCGTATGTAATGGCAAAGGGGGTTGTTGGAACGGAATTGCCAGCTTTGTTCAGGACTTCGCCAAAAGCAGGGTTGGCGCTGCGTGAACCTGCCAGTGCGCCGGCAAAAATGGCGGTATTGTCGTAGCGGAGCACGTAACGCCCGAACAGCATGGTCAGAATAAGAGGAACGAGAGTGACAACGACGCCAAGCATGAACAGGGTTAAGCCATGCTCTATAATGGTCGCCACTGCTTGTTGGCCTGTTTGCAACCCGGTTACGGCGACAAACCCCGAAAGACCGAGGTCCACCAGCAAGGATGAGGATGCCATTGGCATATTCCCCACGGTGCTATGTTTGCTTTGATACCACCCGAACAGAAGGCCAGATAAAAGAGCCCCCCCACCGCTGCCAAGAGTAAGGGGAACAGACCCCATGCGAATAACAACCAGACCGATCAGCAGGCCCAGAACAAGGCCGCAGCCATGAAAAACCAGATCGGTTTTGACGCTCTTGGTCAGGATGGGACCCAGTTGTGCAGCCACTCGCTGCACATCCTGACTTGTGCCGTAAAGTGATACGATATCCCCGGACATGGTACGGAGATCATCGCTGACAGTTTCCGGTTTTCCATCGCGGCTGAGGCCCAAAAGAAAAACGCCATGTCGTGCGGCCGGTGAGAGCATATGCACACATTCGGACACCGTCTTGCCAGCAAATGCCTTGTTTGTCAGGCAGATGTCGCGACGCACCATGACAACGTCCATACCCTCGGCATTACGGATTTCTTTGCCAAGTTGTTGACCCGCCGAGACCACCTCTGCGCGGTGGCCAAAAAGAAGAATAACATCGCCTGCGGCAAGTACCGTGTCAGAGGTCCAGCCAAGCGGAGTTCCGTTACGGTGTATCTGCTCGACTGTAACGGAGGCGCTTTCAATCTGGCTGACAGATTGCCCGCCCTGCTCAATGACAAAAACACGGCCAATGAGTTCTGGTAAAGCAGGTTGTTCGCCGTCTGCGTAAATATGAACGCCCCCCATCTGGGCGGCTTCGGCTTTTAATGCATCCTCACGAATGCTGCGTTTGGTTAGCCAGGGCAGCAAGTTTACACAGAGGATGATCGGACCAAGGGAACCAAAAATGTAAGTGACGGCATAACCGACAGCAACATTCCCCTGCATCTGCTGCACCTGTGCCATAGGCAGGCCCAACTTTTCCAGTGCGGAACTGGCTGTGCCGATAATGGCTGATTGTGTAAGGCCGCCAGCCGCAATACCCGCAGCCAGTCCTTTATCCAGATGAAAGATGCGGGCCACGGCAACAACGGTCAGCAGACCGCTAATTGCCAGAACCACAGCCATCAGAACTTCTCGTATGGACTGGCGTCCCAGCGAGCGAAAAAACTGCGGACCACTCTGAAAACCAACGGCATAAATAAAGAGCGCGAAGAGTACGGCCTTAATGCCGGAATCAATATGAATCCCAATCTGGCTAATGGCGACAGCCGCAAGGAGTGAACCAGCTACACCGCCGAGTTGGAAGGAACCAAAACGTATTTTTCCAATGCCATAGCCTATGGCGATAGCCAGAAACAGCGCAATTTCTGGGCATGTATTGAGTAGAGTCCTGAAAAAATTAGTTATTTCCATATAACAGGCGCTTCGCTTTGTGTGGTTTTAAAGCCTACGTTTTTGTTGTGACAAGGCTGCGTGTCAAGTGAATGTTTTGATTCTACAAATAAAAACAATGTAAATAGTTTCTAAGTCGTATTGTTACGAATGTATTATAACTTTTTGGTGGATGTTATGTTTGGGAGATTTTTGTATCTATATGGCATTTTGTATTTATCAGTGATACAAGACCACCCCGCCGGTGGATGTTTATTTTTGTGCCGCAATGAGAGAAGATTATGATAGCCAAATATAAAATAAAAATAAAAAATATGTGGTAATGGCAAGTGTTGTCTTATCTTTTATTTCAGGTGTGGCACGCGCAGCCGATGGACAGTGGTATACAGGGTCACTTGTGTCACCTTCCGGTGCTGAGGCACATGCCGGTCTTTTAGGAGTGGAGCCATATTATAGCTACACACAACCTATAGGATATTTTGGGCCTGATGGGAGTAGTCACCCGCAGCATCCTCGACAGCAAACGTTCAGTAATTCAACCATGTGGAAGTACGGGATTACTGACCATTTGAGTATTCAGGCGCATACCGTGGTTAATTATGGGTGGGAGCGAGGGCAAGGGCACTCGTCCGGCCCAAAGTTTGGTGATTTTCCCGTGGATATGGTCTGGCGTTTTGTCGATCCAAATCCAAAAAAATATATTCCTGCATTTAATCTTTTTGCCGGGGTATATTTTCCCACCGGTGATTATAAAAAATTGCAGAGCAAACAGGACGGCAATGGTAATGGAGCTTATGTTTTCCGTGTTGCCATTACAGAGCAGTCTACTTACGTAGTAAATGGGAATCATGCTCTTCGCCTGCGCACATGGGGATGGTTTCGTCGTGCTCTTACGTCCGCACAACTGGAAGATATGAGCAGTTACGGTACCAGTGCGGGTTTTCATGGTCGTGGTCGACCGGGCATGAGCGGCCAGAGCGGTTTCTCCCTGGAATATGGGCTTAACCAGTCTTGGGTTTTGGCTATGGATTTGGCGCGTGACTGGGCCAATGGCTCTCGTGTTTGGGGATACGACGCTCACGGTAAGCGTGTTGATCACATCGGGTCAAGTAGCGGAGATTGGCAGATAGCTCCGGCTGTAGAATATAGCTGGAATTCACGTATGGGTATTATCGTGGGATCGGCAATTTATTATGCAGGGCATAACACAGGTGTAAAAGTATCGCCGCAGTTTGCCGTGAATATGGTTTATTGATTTTAAATATTGCATAATTATCCTCATGATTTTTGCCTGAGGATGCAAAAGGGGCATCTTCTAATGAAGATGCCCCTTTTTTAATGATACTATTATTACGACAGGGTGAATTCGTTCAGCAGCCCTTTAAGCTGGCGTGCCTGCTGCGCCATGCCAGAGCTTGCAGCAGATGTCTGCTCGACCATTGCTGCATTCTGCCGTGTACCTTGGTCGATCGTGGATACCGCATTGTTGACTTCCTGCAGGGCCGTCGCCTGTTCAGAAGCCGCTTCAGCAATAGCTTTCAGATGGTCACCAATGTCCGCAACGCTGGAAATAATTGTGCTGATAGCGTGCCCTGCTTCTTCCATAATGGAAACGCCAGAAAGCACCTGCCCGCGAGATGTTTCAACCAGTTCCTTTACTTCCTTGGAAGCATTGCCTGCACGGTTAGCAAGATCACGAATTTCCTGCGCCAGTACACGGAACCCACTTCCTGCCTCGCCAGCTCGGGCTGCTTCCACACCAGTGTTCAATGCAAGTAGGTTGGTCTGAATGGCAATGTTGGACATAACATTGGTAATTTTGCTGATCGCCTCGGAAGAACGCTCAATTTCAGACATTGCTGATGTGGCGCGGTTAATCATGACACCAAACTGCTCAGTAATATTCTGACAGTTGTTTACAAACGTGTTGGCTTCGCTAACGCGGGATGCTGTAGAAGTAACCGTTGCTGTAATCTCTTCAACTGCGGCTGCTGTTTTTTCAACAGAGACGGCCTGCTGTTCTGTCCGATGTGCCAGATCCTGCGCGGCGCTATTAATTTCGCCTGCCGTAATGTCAATTGTTTCTGTCGTGTCGTTTACAATCCCCAGCGTTTCACGCAGGGATTCAATGGCGCCATTCAGGTTGTCGCGCAGCGGAATATAGGCAGCAGGTAGCTCTTTGTCCATTTTCTGGGACAGGTTGCGCTCGGCTACTTCGCTGAGAATGACACCAAAGCTGTCCGCAACGAAAGTCTGCTCTTTATGGATAACTTCATCGCGTGATTTCTGGCGAGCCTTTTCCGCTTCTTCGAGATACACCGAAATTGTCAGATCCATTTCAAGCATGACAGCTTTTGTCAGGCTCGCAATCGCATCGCCCATCTGTTCGGCCGAAATGGCAGGTTTTTTGGCGAAGAGGCCAGTCTTGGGAGCGAGATCGCTTATAATGCTGCGGATCAGATGATCCAGCACAATGGCATAACCGCCAATATACCAGCGGGGTTCCAGCCCAATTCGTGCATGTACGCTACCGATGATATGCACTTTTTCTGCATATTTCTGATCAAAATTTGCAGATGAAATATTTTTCCAATGGTCTTGTTGGGCATGTTTTGCATGTCCAATTTTTGATTCAGTCGGAAAGAAAGAGCTTGTTTCAGGCGTTTTGCGAACCTGCTCATAAAAGCTATCCAGCGCGATTGGCAATTCGCGATCAATAATATCCTTGATCAGACGGATAGATGCGCAATCTTTGTCTGTGAGCTTCATGAATTTGCGACGATATTCCAGATCCGCAAAATCCTGCGCACGGTTTTGTGAATGTCTTATTTCGGTGGAAATGCTATTCATTTGAATCTCCTAATTATCGTTTTGGGTGCTTTATTTTCTGAAGGGGAATGCCCTCCCCTTCAGAAAATTTATGGATATTCAGGGTAGACCTTCGGGCGTTAGAAACCCTGCGTTTACGGCATTACGATGGCGCAAGAATAGGTCTGGTTTGCATCCAGTGTAGTAAATCACTCGGAGGCATGGGGCGAGCAAACAGGTAGCCCTGCATAACATCACATCCCATCGCTCGGAGCCGTGTTTCTTGGAATGTGTCTTCCACACCTTCCGTTACAACGTGTACGCCAAGTCTTTTACCAATGTTGATGGCTGCTTCCGTCACAATGATAGAACTGACATCTTTTTCAAAATTAATGATGAAGCTCCGGTCAATTTTGATTTCGGTCAGCGGCAGGTGTGAGATCCGCGACAGGGAAGAAAAACCTGTACCAAAATCATCCAGTGAAAGGCCGACACCAATATCGCGCAGAGCAGTTAGCGTTGTCATCGTTTCGGCATTCTGCTGCATCATGCCACCTTCGGTAATTTCAATCGTTAGGCGATTGGGGGAAAGGCGGTAATGCTCAAGAAGGTTCACGATGTTTTCTGTCAAGGTCGGGTTGCTGAAATGAGCAGCCGACAGATTTACACTGACAATAGGAACATGCAGGCCTATTTTGTCCCATTTAACGATCTGAATGCAGGCCTGTTCTAAAGACCACAAGCCGATTGCTTCAATCTGCGCTGTTTCTTCGGCAATCGGAATAAAGCGCGAAGGAGGAATGGTGCCCAGAGTGGGGTGGTGCCAGCGTGAAAGCGCTTCAACCCCATACAGCATGTTATTTTTGGTACTGATCTGGGGTTGATAAAACAGCTCCAGTTCAGAATCCTGAATAGCTTTGCGTAGAGCTGACCCAATAACGACGCGCGCCCTTACATCGTCATTTGCAATACTTCCCAGAAGCCTGAAGCCTGAAGCTTTTGCGGGCCGTCTTTTTGGCCTCGAGCATAGCCATTTCAGCACGGTTGAGAATATGCTCAATTTCCAGACCATCATCAGGGTAAAGGCTGATGCCAATACTCAGGGATATGATGATTTCCTGATTGTTAATAACAACAGGCTCACGCATTGCGGCCGTTAGGCTATCCGCAAAAGCATCGGCAATATCGTGGTCACCATTAGGAATGATGACGACAAAATCATCCCCGCCCAACCGTCCAGTTATGAAGTTGCTCCGGCACTGTGCAACCAGACGCTGGGCCATGGTTTGCAAAAGCGCATCACCCTGATCATAACCCATCAGGTTGTTGATGTCCTGAAACAGATCAACATCCAGCACGAGCAGAGCAAAGGGACTGCTGGCGGACTGAAGTGTCATGTCCCTTAGGATCGTCGTAACGGCATTTCTGTTCAGCAAGCCCGTCAGAGCATCGTAGCGGTCCAGACGGCTTAGCTGCTGTCGCGTTTTGCCCCGTTCAATAATTGCTGCACAGGATGGTACGCAACCAGCAACAATTTTTTGCGGCCAGTTGGTGATTTTGTCCCGGTTGCGGGAATATAGGGCAAAAATCCCGATTAGTTCACCTGCGCCATTGCATATGGCAGAAGCCCAGCAGTCCAGGAACTCACTTTCCTGACCGCTGGAAGGATCTGCATTCCATACAATGGAGCGTGCTTCTTCTGGGGCTTCTGTTAGGGCTGCAATATCTGCATCCGTTAAAGCAATGCGCATAAGCATTGCTATTTTTCTACGGGAAAGCCCCTCCCCCGAAAGAATTTCAAGATTCTGTTCGCCGTTTACCTGCAATAGAACGGCTACGGTATTGGGGACCAACTGCTCAGCTTCTGCGCAGAGCATGTCGGCAATATCCTGCTCTGGTGATTCGCCAGACAACTGGTGGAAAACACGGTTTTGAAGGTCCAGTATTTTCCTGCGGTGGCTTTCTTCAGTCACCCCTTTAAGGAAGGCCATATAATAGCGCTGCTTGTCCGGGCCTATGATGGCCGTTGAAATGGACATTTCTGCTGAAACATAGTCGCCATTGGAGCGCGTAAAAACCACCTCCCGCGAGGTGCCGACGATATGATTAATGCCGGTGTTTCTGTTGTGGTTAATGTAGCCATCGTGCTGCGCGCGCTGTTCGGACGGCACAAGGCAGTTCACATTTTTCCCAACCACGTCGGCAGCGGAACATCCCCAAAGGTGTTCTGCTGCGGTGTTAAAAAAAACAACGTGGTTCAGTTGGTTAATGATAACAACACCATCGGCCGCCTGTTCGAGCATATCAAAATATAATTTTGTGTCTTCTGACGGGGCGGGAGATTTTGAAGGGAGCATTATCGGGCCTTGAATGCGTGTAGGAATGCTGCGGCATAGAACGAGGAAGTATTGAGAGAATTATTGTCTGGATTTAGCCAAATAGCCGTAGAGCCTCTTTGCGGTTGTTGATCCGCAAGTATGATCCCTGCGGTGGAATGATCTCGAGGTCAGGTCATCTGGCATAATGACAACCTCAACACTTACTCTGAGACGCGTAACAATAACTCTACACAGCCATGCCAGAATATAGACTGCATCTATAGGAAGAGCTTCACACGCATCACCCTCTTTTTTATCTGTCGAGGCCAACAAATGACAATTTTTAGATAAATTCAAGTGCGTTGAGTGTTTGTTAACAGAATTTCACGCGGGAGGGTGGTGGTAAGTTCCTCAGAATGAGAGCGTTAGATAAGAATAGGCTTAACCTCTGTCTACCTGTCCGAATTCTATATTTATCTCATGCCTTGCTAGGTTTTATAAATCTCTTCGGAACGGTATTTTGTTTTTAAATCGTTATTACGTCCCGATAAATTAAATTTAAATAAATTTTAATCTTTCGGTCTTTACATTGCCATCTGCTGTGACTCTGCATGAGCTTATTACCTTAGGGTGATGGGGCTCAAAAAATATCGGGGCGAGGATTGGGATAGATTATTCCGCAAGCCATGACCATTCGGGCATACGTATTTTGAGTCCGCCTTGCTGCGGCCAGTTTTGTGCTATGGTAATTGCTATCGCCTCACGTGAATGTTTAGGGCGATAATTACTTTTATGTGACATTTGAGGAGGGAAATTATGGCTGGGGGACCTGGATTCGAACCAGGGCTGACCGGGTCAGAGCCGGTAGTTCTACCGCTAAACTATCCCCCAGCAAGGCGACGCTTCGAAGTGTGAAACCTCACTTCCGTGCCGGTGACGCTCTACTAGCACCCTCGGTATGGGCTGACAACCCCATCCGATAAAAGAATTTTATTTTTGTTGCACATTTGTCTTGTCCCCAGCCGTCCCGGTCCCCAGAATAAGTGGAGAACAGTGCAACTCCAGATATTAAAGGACCGGACAGATGGATCATCCACTTCCCTGGGCCGGCCCTTCGGTCAACAGGCTTTTCCCTTCCTCTGCCGGGCAAGGTGTGGAGCAGGACCTGTTGGGGGCTCTTGATCTTGGCACCAATAACTGCCGACTGATGATCGCCGCGCAAACGGCGGGTGGATTTCGTGTGGTCGATAGTTTCACGCGGACAGTTCGGTTGGGTGAAGGGTTGCATCATACCGGACGCCTGAGTGACGAAGCGATGGGCCGGACTATGGAGGCTCTGAAAATTTGCGCAGAGCGTCTGGAGCGGCGGCAGGTGGGCATGTTCCGTGCCGTGGCAACCGAGGCCTGCCGTCGTGCGAGTAATGGGCCTGCTTTTATCAAGCGCGCACGAGCGGAGGCCGGCTTTGATATTCACATTATATCTGGGCGGGAAGAAGCAACTCTAGCGGTCGAGAGTTGCGCTAACCTAATCCATAATCAGCGTTTTGGTCTTCCGCGCGGCCGAGCGCTTTTGTTTGATATTGGCGGCGGCTCCACTGAAATAGCTTGGATCCGTACAGATGCGGCCTCTCAAACATCCTCTCTTATTGGGTATCTCAGTCTTCCTGTTGGGGTAGTTACTCTGGCGGAGCAGTTTGGGCCGATACAAAACCTGACGCCCGCCCGCTATCGTGACATGGTTGAGCACACCCGCAATTTTTTGCATGAATTTGAGAGTGTGCATCGCATCCGCTCGGAAATCCGTCGTAACCATGTGCGGTTGATTGGCACAAGCGGCACGGTAACAACGCTTGCTAGTCTCATTCTCAATCTGCCGCGTTATGCGCGGGCCGCGGTTGACGGGTCGCTTCTGCCGGCCAGCAGTGCGCGACTGGCTATGCGTAAGCTACAGGAAATGGGGGTGGCCAACATTGAGGCCCATCCGTGCATTGGCCCGGACCGCGCGCCTTTTGTGCTGCCCGGTTGCGCTATTTTCGAGGCTATTCACGATATATGGCCTATGCAGGATATTATTGTGGCGGATCGTGGGCTACGAGACGGCATGATTTTACGTATGCTGCGCAAAACGAGTTCTGTATCCCGTCGGCCGGTGCGCTCGGCCCACACGCAGCAAGCCCCTTCCACACCGAATTTAATGCAGGCAACAGGTTTATGAGCGACAAGAGAAACCGTTCATCGGGCAACTCCTCCACACTGCGTGTGCCGGGACGAGCACGAAAAAGTAGTGCGACGCCCGGCGGCAGGCTGGCTAAGGATGATTCTGATGCCCCGCAAAGAATGCGCACTCAAACCGTTTCGCTTCGAACGGCGCGCGGTCGCACCACTGCCCAGCAGAAGTGGCTCGCCCGCCAGTTGAATGACCCGTATGTGCAGGCAGCGCATAAGCAGGGGTGGCGTTCACGGGCGGCGTTCAAGCTGATTGAACTGGATGACAAGTTCGGTCTCATCCGTCCGGGTATGCGGGTGGTGGATCTGGGAGCTGCTCCGGGAGGGTGGGCGCAGGTTCTGGTTAAGCGTGGTGCCGCCAAGGTTGTGGGCGTTGATCTGCTGCCCGTTGATCCGGTGCCGGGAGCTGAAATTATTCAGGGGGACTTTACTGACCCAGACATGGGCAACACCTTGACTGCCATGCTGGGTGGGAAAGCGGACCTCGTTGTTTCGGACATGGCTCCCAACACAACCGGGCACGGGCCGACCGACCATATTCGTATTATTGGCCTGACAGAAGAAGCCCTGCATTTTGCGTTTGAAATTCTGGCCGAAGGCGGTGGATTTGTTGCCAAGGTTTTTCAGGGTGGTTCAGAAAAAGCCATGCTGGACACCCTGAAGCAGGCTTTTTCGTTGGTGCGCCATGCCAAGCCGCCAGCAAGCCGTAAGGATTCGTCGGAACTCTATGTTGTTGCGACAGGATTTAGGCCTAAGAGGCTGCCGGTCTGACCGGGAAATTCTGGCTCTTATCCTGTTGAGGCAGTGTGAGCCGGCTGACTATCTGGTGAAGTAGAAGTATTCATGACCGATACAGTTCTTGATGTACGGGGGCTGAGCTGCCCCCTCCCCGTCTTAAAAGCCAATCGTGTTCTCCGGGGACTGCCTGCGGGTGCGCGCCTTCGGGTTCTGGCGACCGACCGGGCATCCGTGACGGATTTTCAGGTTTTCTGCCGGGAAACCGGGCATGCGCTTGTTTCCTTCGCAGATGAAAACGGCATTTTTTCCTTTACAATCAAACGTTGCACGCAGGACGCATAATCCCGCTCATAGCTGAAATTCTGCTGCCATTCATTTGCAAGGCTTGGCAGATGGCCCCTTCTCGCGCTATTGGCTGCCCTTCATGAAGGATAGGGACGCCCGCACGATGCCGGACAACATCACTTCGCTGTCTTTTGAGGAAGCGCTTTCCGAATTGGAAAAAATTGTGCGCGGCTTGGAAGGTGGCCAGATGAAGCTGGAAGATGCCATTAAGGCATATGAGCGTGGTGCGGCCCTGCGGCAGCATTGTGAGGCCAAGCTGAGCGAAGCAGAAGCCCGCGTGCAGGCGATCGTGCAACGGTCCGACGGGTCGTTGGACATGAAACCAATGGACTGAGATGTCGATGACTGAGCCGACACAAACCACAATCATCCGCGCAACTGATGCTGCGCTCCTCAAGCAGGATATGGGCGCGCGTGCAAGCGTGATTGAAAGCGCGATCGACGCTCTGCTCCCCCCTACCAAAGGAGGGGACGCCAGGCTTATAGACGCCATGCGTTACGCCACCTTGGGAGGCGGCAAGCGCCTGCGTGGCTATCTGGCGGTTACTGCGGCCAGCCTGTTTGGCGTGCCCGAGAGCCAGTCTGCCCGGGTGGCTGCATCGGTTGAGATGTTGCATGCCTACTCTTTGGTGCATGATGATCTGCCTGCCATGGATGATGATGATATGCGGCGTGGCCAGCCGTCGACGCACCGCAAGTTTGATGAGGCAACCGCCATTCTTGCCGGCGATGCCTTGCAAACCAAGGCATTCGAAATTCTTGCTGGCATGCAAACTCATGAAAGCGCCGAAGTCCGGATTGATCTGATCCAGAGTTTTGCCGAAGCATCTGGGGCCGCTGGCATGGTCGGTGGTCAGATGATTGATATGGAAGGCGAAGGCCGCGCCCTTCCCCTTGATGAGGTTCGGCATTTACATGCTCTTAAAACGGGCTGCCTGATCCGTTATTCGGCGGAAGCTGGTGCAATCCTTGGGCAGGCTTCTCCCGATCTGCGTCGGCGTCTGCGGGCTTACGGCGCCAATATTGGCGCTGCTTTCCAGATTGCTGATGACGTGCTGGACGCTACGGCGACAGCAGAAGAGCTTGGGAAAACAGCAGGTAAAGACGAAGCCTCTGGTAAATCCACTTTTGTGGCGTTGCTTGGGATCGATGGTGCCAAGCAGGAAGCTGCGCGTGTGACCGAAGCCGCAATTGCTGAACTTGCGCCGTTTGGGGCACAGGCAGATCGGTTGCGGGATCTCGCCTATTATGTGATCGAGCGGAGAAACTGAGGTCATGGCTGATCAGAACGCCCCGTCACCGATTCCCACTCTTGGTCGTTTTCCTGCGCTGGATCGTGTTCGCGTTCCCGCGGACCTGCGTAACCTGTCTGTAGAGCAGCTCAAGCAGCTTGCGGACGAACTGCGGGCCGAAACGGTCGATGCGGTCTCCACCACGGGTGGGCACCTTGGTGCATCCCTTGGGGTTGTGGAGCTGACCGTTGCCCTCCACGCCGTGTTTGACACGCCCGATGACCGGGTGATCTGGGATGTGGGCCATCAGGCCTACCCGCACAAGATTCTGACCGGCCGCCGCGACCGTATCCGCACCCTGCGCCAGCCCGGCGGCCTGTCCGGCTTTACCCGCCGGGCGGAAAGCCCATATGACCCGTTTGGCGCGGCCCACTCCTCCACCTCCATTTCTGCCGGTCTGGGCATGGCCGTGGCGCACCACCTGCGCGCCGAGGATGACCCTTCCTACCGTGAACGCAATGTGATTGCCGTTATCGGGGATGGCTCCATCTCCGCCGGTATGGCGTATGAGGCCATGAACAACGCAGCCGTGGCCGGCCCCGGCGCCGAACGGCTGATTGTCATCCTCAATGACAACGAAATGTCCATCGCCCCGCCAGTCGGGGCCATGTCCAACTACCTCTCCCGCCTCATGTCATCACGCAAGTTCATGGAACTGCGCGAACTGGCGGGGAAATTCGTCAAAAAGCTGCCAGCTCCGATGGAACGCACGGCCCGCAAGGCGGACGAATATGCCCGTGGGATGATTACCGGCGGCACGCTGTTTGAGGAGCTGGGCTTTTACTACGTTGGTCCCGTGGACGGGCACGACCTGCCGCAGCTGGTCAATATCCTGCGCAACCTGCGCGATACGGATAAAGGCCCCATCCTGCTCCACGTCATTACGGAAAAAGGCCACGGCTACCGCCCGGCGGAAAACGCAGGCGACAAATACCACGCCGTTGCCAAGTTCAACGTCATTACCGGTGAGCAGAAAAAAGGCCCCGCGGGCCCGCCGAGCTACACCTCGGTGTTTGCACGTGAGCTGGTGCGCCGCGCCCAGACTGACCACCGGCTGACCGCCATTACCGCCGCCATGCCCTCGGGTACGGGGCTGGATGCATTTGCCAAGAACTACCCCGACCGCTTTTTTGACGTCGGCATTGCCGAGCAGCATGCGGTGACCTTTGCCGCCGGTATGGCAACCGAGGGTCTGCGCCCGTTCTGCGCCATTTACTCCACCTTCCTCCAGCGTGCGTATGATCAGGTCATGCACGATGTGGTGTTGCAGAACCTGCCGGTTCGCTTTGCCATTGACCGTGCCGGTCTGGTTGGGGCCGATGGCGCCACCCATGCCGGGTCGTTCGATATTGCCTATCTGGGCTGCCTGCCGGGCATGACCATCATGGCCCCTTCGGACGAGCTGGAACTGCTGCATATGACAGCCACAGCCATTGAGTTTGATGAAGGCCCGATTGCCCTGCGTTACCCGCGTGGCAACGGGCTGGGTCTGGACCTGCCTGCCGAAGGGCAGGTGCTGGAAATTGGCAAGGGCCGCATTATCCGCGAGATGGGTCGCCAGTTTGGGGCAGAAACGGGTGGCATTGCCATTCTCTCGCTCGGGCCAAGGCTTGGCGCGTGCCTGAAGGCCGCCGACATGCTGGCGGCTCAGGGGCTGCCGCCCACGGTGGCGGATGCCCGCTTTGCCAAGCCGATTGACACCGCCCTGCTGGAAAATCTGGCCCGCAACCATGCGGTGCTGATTACCATTGAGGAAGGGTCCGAAGGTGGGTTTGCCACACAGGTCTGCCACCATCTGGCGCGCACCGGTCTGCTGGATCAGGTCCGATTCCGCCCGATGACCCTGCCCGACCGCTTTATCGACCACAACACGCAGGACGCGCAGTATGACGAGGCCGGGCTCTCCGCTCCACACATCGTCGCAACCGCTCTTAACGCACTGGGTGTGAGGCTGACGGAAGAGCGGACGGCCTGATTGCATGGCTCGTCGTCGTGCAGACCAGCTGTTGGTGGATCGGGGGCTGGTCGAGAGTCGTACCAAGGCTCAGGCCCTGATTATGGCGGGTCTTGTTTTTAACGGAACCAAGCGTGTGTCCAAGGCGGGAGACCAGCTGCCTGAGGACGCACCATTGGAACTACGAGGACAGGATCATCCTTGGGTGTCGCGGGGGGGGTGCAAGTTGGCACATGCTCTTGAGCATTTCCAACTCTCCCCGGCAGGACGGCAGTGCCTCGATGTTGGGGCATCCACGGGCGGCTTCACGGATGTGCTTCTGACGCACGATGCCGCTCATGTTTATGCTGTGGATGTTGGGCATGGGCAGTTGGCGTGGAAGCTGCGTTCGGACCCACGGGTAACTGTGCTTGAAAAGTGTAATGCACGGTATCTGGACAAAACACTTATTCCGGTGGCACCAGAAGTTATTGTTTGTGATGCCAGCTTTATTGGTCTTCGTACAGTTCTGCCGGCTGCCCTTGCTCTTGCAGCGGAAAATGCTTGGGCTGTAGCGTTGATCAAACCCCAGTTTGAAGCTGGGCGAGATCAAATTGGTGCAAAAGGGGTTGTCCGAGACCCCGCCGTGCACGCAAGTGTATGCGCTACCATACATGATTGGTGGGCTGGGTTGCCGGGTTGGCAGGTGCTCGGCATAGAACTTAGTCCCATCACGGGCCCCGAAGGGAACAAGGAATTCCTTATAGCGGCGCAACGTAAGGCATAAAAATAAGCCTGCGGATATAAATCTTAAATTAAATTTTCAGATTGCTTCCCATTTTTTGCATGGCAGATGGTCAATTTTTTTGCCACAATTCTTTGAGAGAACACAAAGATCAGTTCATCTTGAGGGAAGCAACATCGTACCATGCGCAAGATAGCAGCACTGTTCAGCGCCGCCTTCCTTTTGACGTCCAGTTCACTTGTTTGGGCGGCTCCGGTTCATCATCCATCTGCCCAGTCTCAACCTGCCACGGGAACAGGGAGTGTACTGCTGCGTGGTTATGAGCAGGATGGATTGATTTTGCAGGATGATATGGAGAACGGTGTTCTCAATATCAAAGCTGATCCTGCAACGCTGCATGTAAAAGGAGCGGCAGGCTCGACGGACCTTTACCGCCAGACGGTAAAGGACGTTCTTTCCGCCGCAGCCACATATGCCTATCTTTATTTTGGGCAGAATCCAGAAGCCTCAAAGCTGTCTGTTACAGCTGACATACAGGAAGATACACCAGCACCAGCGAGCATGAATGTTGGTGAAGACAAACCAGCTGGTCCGGCTCTGACAATCGAAATTACGCGCCCTTCCTTCCCCATCTCAGCCGATGGAAAGCCGGACGCCTATTCAGCGCAAACTATTGGTATGATTTTAGATAATGTCGATACATCCAGAATGACGATGGCGACGTGGCTGCAAAATGCGATTAAAGGCCAAAGCCAGTCATCTGCTCAGTAAAGCAGTCGTTGAATGTAAGCTGTTCGGGTGAGGCAAAAGAGGCTGGTATCTGCCAGCCTCTTTTTTTGTTATAAGGGCCCTTCTCTCCCCTTTGTTTGAAATAGTGTACACTTCCATGTCGTTTCCCACTTCCTCTGCCTCAGTTCCTGCCGATGCTGCCGCGGTTACCGCGCTGAATGCAGAAGAACGTACCCGAATTCTGGCTAAGGCGGCCCAATTTAGCCCTCCTTCCCTTGTTACTGCGGATGGGAGGCGTGACTTGGTTGGGCTTTCCCGCGAAGAGTTGACGGAAATTCTGGTCGAAATTGGAGAGAAGCCTTTTCGCACCAAGCAGTTATGGCACTGGATTTACCATCAGGGCGCGACAGATTTTTCGCTTATGAGCAGCATTGCCAAGCCGCTCCAGCAAAAACTGGCAGAAAGATTTATTATTGGGCGGCCAGAAGCGGCAACGGTTCAGACGTCTCAGGATGAAACGCGTAAATTCCTCTTCCGCTTCCGAGACGGGCAGGAAGCCGAGACTGTGTATATTCCAGACCGGCGGGAAGACAGGGGGGCTGTTTGTATTTCGTCGCAGGTTGGGTGCACACTTTCCTGCACGTTTTGCCACACAGGCACACAAAAGCTTGTACGCAACCTTGGGGCGGCGGAAATAGTCAGTCAGTTCATGGCTGCGCGAGATTCTTATGGGGAGTGGCCGAGCCCCAAAGGGGATACTCCGCGCCTACTCTCCACCATTGTTCTTATGGGTATGGGTGAGCCCCTATACAATTATGAAAACGTGGCCAAAGCCATGAAAATTATCATGGATGGGGAAGGTATAGGCCTGTCACGGCGGCGTATTACGCTTTCCACATCAGGCGTAGTGCCTCTTATGGACCGTTGCGGAGACGAGTTGGGTATTAATCTCGCCGTTTCTCTTCACGCGGTGAGGAATGACCTGCGGGACGAGATTGTCCCCCTCAACCGTAAATATCCTATTGAGGAAGTTCTGGCTGCTTGCCGCCGCTATCCGGCCGCCAGCAATGCACGGCGTATCACGTTTGAATACATCATGTTGCGTGGCGTGAATGATACCGAAGCTGACGCGCGTGAACTGGTTCGGCTTATTTCGGACATTCCTGCCAAGGTTAATCTGATTCCGTTTAATCCGTGGCCGGGGAGCCAGTATCGTCCCTCCACGCGTGAGCAGCAGAACAGATTTGCGGAAATTGTGATGAACGCCGGGTTTGCGTCCCCAATTCGCACCCCTCGTGGCCGAGATATTCTGGCAGCCTGCGGGCAGTTGAAGACTGCCAGTGAACGCGCCCGAAACGGCCTTTCTTCCTGAAAGTTCATATTTTTCACGTTCGAACTCGCTTCACTGGGAATGGCCTCTGGCTCCAAGGCTTTCTCAGTGATAGGAGGAAGACAAACCTGTTGTTCATAGAGTGATCAGGAGATTAGGTGCATGGGCGCGACTTCCGCCAAAAAAGACGTTAAAAAGGTTGTTCTGGCTTACTCGGGGGGGCTGGATACGTCCGTTATCCTGAGGTGGCTGCAAAAAACCTATGGCTGCGAAGTCGTGACTTTTACGGCCGACCTTGGGCAGGGTGAGGAACTGGAACCTGCTCGTAAAAAAGCAGAGATGTTCGGGGTTAAGGAAATTTTTGTGGAAGACCTTCGCGAAACATTCGTGAAGGATTTTGTATTCCCGATGTTCCGCGCCAATACGCTCTATGAAGGTCAGTACCTGCTGGGCACGTCCATTGCCCGCCCGCTGATTGCCCAGCGTCAGATTGAGATTGCTGAGGCTGTTGGCGCCGATGCCGTGGCGCATGGTGCGACCGGTAAAGGCAATGATCAGGTGCGTTTTGAGCTGGCTTACTATGCCCTCAAGCCCGACATTACGGTGATTGCACCGTGGCGCGAATGGGACCTGACCTCCCGTACCCGCCTGCTGTCTTTTGCCGAGGAAAACCAGATTCCGATTGCTAAAGACAAGCGTGGTGAAGCCCCCTTCTCTGTCGATGCCAATCTGCTGCACTCTTCATCTGAAGGGAAGATGCTGGAAGACCCTGCCATCGCACCCGAAGAGATGGTTTTCCAGCGGACAATTGCACCAGAAGCCGCACCGGACCGTGCAACGGAAATCACCATCGACTTTGTTAGCGGTGACCCCGTTGCCATTAATGGTGAAGCAATGTCTCCGGCTACATTGCTGACGCGGCTGAATGAACTGGGTAAGGCAAACGGCATTGGTCGTCTGGACCTGGTGGAAAACCGTTTTGTGGGCATGAAGTCCCGTGGTGTTTACGAAACGCCCGGCGGCACAATCCTGTTGACCGCGCATCGTAGCATTGAGTCCATAACGCTGGACCGCGAAGCCATGCATCTTAAAGATAGCCTGATGCCGCGTTATGCTGCCATCCTTTATAATGGTCTGTGGTTCTCGCCCGAACGTCGGATGTTGCAGGCTCTAATTGATGCCTCCCAGCATTCTGTAACCGGGCGCGTGCGCCTGAAGCTGTATAAAGGCAATGTTATTTGCGTAGGACGTGAAAGCCCGAACAGCCTGTACGATACCCGTGTTGTGACCTTTGAAGATGATGAAGGTGCCTACAATCAGGAAGATGCACAGGGCTTTATCAAGCTGAATGCTCTGCGCCTGCGACTGGGTGCGCAGATTGGCCGTAAAGGTGGCGCTCTTTAAGCGACGTCTTTTCTGAACTTTGTCAGGGAGCACATAAACACCATGTCCCGTCGTTTTTCTTTTGTTCCATGTATGCTTGCGGCCAGTCTGGCCTTTTCCCTTACAGCCTGTGGAGGGCATAAGGCGGAAGATGTTGAGCTGACCCCAGCGCAGCAGATGGCCAAGTTACGGTCGGAACCGGGTGTGACTGTGCTCAAGGACGGTCTGGCATATAAAGTTCTGGAATCCGGCCCCAAGGATGGCGAGCAGCCCCGTAAGGGCGATGTCATGATGCTCATTTATGAAGGTCGCCTGCCGGATGGTTCCATTTTTGATGGTTCTGACCAGCATGGGAATGGGGCGTACATGCAGATGCCGCTGGACGGCCTGATTTCGGGCTGGATGGAGGCTCTGCCCTTAATGCATGTGGGCGATACATGGATGCTGTATGTGCCGCCTGAACTGGGCTATGGGCATAAGTCCATGGGTGTCATTCCGTCTGACAGCCCGTTGGTCTTCCGAATTCAGTTGCTGGGTGTTGAGCATACGCACAACACACCGTAATTCAGGCGGACATTCTTTGCCGATGCTCCCGTGCGTGATGCCCTTTCTGCAATGGAAAAGGTATCACGCCTGAAGAGGCATGGCGGGCATATGTGAGCATCTGCCTATACAGTCTTTGTTATGGCGGAAAGCTTTAAACAGTTGGCAATGTGGTGCTGGCCGACTGGAAAATGCGCGTCTTCTTGCTGGGTGTATTGACCCGCCAGCATTACGTTTTCCTTCTCCTTCCAGACAATAGCGATAGACCCGAATGCAACGTATTTTTTCAGGCATCCAGCCTTCTGGTGTTCCTCAGCTTGGTAATTACCTTGGCGCGATCCGTAACTGGGTCAATCTGCAGGCAGACCATGAGTGTGTGTTTTGTCTGGTGGATATGCATGCCATTACGGTCTGGCAGGACCCGGCAAAACTGCGAGATCATACGTTAACACAGGCAGCTATTCTGCTGGCGTCAGGGATTGATGCAGAAAAGCATATTCTGTTCAACCAGTCTGCTGTGTCGGCACATGCCCGTCTGGCTTGGATTTTTAACTGCGTATCCCGTCTTGGTTGGCTCAACCGTATGACGCAGTTCAAGGACAAGGCCGGGAAGGATAGGGAAAACCATTCCGCGGGTCTTTATGTCTATCCTAACCTTATGGCGGCAGACATCCTTGCATATAAGGCAACACGCGTGCCTGTGGGGGAAGACCAGAAGCAGCATCTGGAGTTGACCAACGATATTGCCCAGAAGTTTAACCATGACTATGGGGTGTCGTTTTTTCCGCAGGTTGAAGCTCTGATCCCACCGGAAGCCGCACGGGTGATGAGCCTGCGGGATGGTACAAAAAAAATGTCCAAGTCAGATCCATCGGCCCAGAGCCGTATCGAACTGACAGATGACGCTGATACTATTGCGCAAAAAATCCGACGCGCCAAAACTGATGCAGACGTTCTACCCTCCGACCCTTCGGGTCTTGCTGATCGTCCGGAAGCGCGGAACCTTGTTTCAATCTATGCGGCGTTGTCCGGTATGAGTGTGCAACAGGTTCTTGACCTGCATCAGGGCCAAGGTTTTGGTCCCTTCAAAGCGGCTCTTACCGAAGTGGTGGTGAATGAAATTGCCCCCATCGCGCTCAAAACGAGTCAGCTTTTGCAGGATGAAGCCTACCTTGTGCAAATGCTGCGTAATGGAGCAGAGCGCGCGCAGGCTATTGCCGAACCGATTGTGGCAGAAGCCGAAAAATTGGTTGGTTTCGTCAAGTAAACCTAGCTCCTGTGTAGGTGTTCTTTTTTACCTGAGATCGGGTTGTATCATTATGTCGTTACCCTCCTCTTCAGGCCTGTCGGATAACTCAGGAACTAACGGTATGGATGCGGTGGCATTGCAACGAGCAAACCGCTTGCAGGATGCTGTTGTTGCATATCAGGCTGAATTGAAGCGTAACCCGAATGATGCCTGCACGCTGAGTAACTATGGCGGCCTCCTCTGCTCATTGGGTGACTTTCAAGCCGCGCGCCAACTGTTGATGCGCGCGGTACAAATCAAACCCGATCTGGCCGATGCGTGGTCCAATTTTGGTAATGTTCTGTTTGAACTCCAAGATTACCAAAGCGCAATAACCGCTTATAAACAATGCCTTACGTTGCAGCCGCAGCACCCTCTTGCACTCAGTAACCTAGGTGTGCTTCTGGATGCGCAGGGGCATCATGCTCTGGCCCAGAATTTTCATAAAACGGCCATCCAGCTTGAGCCCGACAATGGGTCAAATCGCACAAACTATGCGCTCTCCCTCCTTGCCCAAGGCCAATATACTGAGGGCTTTAAAGCGTATGAGTGGCGATGGAATACCAAGATAATCGGCAAGCATAACCTCCAAGGGGCTCTATGGAATGGTGAACCCTTTGTAGGTAGGACCCTTCTGATTCATACGGAAGGTGGGTTTGGCGACATGCTGCAGTTTGCGCGCTTTATACCCCTTGCCGCAGAGCGTGGCGGTCGAGTGATTGTAAAAGTCCGCAAAGAATTATTGGCGCTTTTGCAGCGCTCGTTTCCCCAGCAGCTATTTATTAGCGTGGATGATGATGCCCCTCCTCATGACCTTGAATGCGCCGTGGGGAGTTTGCCGTATTTTTTAGGGACAACCCTGAACACAATTCCTTTTAGCAATGGCTACCTCAAATCCGATCCGGCGCAGGTTGCAATTTGGCAGCAGCGGTTGGAAAAGGATCTGTATTTTACCGCTTGTAATCCAACGCTGCGTATTGGGCTGGTCTGGGCTGGTTCTCCGCACCGTGAAGTAAGGTCCGTGGAATTTGTAGATCAACGTAGGTCCATGGATTTGCAAACCTTGGCGCCGTTGGCCGACATTCCGAATGTTTTATTCTATAGCTTGCAGGTTGGAGAAAAAGGTATTCAGGCCAAAATGCCCCCCAAGGGGATGAAGCTGGTTAACCATACTCATTTGCTGCATAATTTTGATGATACAGCAGCTTTGGTCAGTAATTTGGATATGGTGATTGCGGTTGATACTGCGGTTGTCCATCTAGCAGGTGGCCTTGGTATACCTGTGTGGATGTTATCGCGATTTGACCAGTGCTGGCGCTGGCTATCTGGCCGTGTGGATTCACCGTGGTATGAGAACTTACGCATTTATCAGCAGCCCCAGCCTTTGGACTGGGCATCTCCTATCAAACAGTTGGCCTCTGATTTACTCAAACTTGAACAGTCGAAGCGTCCATCTGCTTAGTACTCAATATATTCTGTTTTCATAACAACGTATTGTAGAAAAAATTTGGATTGTATTGCGATAATATAATCCACAAAAACCCTCTTTTTCGTGGGGATTAATTTCATTTTTTTCAGCCTAGGAATGAAAAAAAGAAACCCCAAAGGTTCTGATCGGTAAAAATAACAAAAATATCATCAAGTAATTTTAAAATTCATATGCGGTTGCAATTTGTAAATATACATAAATAACACTTGAATATAATAATTAAATATAAGAACAATTTCGCATTATTGAATACAAAAGTTTATATTTGAATATGTATTTATAAAAAAAATCTTGAACCGAAATACGTTTATGAGTATATAATATTACCAATGCACTTTTTTTGTGCTTCCTTTTTCGTGATGCGCGATCCTGTTTTCGTGCTCGTATCTTAACTGCCCGTGATGTTTACTCCGGGCCTGCATCACGCATGCCTGCTTCCCTTTCTCCTTAGGGTTCAACTTATTCAGGCAGGCTGCAAAAATTACATAAGGAGAGAGCGTCTTGCCAGAGACAAGCCCTCAGTCGTCCATGCAGCAGCGTGGTCTTGCCGCCCTTTTGGGCATACCTAAACCGCTCTTTTTCGGTTTTATTGGTTTGCTCCTGTTCATGGTCGGTGATGGTGTCGAAGCCGGTTACCTAGACACCTACATGCTCCACCATGGTCATAGTCAAGGTGATGTGAACCTCATGTTCACAACCTATGGTGTGACTGTCATGCTTTCGGCGTGGCTGGCCGGCCCACTGTCTGATCTGTACGGGCCACGGCGTACCATGTGGGCTGGTCTTCTACTCTGGGCGTTGCTGGAAGTCGGGTTTCTCTCTTTGGGGCTTGGTCCGGACAACCTGTCCATGACCCTGCTCTTCTACACGCTGCGTGGGTTCGCCTACCCGCTGTTTGCCTATGGTTTTCTGGTGTGGATAGCCGCTGCTACTCCGGCGCGGATGCTCGGCTCTGCTGCTGGTTGGTTCTGGTTCTCTTTTTCCGCCGGTCTGCCTACGCTTGGTTCTCAGTTTGCGCGGTACACCATTCCTTACATTGGCGAGTTGGCAACATTCTGGTGTTCTCTGGGGCTGGTTATTATTGGTGGTCTGATCGCCCTGTTGTTTGTGCGTGAACCAATTGGTTCCAAACCGCTTGTTTCTGCCGATGCAGATAAAAAACAGGTGTTCTTTGGTTCAGTCAGCATCATGTGGCGTGAACCCAAAACACTGGTTTCTGGTATTGTCAGGACCATCAACACGTCATCCGAGTACGCATTTCTAGCTATTATGCCAGCGTTCTTTGTTGATCAGCTGCATTTCTCACAGTCGCAGTGGCTGGACCTGCTGTCCCTTATCTTCCTGGGCAATATTCTGTTCAATCTTGCGGCTGGTATGCTGGCAGATAAACTTGGCCATCGTTTTGTTATCGCCATTGGCGGGTGTGTTGGCTGCTGTGTGACCATCCCACTCTTCTACTATGTGCCTCTGTGGTATCCGGGCAACTTCACTCTGGCGGCTATCGCTGGCTTTGTTTACGGGGGAACGGTCGCGGCATTTGTGCCCATGTCCGGCCTGATGCCATTGATCTGCCCTAAGGAAAAAGCTGCGGCCCTTTCTATTCTGGGTCTGGGTGCTGGTGCCAGTACCTGGGTTGGCCCCGCGGTTGTGAGTGTTTGCGAAGCGTGGTTTGGTATGGGGCTAGAAGGCGTAATCTGGAGCTTTTCTGGACTGTATCTCGTGGCCGGTATTCTGACACTGTGTCTGCGGATTTCCCCAGAAGCGCGTCGTCACACCGAAATGCTGGAAAAAAAGAAAAAGCGCCCTCAAGACGCCGATTTCCATGGTGCCCAACAGACTGCCTGATGACGCATTACAGTGTCTCAGACCATAAAAAAGGGAGGCTCTTGAGCCTCCCTTTTCCACTTCCGCCAAGAAGCATTGTGTTGCAACAGACGTAAGTTGCTCCTGCCATCCATCACGCAGCAATGATTTGCATCAAGCTAGCGAGATTTAGAAAGCAGTCCTTCCTGCTTCAAGCGCCTGCAAGGCCATGCCCCACCATATTGTGCGGATCAACATTCTGGTCAAAAACTTCTGCACTCACGCCTGAGGCCAAGGCTGCCTCTTTTAAGGTCTCGTTCCGCTCCATGGCACGGTGCGCAATGGCAGATGCTTTGTCATACCCTATGACAGGGCTAAGTGCGGTTACCAGCATCACTGAGACCTCAACGTAGTGTTTAATCTTTTCTTCGTTTAGCGTGGTCCCTTCGACTGAGAATTCTCGGAAATTTCGACAGCCATCGGCCAAAATGCGGATTGCATGTAAAACATTGGCCGCAATGACGGGACGCATGACGTTCAGTTCAAAATTTCCCTGAGCACCGGCAAAGGCGACGGTTGCATCATTACCCAGAACCTGCGTTGCAATCATAATCAGGGCTTCGCACTGGGTCGGATTAACCTTGCCAGGCATAATGGATGAACCGGGTTCATTTTCCGGTAGATGCAACTCAGCCAGCCCACAACGTGGACCAGACCCAAGCCACCGCATGTCGTTGGCAACTTTCATCAGCGCTACAGCAAGTCCACGCAGCCCAGCAGATGCCCGTACCATGGCGTCCAGCCCACCAAGAGCAGCAAACTTATTGGGGGCAGTTATAAAAGGCTTGTTGGTCAGGACTGCAATATGCTCTGCAATGGCTTTACCAAAGCCTTCTGGCGCATTCAGGCCAGTGCCAACGGCGGTGCCGCCCGCTGCCAATTCAGTCAGGCCGGGTCGGGCTGCTCGTAGCGCATCCAGTGCATTCTCAAGCTGTTGCGCCCAGCCTGACCACTCTTGCCCCACAGTGAGGGGAACCGCATCCTGTAAATGGGTTCTGCCCATTTTGACCACGTTGCGCCACATTGCTGCTTTTGTCTGGATGCAGTTAATGAGCGCTTCGACTTGCGGGATGAGCGTATTTTCAATTTCCAGCAAGGTAACGACATGCATGACCGTGGGAAAAGAGTCGTTACTGGACTGCCCCATATTGACGTCGTCATTGGGGTGAACGGGTATTTTGGAGCCGATTTTCCCACCAAGCAACTGGATAGCCCGGTTTGCAATAACCTCGTTCACATTCATATTGGTTTGCGTGCCCGAGCCCGTTTGCCAGACAAAGAGCGGAAATTCGCTATCCAACTGACCTTTGACCACTTCATCCGCAGCCTGAATAATGGCTGCAGCTTTCCAGTTTGGTAGGCGGTTGTCTGCCAGATTGACCTGTGCCGCCGCTTTTTTAACAATCCCGTAGGCGCGGCAAAGTTCAATGGGCATACGGTCTCGTCCGATGGAAAAATGCACCAGACTCCGTTGCGTTTGTGCCCCCCAGTAATGGTTGGCGGGCACGCTGATCGTGCCCATTGAGTCACTTTCGTGCCTCATGCCTGTTGCATCTATGCCAATAGGCACATCACGCAAACTATATGGGGCTGCCATATTCTGAGAGTTCTGTGGCATCAGGCCAGTTCCCTCACTGTAGGCTCACGCTGCCAATGGCGCGCTATTCCAGCTTTGGCGAGCTCGTCCAGCATGATAACGCCTTTGTCTTTCTTGACGCCTGCCTTGTCCAGTAAGGCCTGACTGCCCTTGCAATGTGCTATGGTTTTGCAATGCGCATAGGCATCCATCAACCATTGGACGGCCGCGCTCTCATGCGTCAGCTGTTCTGCAGCATCTGGCGTTAGTACGGTAGCCACTGCGTCAAACAGGACGGAAGGTGACCCAGCCAATTGTCCATCGGCCTTGAGCACGCCGTGTGCAACCGGTATGCCGCCGACTTTAGGAGCAACCAGATAAGGCGTGCCGCCCGCTTTGGTAATAACGTTTTTGAGCTGTTCGATACCGGTCAGGTCAGAGCCTTGAGCAAACAGAATCCCTATGGTTCTGCCTGCCATATCGCCCTTTGCCTGTTTCTGTATGGACAGCTTGTCGGAGTGCCCTAGGTCAACGGGTTCTTTGGCAGCCTTGGCTTTTTCCGGCAGCGTTATGGCTAGGCCGTCCGCTATGCGTTTGGCGAGAGTTTCGTCCACATTGCGGAGCTGGCTCAGAACTCTTTTCCGCACATGAGGCAACTGCACCTTGGAGAGTTCAAACACAAAAGCCGAGGCAATGTGTGCTTGTTCATTATCTGTTTGAGATCGGTAAAAAAGGCGCGGCTGGCTATAATGGTCGGCAAAGCTATCCGGGCGAATACGTAGTTTTTCCTCTGGAGCATTGCGCTCATTATTGGCAGGGAAAGTCGTGAAACCGGTTTCCGAGCACTCACGAGGGCCACCCTCTTCACCCGCTTCAGCCAGACTGTTGGGTTCGTAATTGGCGCGCCCACGGGGCACGAGCGTTTGCATCATCCCGTCACGCTGGAAGTTGTTGAACGGACATTTGGGGGCGTTAACAGGGATCTGGTGGAAGTTGGTCGTGCCCAACCGGGACTTTTGGGTATCAAGATACGAAAAAAGCCTGCCTTGCAGTAAAGGATCGTTCGAGAAATCTATGCCGGGAATAATGTTGGTTGGCAGAAAGGCAACCTGCTCTGTTTCGGCAAAAAAATTATCAACGTTACGGTTGAGGGTCATACGGCCGATAATCTGTACTGGGATTTCCTCTTCAGGGATCAGTTTGGTGGCATCCAGAACATCGTAAGGCTGCTTTTTGGCCCAAGCTTCATCAAAGACCTGAACACCAAGCTCCCATGCTGGGAAGTCACCATGATCAATAGACTCAAACAGGTCCCGTCTATGGTAATCGCTATCGGCCCCCGAAACTTTAACGGCTTCATCCCAGACCAGAGACTGAATGCCCTGTACGGGTTTCCAGTGGAATTTTACAAAATGCGCTTCGCCCGCAGCATTCACCAGACGGAAGGTGTGAACGCCAAACCCTTCCATCATGCGCAAAGAGCGCGGGATGCCACGGTCAGACATGGCCCACATGACTGTGTGCAGGCTTTCGGGCATAAGGCTGACAAAGTCCCAGAATGTGTCATGCGCTGAGGCCGCCTGCGGGTAACCGCGGTCAGCTTCCATCTTAACGCTATGCACCAGATCCGGGAACTTAATGGCGTCCTGAATGAAAAAGACTGGAATATTGTTGCCTACCAGATCCCAGTTTCCGGTGTCCGTATAGAATTTTACTGCAAATCCACGCACATCCCGTGGTGTATCCACCGAGCCTGCTCCACCTGTTACGGTAGAAAAGCGGGCAAAAACCGGGCAACTGTTTCCGACTTTCTGGAAAATGGACGCTTTGGTCAGTTCGGGTATGGCTTTTGTGCATTCAAACACACCATGCGCGCCGGAACCACGGGCATGAACAATACGTTCGGGAATGCGCTCATGATCGAAATGGAAGATTTTTTCGCGGAGAATAAAGTCCTCAAGCAATGTGGGGCCGCGCTGGCCTGCTTTGAGTGAATTTTCGTTATCCGCAATTCTATGCCCAAAATTATCTGTCAGATGGGCAGCACCATCTGCATGATTGCCATCTTTGCCAACAATCTGATGTAGCTCTCCACCGTGGCCGATTGTGTTCTCCGGCTGGGTATCGCCAGAACCGGGTGGATGGTCGTGGAGGCTGTTCTGTGTGCTGGGAGACAAAGATTTTTCGTCTGTCATAGGGCGTCGCTTTCATCAGCAAGAGGGGCGCGTTTTATCGACGCTCTGTGCGGATCAAGGCTTGTTGGCCCCGTTGTCACGAACATCGAAACTCAATGGCTCCAAACGAAGGGTTGGGAGCGGAGTTCCATGTGGTAACGGGAATGTGGTGAAGTGTGATAATCTTCGGCTCTATTTGTGGCCGGTATAGAAAAACAAAGAGAAGGAAAGCACTAATGGTGCCTCCTTCTCCGTTTGAAATGCCAGTTGCTATTTACATTTCTGCATAAAATATTTCTCGTCTATGCAGATAATATATTTTTATGCGGGTAATGTCGCCAAAGCTGCTTTGACGCCCTGGTTGCGTATAATTTTGCGCAGTTCGATAACTTTAAGGTTCAGCGCGCTGCTGTCTAAGTCTCTCCACGCATCAAATGCGGGCAATTGTAGCCCCGCTGCATAGTCATCCGAATGAATGAGGGCTTCCTGTGCTTGCGTATAAGCTGGTTCAGACGTTGTGTAAGTCTGACCAAGTGCATTAACCCCTCGGAGCATTTCCAGATACGCGGCCATGCCAAAGGCAATACGGGAGCAGTCTTTTTTCTCCAGCAGCAGGTTCCTCACTGTTTCTGTCCAGAATACCTGAATTTTGGCACAGCCGTCCCCTGCAATACGCAAGGTCTGGTCAGCCATTGCCGGGTTGGAAAAACGGCTAAGAACGCTCTGCATATACTGTTGCAGGTTGACGCCGGGCGGCGCTTTGAGTGTTGGAATAACATCTCGGGTTAAAAAGTTTTCTACGTTGTTTTTGAGTGCAGGATCTTTGACCGCCTGATCCACATGTTCGTACCCGAGAAGAATAGCTGGGAAACTCAGCATGATATGAGATGCGTTGAGCATACGGATTTTAACATGCTCGTAATCCGTAACGTCAGAGACAAACTGCACCCCTGCCCTTGCTAGATCTGGCCGGCCATCTGCAAAGTTGTCTTCCAGCACCCATTGATGAAAATCTTCCGCAACAACAGGCAGCTCATCTTCCAGTCCGCTAGCCGCGTTGAGTTGTTGTGCAATCTCGGTTGTTACAGTGGGTGTAATGCGGTCAACCATTGCATTGGGGAATGTGGCGTTCTGTTCAATCCATTTTGCCAGTTCCGGGTCGCGTGCCTGAGCAAAACCCAGAAAAGCCTTCCGGGCGACATCGCCATTATGCCGCAAATTATCGCATGACATGATGGTAAAGGCCTTAACCCCCGCAGCACGACGGCGGCGCAGCCCTTCCACAACATAGCCAAAAACCGTTTCTGGTTTTTCAGGGTTTTTCAGATCATTCTGCACGGCTGGTGCATTGAGATCGAACTGACCAGTAGCCTCATTAATATTGTAACCGCCCTCAGTTATGGTCATGGATACAATATGGATGTCGGGGTTACTGAGATAAGCTAAAACATTTTCCGGGTCTTCTGGTGCCAGCAGGTAATCACGCAATGCGGCTATAATACGCACTGACCGCTCACCTGTTGGTGCACATTCAGTCAGGGAATACAGGCAATCCTGCGCTTTAAACATGGCAGCTTTTTTGCGTGAGTGGTCGCCGGATGTCAGGCCCACCCCAACAATGCCCCATGTTGGCTCGGCTTTGAGGATTTTCTCAATATACAGAGCCTCATGAGCGCGAAAAAAATTACCAACGCCAAAATGCACAATACCAGTTTTAATATCGGTAGGGTTGTATTCGGGCAAATGTACAGAAGGCGCCACATTGCGGATGTTGCCAAGGGTAAGCATGTGTTCCTCCAAAATAATTGGTAAATTTCGACCCAAGATTAATTGGATATGTTGAGAATTTCAACCGGGGTCATGGAGAGGTATATTTTCATTTTATTTCTTACTTATTATTCTATCTTTTTTTAAATTTCATACATTCTTGCGCACTTGTTCAAAAATAATTTTTCTTTCATGATGGCTTTATTGATTTTACCCATTCTCAGCAGGCAACGAATATGAACAAACGCGAACTTGGCCGTACAGGCATTATGGTTAGTGAACTCTGCCTGGGCACAATGACATTTGGCCAGCAGAATACTCAGGCGGAAGGTCATGCCCAGCTTGATCTGGCACTGGAGCGCGGTATCAATTTTATTGATACGGCAGAACTGTATGCCATTCCGCCGCGTGCTGAGACTTATGGTGCTACCGAGACCATTATCGGCAACTGGCTGAAGGCAAAAGGCGGCCGGGACAAACTTGTGATTGCCAGCAAGGTTGTCGGACGTTCATCATCCCCTTGGTTTCGCCCGGGCGGTGAACCTGCACGGCTAACGCCACGCCAGATCCGTTATGCTCTTGAAGGCTCTCTCCGCCGGCTGAAGACAGATTACATCGATCTGTATCAGCTTCATTGGCCAGACCGTCAGATTAATCTGTTTGGAGAGGGCGGCACCACTTTCAAAGAACTGCCGGCGGATGATTCCGTACCTGTGGAAGAAACGTTGGCCGTGCTGGGAGACCTTGTTGCTGAAGGGAAAATCCGTCACGTTGGCCTTTCCAATGAGACAGCATGGGGCGTTGCCAGCTTTTTGGCGGCTTCCAGAAGTGGACTGCCACGCGTTGCCTCCATCCAGAATGCCTATAATCTGATCAACCGAACATTCGAAATTGGACTGGCTGAGATGGCCCTGCAGGAACGTGTGGGACTGCTGGCCTATTCCCCACTTGCGCAGGGATATTTAACTGGAAAATATCTTAATGGTGCTCGGCCGTCTGGAGCACGGACAACCCTTTTCAACCGTGGTCAGCGTTATGAAAAACCCGGTGTGGATGAGGCCATAAGCGCTTACCATGCGCTTGCACGGCAGGAAGGAATAGACCCCATTCAAATGGCAGTTGCCTTTGTAACAAGCCGGCCATTTGTAACATCAAATATTATTGGGGCAACGAGCATCGCGCAGCTTGAAACGCTTCTTGCATCCATAAATCTGGCCATCACACCTGAATTGGAAGAGAAAATAAACGCCATTCACCAAGTCCACTCTAATCCTGCCCCCTGAATGTAACACACGCACTTGGTGAGATTTTATTCGTTATGAAAAACAGATCTATCCTTTTAAGTATTGGGTTTTGGGCGGCTGTATATTCTTCCCATGCCTATGCAAAAACTGAACCCGCGCAGGTTATGCCTTTGGATACCGCGGCACAAATGGTGCGGGATGAAGTTCATAACGTAGGAATGGCCCGTTTTACGGCTCCTGACTTTCACCCCGGAACCATCCGGCATGTGGTAATGTTCCAGTTTAAGCCCCAGACCACTCAGGCTGAACGGGATGAGGTTACAAAACGCTTTGTCGCGTTGGCAAAGCTGTCTCATCGCCCAGACGGTCATTCTGTGGTTGCCTCTATTGAGACGGGGCCACAGATTAGCGGGGAAAATGCAGACCTTGGATTGGAACAAGGGTACTTGGTTACGTTTCGTTCTGAAGGGGATCGGAATTTTTATGTCGGTCGGCCGCTTGTAACTGACAAGCGTTACTATGACCCCGCACATGATGCTTTCAAGGCTTTTGCAGGCCCTTACCTTGAGCGGGCCGTTGTATTCGACTTTCCAGTTAAGGCCGGAAGCGCCCCCTGATATTCACTGAATATTCAGGGCCTTCATTTTACGGTAGAGTGTGGCGCGGCTAATGCCCAGACCACGGGCTGTGGCTGCCACATTCCCGTGGCTTGCCGCTAGAGCCGAACGCACTACACTTTCCTCAGCCTTTTGTAGACTGATTTCCGTATCTGATTCCAATTCTGTCAGCAGATTAGGATGGTCTTTAATCATGTCGTCCGTCCACCCCATCATTGCACGGGTGGCATGGGTTGCCCCTATGACTTCTCCTCCTGCATTGAGAGCAACCAGAGGCGCAGAGCACCCTTCTGCTGGACCGAGAGTCAGAATTTTGTTGCCCGCATAATGAGCACGGAAGAGCTGTTCTTCAATACGCCGGCCAGATTGTAACAGCGTTTCCATGACCAGCGCTGCATAGGGTTTGGTCGTGTTGCCACTAAAGGCCGCCAGATTCAGCGCTCCTGCTACGCGGCCCTGTGCGTCAAAAACGGGAGCGGCATAACTGGCAAGTAGCGAAAAGCAAAAGCGCCAGTGTTCGCCCTGCCCCAGAAAAATGGGACATTTTTCTTTGACGCATGTGCCAACACCATTGGTTCCGGCGGCCGATTCATGCCAGATGGCGCCTTTGCGCAAATGGAGGCGGCGGCAGACCGACAGGTGGGTTTCATCCGCGCAGCGTGCAAGAATGGTTGCATCTGGGTCCGCCAGAAGCACCATAAGACCCATGCCTTGCACTAGGTCAAATAGACGGCGCATCTCCCCCATAGCAGATTTGAGCAACAAGGCCGACCGACCGCTAGCCTGCCGGAATTCTGCACCAGAGAGAACGTCAGCCATCCAACCCTGCGAAGGGTCCAGATTATAGGCTGAAGCACAGCGTTCCCATGACTGCTGGATACGGATATCGCTGGTTGCCGGAGTTTTGGAGTTACTGGTATCCGGCAGAATGTTTTGTTCTGCGACCTTTACTCTGCTCAGGTTGCCATTCATGCAGTGTTCCACCAGTTAACCCGTAATGACCCTCTTTGCTTGCGTCAAAGATGTGGAGTTTGAGTTCGCTGGGCATTTTATGCACATTATGACAGGATTTAAAGAAAATTTTATCTTTCCCTGAAAGAATAAGATCTCTTTTATGTGTCAATTGTCACCAGAGATAGACGAACTTTACATAATAAGCGTTCGTTTCTGGCGTATTCCTAGCCTCCAGAGAGTGGGAATAGCGGCCGGTAATAGAAAAGTGCTTGGAGACATTGTACATCAGGCCCAAGCCTAGTGTTGTTTCCCGGCTGTTGGAATCATCCAGATACCGGTTGGCCGTATTATCGTAAGTGCCGGTTACATTCTGCCAGTCAAACGCTACAAAAGGTTCAAGCTTCTTGGTGGCTTTCCAGCTAAAACGCAGGTTGGTGTAAAAGACGACACCGGGGGAATAGCTATGTGCGCCTTTGACATGTTTTGTTGAACCGACGACCGTGCCTGCATCCCCGTCAAAGCTGAAATGTTTCCATTCATAATCAAAAATGAAGCTGGAAATATTGGACCAGTACTGCGGCGATGTCGCATCACGCGTGCCAACAGGTGTCTGCATAAAGGTCTGTATACCAAACGTGCTGTGGGCATTGGGCTTGAACCACGCCGCAGGCCCCACAATTGTTGGTCCCAGACCGCCGTAATCCGTTCCATCGGCCAGACTGTAACTTTCAGACTGGATTAACTCAAACGCAAATCCTACGTGTGGAATGGCCTCAAAACTGCGGAAATGCACATATTTGGTCATGCCCGCCCAGGTGTGGCTGCCGCCCTGAGCCTTACGTTGGCCTAGACTGTTGTAGGTGCTGCCAGCGGCATTCCCGTCACCATACTGGACCAGTACGTTGAACGGCTTAAAATCAACCGGCAAATCATACTCGTGCGGACCAATAATGCCGAGTGTCACATCGGCCGCACGGGCTGAGGACGCATAAACCAGAACCACACCGGGTATGACGAGGCGAAGCAGAGCGCGCAGCCGCTCTGGCTTTTCTGTCAAACTCATCAGAAGGATTTCCGTATTTGAATGTAACGGGGCCCCTGAATGTCAGGGACCCCGCATGAAAGGCGCGTTACTGAGCTTTGGAGCCCTGTGCGCCATCGAGTGTGTAAGCGATGATATAATCACCGCTCCGGGTACCAAGCCCGCCATGACCACCTGCGGCGATCACGACGTACTGCTTGCCACCTGCCTCGTAAGACATGGGAGTAGCCTGACCACCTGCGGGCAGACGGTCGCTCCAGATGACCTGCCCCGTGGAAAGGTCAAACCCACGCAGATAGTCGTCTGCGGTTGCGCCCATGAACACGACGCCGCCCTTGGTCACAATGTTCCCGCCGATATTATACATGCCTGTTGGCAGCGGCAGGTTGTTGTGCGTGCGGAAAGGCCCTGTATCACGGGTGGTGCCGACCGGGTGCTGCCAGACGATTTTTTTGGTCACAAGGTCAATCGCTGTCAGCGTGCCCCATACCGGCCCTTTGCAGGGGATCTGAAGCGGGTTCAGCCACGGGTTGGTGTAAGCGATATAAGGCGTACCATAATCAGGCGAGACGGACAGTGCGTCACCTTTAGCCGCCGGTTCTTCACCTTTACCATCCCATTTGGGCAGCGTTCCCGTGCCTTCCAGTGTCTGGCGTTTTTCCAGACGGATACGGAACGGCAGATAACTTGCATTGGCCAGCAGGATTTTGCGCTGCGGGTCAATGGTAATGCCCTGCCAGTCCACAACGCCATAGAACGCGGGATAGACAATGGTCGTCTTGCCCACATGCGGCGGTGTAAACTGCCCCTCGTAAGCCGACTGACGGTACTGGATACGGCAGATCATCTGATCCAGCAGGGTTGCGCCCCACATGTCCGTTTCCTTCAGGTCAGGCGGCGTGAGGGACGGCATGGCCGTAGGATAGGGCTGCGTGGGTGAGACGCGGTCATCCGGCGCATGGCCTGCCGTGGGGACGGATTTTTCCGCAACAGGGTAACCCGGCACAGGTTCGCCGGTGCGGCGGTCCAGCACGAAGAATTCGCCACGCTTGGTGCTCTGCACGAGAGCGGGAATGGTTTCCCCGTTCGGGCCGGGCAGATCAACCATGGAGGGGCCAGACGGAATGTCCATATCCCACAGGTCGTGGTGGACGGTCTGGTAGATCCAGCGGCGTTCACCGGTTTCGATGTCCAGAGCAACCGTGGCGCTGGAAGATGCATCATCGAACGGACGGCGTGTACCACCCCAGTTGTCAGGCGGAGAGTTCCCTGTGGGGATGTAAACCATACCAAGGTCAAGGTCAGCCGTGTAAACGCCCCAAGCATTGGGGGTGTCACGCGTCAGAACGTCGTTCGGACCCGGTTTCCATGTTTCAGGGTTATGCCCAACGTCCCATGCCCATTCGATAGCACCGGTGGTGGCATTGAATGCGCGGATGGCGCCAGAAGGCTCAAAGTTGGCCTGATTGTCAAATATCCAGCCGCCAGTAATGACGCGGTTTTTGGCCACCATGGGGGGGGATGTCACAAAGTGGAAGCCATGCGGCACGTGGCCCAGATAGTCACGCAGGGAAATGAAGCCGTGATCACCGAAGTCATCACAGGGCTGTCCGGTTTCCGCATTCACGGCAACCATGCGCACGTCTGCAACCGGTGAATAGATACGGTTGCGGCAGCTTGTCTGAATTTCATCCGGGATATGGTAGTAAGACACACCACGGCAGGCCAGATACACGTTTTTATCAAGGTCGGCCGTTGCAGGTTTGGGATCAAACTTCCATTTGACCTTACCCGTCACAGCGTCCACAGCCATAACCCAGCTATGGGGGGTGCACATGTACAGCGTGTCACCGACTTTGATCGGGGTGAGTTCAAGGTTAAATTCATGGCCCTGATCGGGACCAGCAACAGTCCCCTCACCTTCCTGCTGCACGTCACCCGTACGGGTCATCCATGCGCGTTTGAGGTGGCTGATATTGGCCGGAGTAATCTGCCCGACGGGCGAATAGCGGTCACCACCAACGGTACGGCCATAAGCAGACCAGTCTGCATCAGCAACACCAGCAGAAGCCAGATCGCTCTGCCCCTGTGCAGCCATGCGGTCGGCTGGCACGGTGCCGTTAATGGAATAGGAGGCAAAGCAGCTGGCAATTACGACCAGAGTGGAGACGGCAACAGCGCCCAGCACTTCGCGCTTGTCAGTCAGCCAGTCTGCCCCTGTGCGCCATACCCACGGCAGCAGCAGCCATACGCCAAGACCGATAAGCGTAAACAGGCGGACTTCCAGACCCCAAATATTGAAGCCAACTTCAAACAGCGACCAGACCGTTGCAAGCAGCAGCAGGGCGGCATACAGGCGGGAAGCCAGTTTGGGGTTTTTGAAACCGCTAAAAGCAGTGGCCAGCAAAATGCCGCCGGCCAGAATGTAAAACCAGGACCCGCCAAGGACGAGCAGTTCGGCTCCCCCCAAAAATAGGAAAAGTCCGATAAGAGCCAGTAAGGCTGAGGTTATAATTGAAAATAACCCCTTATTACTCTCTCGCATGTTGTGTTTCTCTCTGAATGTGTTCAGTCGGCCTGAACATTGCGCAAAGCTGTCTACCACGCCCTGCCCGAGGCCAATTTGGTTTGATGAACAGGAAGCGCCCAGAAATTGCCACTGTTGACACAGCTATGCTCACATATGTTTGTAGCAAAAAACGCGACCTGTTTCAGATATGAGACAGGTCTTGCTGAAATCTGGAAAAGTAAGCGGGGAAGTGACGGAACCTTGCGCTGGGTCAGGCTGTAAAGCGGGCACCTTTCTCAGTGTTCAAACCCTGCGCGGGGATGGAGGCTGAGAGATGTCAATGCTCTTGGGATACGAGAGAGAAATGGTGCGCCGGGCAGGACTTGAACCCGCGACCAAGCCGTTATGAGCGGCCCGCTCTAACCAACTGAGCTACCAGCGCACTATGCACTTCAATATGAAAGTGAAGAGCATTAGCTTCTGGCATACATATCATAATGTCGTCTGAAAAGACATATGAGGCCATTTTTTACGGGGCTATGTAACACCCTGCCTCTCTATCGCTATTATCGCGCATTCAGCGTATAAGCCATCCATCATGCTCAGACGAAGGTCATGACCGGCCTTCTGCTGTATCCGTGCCGCCCTGCCTTCTGCTCCAGATTTTATGAAAGGCACACACGGCATGTCTTCCCTCGCATCAAACCGTGTTTTCAGGGGACCGGCATACGGTCCAAAGGGGACTAGGCTTATCCCCTTTGATGCTGCTTCCCTATCTCACGCAAGGAACTCTCGTCCATGACCGATAGCTGTAAGGTCTTGATGATCTTTCCGCTCTTTAACGCCAGTTCATTCTGGAATTACAAGGAGGCCTGTGACCTGTCCGGTGCCCGTTATCCAGCGGCTCCTCTTGGACTGATTACGGTTGCGGCCTTACTCCCCAAAAACTGGGAGGTTCGGCTGGTCAACCGCAACACAGAGACGCTGCTGGACAGTGATTTTGACTGGGCCGACCTGATTATGACAGGCGGTATGCTCCCGCAAAGGAACGATGCCTTACATCTTATTGAAAGATGCCGTGCGTCTGGCAAGCCGGTGGTGGTTGGCGGTCCAGATGTTACGTCCAGCCCCGATTTGTATGCCGCGGCAAATTTTCAGGTTCTTGGTGAGGCTGAAGAGATCATGGGCAATTTTATTGCCGCGTGGCGCGATGGGGCCAAGCAGGGTATTTTTGAAGCTCCCATGGGGAAAACGGACGTTACCAAAAGTCCCCTACCCCGCTTTGACCTGCTTAAGCTGAATCAGTATCTGCATGTTGGTGTCCAGTTTTCCCGTGGGTGCCCGTTCAGTTGTGAATTCTGCGATATTATCGAACTGTACGGACGTGTGCCCCGAACCAAAACAAATGAACAGGTTATGGCGGAGTTGGATGCCCTGTATGCTCTGGGTTATCGAGGACATGTTGACTTTGTTGATGACAATCTGATTGGCAATAAAAAAGCATTGAAGAAGTTTTTGCCAGATTTGATGCACTGGCAAAAAGCGCACAAGTTTCCATTCGAATTTTCAACGGAAGCATCAATCAATCTTGCTGATGATGAAGAACTGCTGTCTGGCCTAGCAACGGCAAACTTCTTTGCCATATTTGTGGGCATAGAAAGCCCGGATACCGATACGTTAGTTCTGATGCAGAAAAAGCAGAACACGCGTCGCAGCTTACAACAAAGCATTACCAAAATTCATGAAGCCGGTATTTTTGTAAATGCGGGATTCATTGTCGGGTTTGATAGTGAAAAAGCCAGTGTTGCGGCTGGTATGATCGATTGCATTGAGGATACGTCCATCCCTGTCTGCATGGTGGGGTTGTTATATGCCCTGCCAACCACACAATTAACGCGCCGCCTGCTGGCCGAAGGGCGTCTTTTCTCCGGTAGTGAGCAAACACAATTGGGGGATCAATGCACTGCGGGATTGAACTTTGAGACTAAGCGTCCACGCAGAGATGTTCTGGACGACTACAGGCGGGTGCTCGGAGCAATTTATAATCCGGTTGCCTATTTTGGTCGTGTGCGCCGACTTGGACGTATGCTTAAGCGTGAGCGTGCACATAAAATGATCCGTGGTGACCTGCGCAGTTTTGGTCGTCTGCTTATGCGTATTCATCGTGCTGGCCCCGGTACGGCCAAGCAATTCTGGCGGATGTTGCTTGACTGCATAGTGCACAACCCAAAGGCGCTGCCCTATGTGGTTATGGTCAGTGCATTGTACTTACACCTTGGTCCGTTTTCCCGGCAGGTGATCAGGGAGATTGACCAGGAAATCGATAATATCGACCAGGGTTTGTGGCACGCTCCCGTATCTGTCACACCTTCGCAGGTGGCCGCTGCTTCTGCATAAACGCAGTGTCTGAAGTGAGTATGTGCTGGCGCTTGTCTGGTGAGACCAGCACATTCCAACTTAATCTGCCTTAGGGCTTCCTGCTTGTGGGGGGGATTGCACTTGCCTGAAACGCGCTTCGTAGTTGCTCAACCGTTTCTTTGACGAGTTGCACTATGGCTCCCCTGTCCTGATAACCACCAAATTCGAGCGCATTTTGATAGAGGCTCCAAGCTGTGGACCAAATAATGTTGGGCGTTAGATAGAGGGACCATTCGCTATCTGCTGGCAGGACGTTTTTGACGTCTTGTAGAAGTTGGGCCATTTCGGTCAGGTTAAAAGATACACCAGCATCTTCGCGAGCTTTGCCTTCAATATCGGCGGCCAGATACAGAAGCTTCCAAAGCAGCTCATCTGGCGTGCGTGGCGTGGTGTTCATGGAGAATCGTCCTCATCATGGAGTGGTCGAACACATGATGAACATGACAAGCGGATGTGACAACGTGTTGGCTTGTTTCTGTATAAGACCCATTCTCACAGATGAGCGTAAGATGAATCTTTGACATGCATGAGCAAAAAGTAAACATGCATGGTTGGAATTAATTGGCAGCATGACCACAAAACGCGCCATGCACAATAACGATTTTGAATGAATTTATATCTCTGCCAATGGAAATATTATTTCCCAACAGAAAACTAGGGCAAACCGTGGTGGGTGCGACAGGGATTGAACCTGTGACCCCCGCCGTGTGAAGGCTGCATTAAAATGGTATAATTGACTGGTTTTAAAAGATTTTTTGTCATCATTCTGAATAATGCACTGATTTTGCATATATCTTATTTATAATTAACATTATCCTCTATTATAAAATTTCATTAATTTTACGGAAACAAAATTGGGGCGCCAAAATGAAACTGTATAATTTCAAAATTTCAGGGTTTAAAAAAATAAAAGAAGCAAGTGTTTTTTTTGGAGATGCTACATTTTTAATTGGTCCTAACAATTGTGGGAAAAGCTCAATTTTAGAAGCACTTAACGTAATTTTATCTGATAGGAAATCTCTCGACAGTAGCTTCTTTTACTCGATAGCGCAGGATGAAAGTAAAAATCCAGAGTTGGGCGTGTCAGAGATAGTATTAGAAGTGGAATTTCGAGATGTTCCGAATGAATCAATGAATTGGAGGGGATTTAAAGGTAGAATATTATCTTATGATGTGGACAGTGAGAATGAAACTGGAAAAAGAATATTTTATAAAAAAACTTACAAACTTGATAAACCGTGTGAAATTTCAATCAAGTCACTCAAAAGAACGTTAAAGAGTGAATATGAAGATGTAACAAATATAAACGATTTTATTAAAAAGGGATTAAACAAAGAAGAGTTAGAAACAATATTTGGAAATATTAGCGCTGATAAAAAATTTTCAAAGACTGATAGAGAAAAGTTCGAAATGCTCGATTGCATTTGGGATCTTGATCAAGAAAAAGAAGAGTGGATTCCAAACCCCGGTGGAATTTCAACTATTGTTTTGTCAAAATTACCTCATTATCTTTTAATACCAGCAAATATTGATTATGAAGAAATTTCCTCACCCAAAGGATCATTGCAAAAAATATTAACAGAATTATTTAGAGAAGTTAGAGAAAGTTCTGAGAATTATAAGTCCGCTCAACAATATTTAATTGCGTTAAGCCGTGAACTTGACCCCGATGATAAAAACTCCCAGTTTGGAGTAATGATGAATGACCTGAATCGGGTCTTAGACGGGGTTTTCCCAGACACAAAGTTTTTTGCATCCGCGAATCTTTCTGGCCCGGAGAACCTAACACCATCATTCGATATATTTATGTCTAGTAATATTAAGACATCTGTATCTTGCCAAGGAACAGGAATGGTTCGAGCCGCCATATTTGCGTTATTAAAATTTCGTCAAGAACGATACTTACAAGGGAAAGGCGGTAGAAAACTTCTTATTGGGTTTGAAGAACCTGAAATTTATCTACATCCAAGTGCTGCCAACCAAATGAGAGACACTATCTATTCTCTTGCGCAATCTTCAGCACAAATAATAGCTACAACTCATTCTCCTTATTTAATTGATATTTCACGAAATCCAAGGCAAATACTCAATAGAGTTTCTTCATGCAATAATTCTTCTCAGGTTTATCCATTTTCGATAAGCGATAAATTTTTGGAGTTGCAGGAAGATGATAAGCAATATGTGAAAATGTTGGCAAAAATTGATGATTATTTGGCGAGAATATTTTTCACTCATCGAGTTATTATTATAGAAGGGGATACTGAAGAAGTCGTGTTTCGAGAAGCATTAAATAGATTGACACCAAAAGCTAAAGCTACTGTATATTCGAAAGTGGAAATCATTAAGGCAAGAGGAAAAGCCACAATTATTGGCATTCTCAAATATATAAGAGCTTTAAAGATAGATTTTTTTGTTATCCATGATCGGGACAAAAACACGCCTGGTGCCGCCAAATTCAATACTCCGATTGAGAATGCGGCTGGAGGATCAACCCGTATATTCCAGATGGAAGAGTGTATTGAAGATTTTTTAGGATACCCCGCCGTCTTCAGAAAAGCCGTTTAATGCTTATAAAAAAACCACTTCATGGGGAGAAAAATGGACTGATGTTCCCATTAAATTACGTGATTTACTCTCTAGGGCAACTGGTGTAAATCTTGACATTTTAAATGATTCTGATGAAAGTTCTATAATAAATCCAACCAGTTCTTAATTTCCATTTTGTAAATATCAGGCATTTTCTTTGCATAGCGTGCTACCATGGTAATTGTGCGCCAGCCACCGTCGTCTTTTAACCTAATTAGGTCGCGGTGAAGGCAGTAATGCCACGTTGCAAAAGTATGTCGTAGGCAATGGGGAGTAAGATCTGGCACGAATTTGGTTTTTGGCTTGTCCGAACCCTTCGGTGTCCATACTCGGTCATGACCTGCAAAGCCTGCCTTCTTGCAAGCCGTGGCCCAGGCGTTCTTTATCTGCCCCCCCGCCTGTTCGTCCGGTGTTGTAGTACGACGTGCCGATTTGTTTGCCTGATTTGGCACCATAGGGTGTTCTGCTCCTAACCGGGCGGAACACCCGGCCTACCCTGCCCTTTATGTCTTCCAGAGCATGTACCACGACTGGTGGCAGGTCTATGTGTCGTTCATCACCCTGCTTTTGCCAGACAACTGCCCTCTTCCCCGCCAGATCCACGTCTTTCCATTCCAGTTCCAGAGCCTCGGACATACGGGCTCCTGTTCCGATCAGGAATATCAGCAAGGGCTGGATGGTAACCGGCCGTTTGAGGCCGCCTTATGATTGAGGATTGTGACTGGTAACTTACCGTCGTTAACGACGTCGTTATTGACGTCATTTGAGAGGTAAGAATGACCCAGGAAATCCTGATTGGCGTTGAACGCCGCCGCCGCTGGTCGGATGAACGGAAGCTGGCGATACTGGCTGAAGTTGGTGTGGATGGAGCAAGTGTATCGGATGTGGCACGTCGACATGACCTGACCCGCCAACATCTTTACCAATGGCGGACGTCATTCCGTCAAAGACTATCTTCCCCAGATCAGTCTGTGGCGTTTGTTCCTGTTGCTTCAGTGACGACACCTGCTGTGGCATCTGGCGGTGATCCTGACGAACTGGCCATAGTGCTGCGCAATGGCCGTAGTATCAGGGTGACGGGACATCCTGCCGAAGATCTTCTGGCCCGGGTCATCCGGATTGCGGAGACGGCATGATTGGCGTGGGCAACGGCGTGCGTGTCTATCTGGCCTGCGGGGTGACCGATATGCGCAAGGGCATATCGGGTCTGGCAGCACTGGCACAGGACGTGCTGCGTCAGAACCCGACATCAGGGGCGCTCTTTGCCTTTCGTGGTCGCCGTGGGGACAGGATCAAGCTTCTGATGTGGGACGGTCAGGGGTTCTGTCTTTATTACAAGGTGCTTGAGAAGGGACGTTTTCCATGGCCGTCTCCGGCAGAGGGCGTTGCACGCCTGACGACAGCACAGATGGCCATGCTGTGGGAAGGCATGGAGTGGAGACGCCCTTCCTGGTCTGCACCACCGTCTCGCGTGGCCTGATTTTTATGGCGTGAGAGTGCAGAACATTTTGAATTTTCTTAGGTTTTCTGCTATTTTTTCATAATGACGTCTGCACCTGCGGTCCTGCCTGATGATCCGGATACCCTGAGGGAAATGATTGTTTCCCTGCAGACCGAAGTGGCTCGGCTTTCTGCGTCAGCCCGTGCGTATGAAGCTCTTGTCCAGTCTCTCAAAATCCGGATCGCACGTCTTCAGAAACAGAAATTCGGGGCCAGTTCAGAAAAGATAGACCGTGAGATTGAACAACTCGAACTGCTCCTTGAAGATGTAAAAATCGCCATCGCGGCAGCCGATCCTTCTCCTGATATCAGGGAGCATGATGTCAGCGATGATGCACTCTCTCCCCCACGGCAGCGTGGCAAACCAAAGGTTTCTGACACGACACCACGGGAGCGTATTGTTCTCGACCCAGGTGAGGCCTGTCCTGCCTGTGGCGGTCCCCTGCGTCTTGTAGGCGAAGATGTCACCGAAATACTGGACTTTATTGCGGCAAAACTGAAAGTTGTCGAAACGGCACGGCTGAAGAAATCCTGCCGTCACTGCGAAACACTGGTGCAGCCTGAAGCACCGTCGCGCCCTGTCCCACGGGGGATGGCTGGCACCGGGCTTTTAGCCCATATCCTGGTCTCGAAATTCGATGACCACATTCCGCTTTATCGTCAGAATGAGATCTTTGCCCGTCAGGGTGTGGACATTCCCCGTTCAACCCTGATCGACTGGTGTGGTCAGGCCGTTGCCGTTCTGCGTCCTCTGACAGATCTGATCCGTCAGGATGTCGTAAAGGCAGACCTGCTACATGCTGATGATACACCCATCCAGGTTCTTGACCCCCGTCTGCGTCAGGCTGGCAAACCCCGGGGCGTGAAGGAAGGGCGGATCTGGAGCTATCTGCGCGATCCCCGCCCATGGGGAGGGAGTGATCCGCCCGCCGTGGCCTACTGGTTCTCTCCCGATCGCAAGGGGATCAATCCCCAGACCCATCTGGCACAGTTCCGGGGCATTCTGCAGGCTGACGCCTACGCCGGGTTCAGGGATCTGTATAAACCAGACGCAACAGGAACCGTGCACGTGCGCGAAGCGGCCTGCTGGGCTCATCTCCGCCGGGCCTTCCATGATGTCTGGAAGGGCAGTGATTCGACAATCGCAAGGGAAGCACTTGAACAGATCGGAGAGCTCTACGATATCGAGCGCCAGATCACCGGACACCCGGCCCCGTATCGTCTGGCTGTCCGACAGGAACAAAGCCGCCCCCGTGTCACAGCATTCCACGCATGGTGCGAAACACAGCTTGCCCGTATCCCTGGAAAGGGGGAACTGGCAAAAGCGATCCGTTATGCGCTCAACCGGTGGAAGGCCTTTACCCTGTTCCTCGAAGATGGTCGTGTCGCCATCGACAACAATCCTGCCGAACGCGCCATACGGCCCGTATGCGTGGGGCGAAAAAATTATCTCTTTGCCGGATCCGACACCGGGGGCGACAACATCGCTGATGCCATGACGCTTATCGAAAGCGCAAAACTCTCCCGGCTTAATCCGCACGATTACCTCGCCGACGTCCTGGCCCGTATCAACGAGCACAAGATCAACCGGCTCCACGAACTGTTGCCATGGAACTGGAAACCCGTGAATACACTGCACAGACAGGCCGCATAATCAAGGCGGCCCAGAGCGGCCGGTTACGCTGGATGTGTGGTGCTGCGGCATTTACCAGGGCTGTGGCTTCTGCTGGACGCAGAAACTGCATGCGGACCTGCTGCACCTTGGGGCGCTGGAATGCCGGTTTGTTACACCAGCCGCGAATGGCCGCAAACTCCAGCACGGCACGAAGCGGCGTTAGCACCGCACGAAGCTTTGTTGCGCCGGTAGCCTGCGCACCTTTGGTCAATATAGCTTTATAGGCATCATCCAGTTCCTGCTGGCCAATACTCTCCAGCTTTGTTGTGCCAAAGTGTGCTAGTAGCCTCCGCAGGTGGGTACGTGTTGTTTCCGTCCTTGGCTCTGCTTCCATATATGCGGCTACGGCATGGGCAAAAGTTACCGTTGCACGTTTGCCATAGACTGATTCCGTCCAAAGCTCTGCCTCACGCTTCGCCCGGTATGCCTCGGCTTGTTCGGCGTTAGTAGTTCCAGTGCTCTCGAATACGCTTTGGCCGCGGACGGTGCCGCGGATGTAGAATGTTTTGCCGTTCCTGCGGGTAATGATTTTAAGGGGCATTCAAGGCTCTCTAGCAAGCGGGTGTAGTCGCCATTGCGGAAGACAATGCGCTTTCCAAATCGGCGGTGTGTGGGGCCGCCAGCGTATGATGGTGTGTTACGTAAGTGATTCAGCAGCTTGTTGCGGCCAACAACGCCTTTGAGGCGTTCCAACACATCATTGATGGTCAACAGCTCTAATTGCTCTGTCATGCAACTCGGCCTTTTGGGCTTTCTCGCTGCGCCTGCACATCGTCTGTCCAGCCGATAATGCAGGGCTCGGTGTCTGTTTCGTCCAGTTCGCATTCTGGAAACTCGATACGGAAATGCGGGTTTGAGAGGGTGATGCTAAACACTCCATCCCCCACAAAGGACATTTCCAAAAACCATCCGGGTAGATCGGGGCTGCTATGGCCGGTAATGACTTGGCGGCCGTCCTGGCGGTGCTTGCTGCAATCTCGAAAGTCGATCTGGCTACGGCTCTCTAGGTCAGCAAGAATACCCCGGTAACGACCCGCCGAATGGTTTATGAGAGTTATCTGGTATCGGGGCACTCCGCGTCTCCGTTGCCATCTCTCGGATTTTTCCATTGGTCAGAAATTGGACCCGGTGCGCCAAAATGTACGGGAACCCAGTTGGGCATACGTCCACACAACCAGCGGCGCAGGTCTGCTACTTTTGCGGGCATTTCTGCGGTTTCAGCTTTAGGTAGATGATCATGGGCAAGGGTCTGTAGAGTGCGCCCGCCAACGCAGGACAAAAACTCTGGCGTATCTACAGGCGGCATCAGGCCATCTGCGTTCACAATGGCGCCAATCCATTCCGCTGCATTATAGGCTTCTGCCGAGCGATGGACTTGGTTTTGCCGATGCAATGGGGTCAGGTTTATTGTTCTGGCTAATGCTTCCCCCACCATGGCAGCAAATGTGTTGGCATCAGGGGTGGTTATTGCCCCTTCGGGGGAGACAATGGTGGCCAGAATTTCACGCAGATCATACCGGCCCGCAACATAGGCAATCAGCAGGGCAACCCCTGCTTTTTCAGGTGTCATCCGCAAGGGTGAGCGCAGGGCATCATGGAGTGCCTCGTTCCTGATATCTGCCAGCATATCATACCCTGCCTTAGTGATCTGGCACACGTCGTCGGGCAGTGCTTCGGGCTCCTCTGCCGGAAGTTCTGGCTCGTATTCTTCCTGCTCGATAGCATCAGCGTTGTGCGTTGTGGCTGGAACAGCCGCAGCCTTTGCTGTTGTAGCTGGCTTTATCACCACATCCACCACGCGGCCCGCGTCCATCCAGTCATTCGCGGGTACAATGGCATAGGCGCGCTTGTGTTTACTACGTGGGGTCAGTGGCTCTTTACGTTCCACAAATACCCAGCCGGTCGGCAGTTTGGGTAATTGAGCCATGGGGCTGTATTCCAGCAACATGGCTGGTTCGTCGCCGTTTTGGATGCGGTCCTGTACGGCTGCAAGCTGGGCAGCCATAAACCCGGCGATATCGCCCGTTGTGAACTGCTCAGGTGAGCCCGGCTCGGCAAACAGATCCTCGTCAAAAACTACGCCCGATGTGGCTACATCAAATATGGCACGGTCCTGTGGTATGCGATGGGCCGTGCATTCTGCGCTTACTGATGTCCATGTCTGTTGATTTTCACTGAGAACTGACCCGGGTAGGGCGGAAATTTTCATCGAGATTTGACCCATGCCTTCACACTCCCCGGCATCATCTGCTGGGGGGGTTTTGGAGTGATTGACATGGAGCTTCTGAGTGTGATCCGCCGGTGGCACTGCCGGGATCATCTTCCGATCCGCGAGATCGAACGCCGGACGGGACTGTCACGCAATACGATCCGGAAATATCTCCGGGCACAGAGTATTGAACCGCGGTTCCAGGTCCCCGAACGTCCCAGCCGACTGGACCCGTTTGCTGACAGGCTGAGGGGATGGCTGGTCCTGGAAGCCGCTCGCCCCCGCAAGAATCGGCGCACGGCGCGACGACTGCATGAAGACCTTGTGGCACTGGGTTATGATGGATCCTACGGACGGGTGGCCGCTTTCATCCGGCAGTGGAAACACGAACAGCACCAGGCACGCCAGACAACGGGTCGGGGTGTTTTTGTGCCCCTGTGCTTCCAGCCCGGGGAAGCGTTCCAGTTCGACTGGGGCGAGGACTGGGCGGTCATTGCCGACCGTCGCGTCAAGCTGCAGGTTGCCCACACCAAACTGTCCTTCAGCCGGGCCTTCATACTCAGGGCCTATCCCCTACAGACCCACGAGATGCTTTTTGATGCGCTTACCGAGGCCTTCCGCGTGCTCGGTGGCGTGCCGCGGCGGGGTATTTTTGATAACATGAAGACGGCCGTGGACCGGATTGGGTCGGGCAAGGCGCGTCAGGTCAACCTGCGCTTCATGGCCCTGGCCAGCCATTACCTGTTCGAGCCGACCTTCTGCAATCCGGCAGCCGGATGGGAGAAAGGGCAGATCGAGAAGACCGTGCAGGATGCCCGGCGCCAGATCTGGCAGGATTTGCCCGTCTTTCCCGATCTGGGGGCGCTGAATGCCTGGCTGGAAGCCCGCTGCCTGGACCGTTGGGAACGGCTGCGGCATGCTGGATTGCCGTGTAGCGTCTCCGAGGTCCATGCAAGCGAACGTCCCCACCTCATGGTGCCGGGGCGTCCCTTTGACGGGTTTGTCGAACAGACCAAGCGCGTCTCACCAACCTGCCTGATCCAGTTCGAAGGCAACCGCTACAGCGTGCCGGCCTCCTTTGCCAATCGTCCGGTCAGCCTGCGGGTTTATCCTGACAAGCTGCGCATTATCGCCGAAGGGCAAGTTCTGTGCGTGCATGACCGGATCATCACGCGTTCGCATGGTGTGCCAGGCCGCACGGTGTATGACTGGCGGCATTATCTGGCGGTCATCCAGCGCAAACCGGGCGCCCTACGCAATGGCGCGCCGTTTACCGAATTGCCAGCCGCCTTCCGGACCCTGCAGGATCAACTGCTCAGGCGCCCTGGAGGCGACCGGGAAATGGCTGAAATCCTGGCCCTTGTGCTGCAGCATGATGAGCAGGCTGTCCTCTGCGCGGTTGAACTGGCACTTGAAGACGGCGTGGCGACCAAGACCCATGTTCTCAATACGCTTCATCGCCTGATCGATGCCAAGAGAACCGTGGTTCCCCGGCTCGATGCCCCACAGGCCCTGGTGCTCGAACACGAACCGTGCGCCGATACAGGGCGGTATGACATCCTGCGAAGGGACAGCCGCCATGCGTCATGATCCTGCGGCTGCTTCACTTGTGGTCATGCTCCGTGGATTGCGGATGTATGGCATGTCCCAGGCCACGGCCGACCTCATCGAGCAGGGGGCACCTGCCTTCGAGGCGGCCATCCCCATCCTCTCACAACTCCTGAAGGCGGAACTGGCCGAACGCGAAGTGCGCTCCATCGCCTACCAGACAAAGACCGCCCGGTTCCCCGCCTACAAGGACCTGTCCGGGTTCTCCTTTGCCGATACGCAGGTCAACGAGCCCATGATCCGCCAGCTCCATAGCGGGGACTTCATCGAGCGTGCTGAAAATGTCGTGCTGATCGGCGGTCCGGGAACCGGGAAAACCCACCTGGCGACCGCGCTGGCCATCCAGGCGATCACCCATCACCGCAAGAAGGCGCGCTTCTGGTCAACGGTCGACCTGGTCAATGCGCTCGAACAGGAAAAGACCGCCAACCGGGCCGGGCAGATTGCCGACAGGCTGCTCCGCCTGGATCTCGTGATCCTTGATGAACTCGGTTATCTCCCCTTCAGTGCGTCTGGGGGCGCCCTGCTGTTCCATCTGCTCAGCCGCCTCTACGAGCGCACCAGTGTCATCATCACAACCAATCTGAGCTTCAGTGAATGGGGAGACGTCTTTGGTGACCCGAAGATGACAACGGCGCTCCTCGATCGGCTGACCCATCACTGTCATATCCTCGAGACAGGAAATGACAGCTACAGGTTCCGCGCCAGCACCGCCGCGTCAAAAAACAGAAAGGACAGATCCTCTTCTTGACCGCCCGCCCGACTGTGCCTGAAATAGCATCTGGCTGGGTCAATTCCTGATGAAAAACCCGGGTCAGTTCTCAGTGAAAATCAACAGTTTGTGCTCCTGCCCCGTTCCCTATTGACGTTACACTGGCAGACCTGTCACCCAACACGCCAGATCAGCTGGCCGCCATGAAGGCAGCTCTTGCCGATCTATATGTGCGGAACGGCACGCCCTTGGGAATGACCATAGCCCAGAGTGATATTGAAGAGGCGCTGGTATCAACCGGGGCTTCCTTCACACTCTCTGCCCCGTTGGGTCCGGTAGCTGTTCCTCTGGGGTCATTACCCACTGTTGGGGTGGTAACTTCAACATGAGTATCCCCACGTGGACAGCCAGCCAGATTCTGGAACAGTTTAAAAAGACAATGCCTTTCGGTCGTGCATGGCCGCGTGAAGCGGGCACTGTCCTAGATGGCGTTTTATCTGGCTTCATGCCCATGGCAGAGCGGGTGATTAACGATGCGCGCTCTATTGTTCCCAATGTTTTCCCAGCAACTGCATCGTACCTGTTGTTAGAATGGCAGAAAACACTAGGGCTGCCAGATCCATGTGCTGGTAGTAACCCTTCCTTAGAACAGCAACAGCGGCAGGTTGCTGCGCGCATGGGTGATGCAGGCGGTTCATCCATAGAATATTATGTGCGGTTCGCAAAAACTCTCGGATACACAATAACCATTACCGAGTTCTCAGCTGCCCGCGCTGACTTTCTGCGTGCGGATGATCCTGTTGCAGATGCCTTCTGGGATTATGTCTGGCGCGTAAATGCCCCGGAGACCACAGTAAATTACTTCAGCGCAGATGCCTCTTACGCTGATGAGGCGCTGGCAACATGGGGTGATGCAGTTCTGGAGTGCGAGATAACATCCCGCGCTCCTGCTCATACCAGAGTTTTCTTTTCTTACGGATAAAATCATATGGTTTACCGAATAGATGACGTAACGGCAGTATCTGCCCTACCGGCGCTGCCAACTGATAACATCGGCACTCCTGGCTTTTTTACCGGCGGTTCCACGTCTGGGCAGTCCCCTACGCGGGTACGGTTCTGGTGGCTGAACATGGTGCAGGAAGAGCTGGTCAATATTGCTGAGGCAGCTGGGATTGTTTTCGACAAAACCAAAAATGATCAGTGCATTACGGCCATTAAACAGCTCATTTCCGGCGTGGCCTCCAGTGCTGTCATGGGCACGCCAGGAGTGCTGGCAGATGGGGATGTAGCTGGCAAGCTGCTGTATTACGCGGCAAACCAGAAAGCGCCTGTGTTTGTCTATGGCACAACCACCGTTGCATTGGTCACAACCACGGCCTTGGGGACTGCCCTTCAGGGGTTTCTGTCCTTGGGTGGTGGCAATGTGACCGGCACAATGGACTGGGGTAGCAAGACTGCGGCGGCCACCCTTACGCATCGCTACTGGTCGGCCGGGGCGCCATCCGAAGGCGATGCTACGCCAGACGTCACATTGACCATAAGCGGCGGCACAGCGGGAACAGCCAACAAAGGAGTGACGGCGCTTTCCACCGGCACGTTTGACTTGACTGGTATTGGCTCCATTCCGGTTCCTGATGTGGTGGATTTCAACTCTCAGGGAGTGCTGAACGCAAAAACAGCGGACGGCAGGTATATTTCATCTGTTGCAGATGCCGCTGCATCCCTGAAACGCATTATCAGCCTGTTGGAAAATGCGGACGGTCGGGCAGTTTTCGGGGATGGCACGAATAACTCTGTATTGGCAAATCTTTCCGACCTTCCGACACAGTTTAACGGGGTAGATAGTTCTGGTCGTGGGTATGGCTATCAGAAGTTCAATGATGGCACGATGATCGTTTTTGGTTACGCATATTATCAGAAATCGACTGGCACAACCGGGACGGTTATTACTCTCCCATTCTCGTTTCCGGGAAAATTTATTGGCCTGAATTGCACAGATGTTGGCAACGATAACAATGCAGTCGCGGCGTACCCTGAAAGCCAGTCATCGTTTCGCTGCTGGGGCGGAGCACCGACAATCTCGTATCTAAATACGGAGTTTTTCTACACCGCCAGAGGGACGTGGGAATGATTTATTACGGCAAAAATACAAACGGCTCGTATGGTTTTTTTGATGACGCTTTAGGGAGTGTTCCTAGCGGGGCTGTTGAGGTCACGGACAGCGATTACAGGGCCTTGCTTGGCGCTCAGAATTGTGGTGCGGCTATTGTTGCGTCTAGCTCTGGCCAGCCGCAAGCAGTGTCAGAGGGCGGCGCGGGTAGCGTAATCGATCTATCCACTGTTACGGCAGCCAGTAGTTTCACGGCACCTGTTTCTCTCAAAACACAAGCTACCAGTGCGCAGGCATGGATACAGCAGCAGGCCAACCTTGCGGGCGCGATGGGAGAAGTCTTTACTGCCGACATGAAGGCATATGTGCTGGCGATTAACGCTATTGCCAACGGCACAGATACCACCAGCACGGCCCTTCCCGCCCAGCCTACGGATGTGATGACGACGACTTCCGCAACGTAGTTAAGAGCACAATACAGGGTGACTCAATAGCCTTTAATAACCGCTTTAACTGTCCTCGATAGATGTACGGCCTATCGCATACATGACACTCCTTGTGCACGTAATCTGATCGTGCACAAGGAACTGCCCCAAATGGATACTTCGCCTTCTGGAACAAGCGGGCAGCCAGAGCAAATCGGCCTTCTTATGCTTGATCGTAGGGTGACAGCGATGGAGGCCAAATTTGATATGGACCGCCAGAGCCGAACGGCTTTTGAAGCAGGCATGTCTGACCGTCTAGCTGCCATGGATGCCAGACTTGCGGATATTCAGGAACAGAAAAGCCTCAAAAATGGAACACTGCGCGGGATTGTCCTGACCTTATCCTTTTTTGGTTCCGGGGCAGGAACAGGGCTTTTGCTGATTATCAAGGCTCTGATCGGGGGCGCTTCATGATTGCGCCTGGTCTGCATATCTCTCAGTTCAAGGAGTTGATCGTCCGCGCCACTTTGCAGCAGATCGGATTGATAAGCGATTCAGCTGTCAATCTTCTGCTTGGCACGGCTTTAGTGGAGAGTAATCTCTACTTTCTGCAGCAGATAAGTGGTCCAGCGCTTGGGTTATGGCAGATGGAGCCTGCGACACATGATGATTGCTGGCAGACATTCCTGAACCAGAAGCCTGATCTAGCCCAAGCAATCCGCATTATAGCTGGGCGCAACAATCCGGGCTCGGCACTCCTGATAAGCAACCTGTCGTACGCATGCGCCATGGCGCGCACAAAGTATTTGCGTGCTCCAGCTCCACTGCCACCCGCGAACAACGCGGCGGCCCTGAGTGCCTACCATAAACAGTTTTACAACACGCTTCTTGGGGCGGCCGACCCGACAATAAATGTCCAGGCCTTCCAACGGGCAATCAATGCGTAAGCTGGGCGCAACGGCCCGGCTTGCTGCCATCCGCCAGCTTGTCTGGCGCCTTACAGTAGAGGATAGCTCCATGGCCGAACCCCCAGCTAACAACGCAACTGTTGTTAATACCGCCAAAGTGGCAGGCATTCTCGCATTGCTGCCAACCCTGTTTTCCTCCCTCCCCCCTACTGTCGCGTTAACCATCTGCATTACCATGGTGACCTGCGCGGCCATTACTGCGTCTGTTCCTGCCCCGACTAATAACCGCGTTCTGATCGCTCTTTATCAGGTGGTTCGCGTGATTGGTCTCGGGGTTAGCTACGCTCTGCCATACGTGGCCACCCATCTGGTCAAGGGTGGGCCTTCTGTCTCCACTGCACCGCAGGCAGTTCCTGCCTCCGTTGGTACCAACCCCCAGGACGACACGAAATGAAAAGCCTCTCCCGCCGCAGCTTCCTGCGTACGTCCGCCCTTGTGGGTGCGACCGCCCTGACCGCCTGCACGGTCGCCACCACGGGCAGCACAACCACTGTCACGCTCAACACCGCCAAGGTGAAGGCTTACGGGCAGGCAGGCGTTAATGCTATCGCCACCATTCTGAGCATCACGGCTATTTCTACCGCCATGGGCGCACCTGCCGTGGCCGCGATTGAAACAGCCGGGGGTGCGTTGTCCGCCGCTCTGGCTTCGTTCTCCAGCGCGACCAATGGCACGCTGACTATCACGTATGACGACACGAACTGGAAAACGGCTGTCGATACGATTCTGGTGGACCTGAACAGTGTTGCCACGGCCCTACGCGCGGGACTGACTGCCGCTCAGTCCACCGTGACAAGCACGATCATCAATACCGCCATCACTGCCTTCAATGCCCTGCTGACCGTGCTGGATGCGTTCATGGGTGTTCTGGGCATCAGCATGTCCAGTGTGACGGATGATCAGGAAGCGACCGCACTCAAGACGCTGGGGGCATCATGATCGGAGTAGCAATCGGGGCAAGCGCCGTTGCGGGCGTAGCCGTTGGCGCAATCATCGGCTTTTTCTTCGCCGCCAGCATCAGTGCCAGTTTGTAATGACGCCGGACTTTGAATGCGGAGCCATCGCCGGGGGCGCATTTGTCGGCCTTGGCATGGTCCTGCTGGCGCTCATATGGAGCTGGCGGGCAAGCGCTGGAAGCTTCTGGGGGCGACTTACGAAAGGGAAGGATGATGGTTGACCTGCCGAAAATTGCACGACCTGCCGGTTTGGCTTTGGCCTGCCTTCTGGCTCTCTCTGCCTGCTCCACCGTTCCCATGCGGGCAAAGCATGACCTAATCGGCATGCCCCGCTCGGACCTTATCGCCTGCGCTGGCGTGCCGGATAACGCAGCCAGCCTTCCCGATGGCGAAGTGCTGCAATGGCGGCAGGACCAGCAGGTGCAGGGGCCGCTGAGTTTCAAAGGGCCGTTTAGCCTGGAGCTGGACCTGTCCGGCCATGGCACATGCCACTTTGTCGCCCGGCTGCAACAGGGGCGTGTAGCGCAGGTGGAATACACCGGGCCGAGCGGCACTATGCTGGGGCCATACTCGGCCTGTCGGCCTTTGGTGCTGGCTTGTGAGCGAAACAGAAGGCTTACACCTAGAATCGGAGATAGCCCCTGAAAATGGTGCACGGATTTTGCACGTATCAGCATGGTTTAAGGCGGTCTGGTATGGGTCAATATGGACCGATATAAACCGATAGAGCACTTATTATTTTGTGGATTGTTTTCTGTAACCCGCAGAAAACTAAGGCAAACCGTGGTGGGTGCGACAGGGATTGAACCTGTGACCCCCGCCGTGTGAAGGCGATGCTCTACCGCTGAGCTACGCACCCGGTTTGTGAGGGCTAAATACCTCTATCACGAGGGGTTTGGCAAGAGGTGATTTGCTATTAAAGTCAAAAAAATCAAATATTTTGCAGCCGAACTTCACTGTCGGAATAAATGGGGAGAAGACATGCTCTTTCTGGAGCAGGAGAAACGGAATTTTGTCACAAACCGCAGGCTTGGCAGTTCTTTGGCTATAGTCGCCGGGGCAATCAACGTCGCTGCCTTTATGGAATTTGGATATTATTGCGCCAACATGACCGGCAATGCCTCCGCCTTGGCTTTGAACTTGCAGCAAAGAAAACCAGCGGAAGGGTTACACACACTGGAACTGGGCTGCTGTTTTGTGCTGGGTGCTATTGTGTGCACCTTTTTGGTTAATATTGGCCGCAGACGGCACTGGCGTGTCGTTTATGCTGTGAGCATTCTGCTGGAGGCCGTCATGCTGGCAACGCTCGGGGTTGTTGACGCTCTGGGCCTCTTTACACGCGGTAGTTTTATTCCTGCACTCACGCTCTGTTTTCTCATGGGCTTACAGAATGCAACTGTAACCCGTATATCTGGCTCAGTTGTGCGTACCACACATATTACAGGTATGCTGACTGATTTGGGGATGGAAATAGCAGACTGGTTTGACTTATGGCGCCGTCATGTCAGTAGCGAGCATCTACTCTCAATCCGGCAGCGTTTATGGCTACACTTGCAGATTATCTTCTGTTTTGTCGGTGGAGGCATTGCAGGAGCATTTGCATATCATGCATGGCCTGCTTATTTCCTGTTTATCGTCGCCATCTTGCTGGCTGCGTGCGCCATTTCAAGCATAATTGCAAACTCAGACTCACTGTTTTCTGAGGAATAGCACATCATTTGTTCTCCTGATTTGCAACAATATCTATGGTTGCAAATCAGGAGAATGAAATGGTGGTTTACGCCATAACTTCAGGGTTCAGGCGATAGCCTCCCCCTTCGGTCACAAGCAGGGATGCGTGTGCAGGATCGGGCTCAATTTTTTGCCGAAGGCGATAAATATGAGTTTCCAACGTATGGGTCGTAACCGCTGCGTTATACCCCCACACTTCGTTCAGCAGAACCTGCCGGGGTACCGGGCGGGTCCCCGCTCGGTAAAGAAACTTGAGGATAGCGGTCTCTTTTTCCGTCAGCCGAATGCGACGGTTTTTAACCGGTTCCAGAAGCAACTTGGCCGAAGGGCGGAAAGTATATGGCCCGATTGAGAAGACAGCGTCTTCGCTGTTCTCAAATAGCCGCATCTGAGCCCGCAGACGTGCAAGAAGCTCCGCAATACGGAACGGTTTTGCGACATAATCGTTCGCGCCGGCATCCAGACCACGCACAATATCCGCTTCATCATCTGACCCCGTCAGCATGATGACCGGCATACGCAGGCCTTCCTTACGCAGTTCTGCGCAAAAATCGCGGCCGTCACCATCGGGTAATGTCACATCAAGCAGGATGGCATCACACCGGGCATCCGGGCCTTTCATTTTCTCGCGCGCTTCGGCCAGAGTTGCAGCTTCCAGAACCAGAAACTCACCATCAACCTGCAATTGTTCCGTTAACGCGCGGCGGATGACCTGATCGTCGTCAACAACCAAAATGGGGCGTGCACCCGTCATGTGGTTCCATCTCCTTGTGTCAGCCTTCTACGAGTGGCTGCCTGACCTATTCTTTTGCTACCGTGCCACGAATCTTCACGCAACGTAAGAACCGACATGATACGTGAGCCGCATGGCAGGCCATGAACAGAGGCAGGATCATAAGCATGATAATACACGTGTGGCCCATAGCTGGCAGCCACAGCTACGCAAAACTGCAATGCGGGCGGTCAATAATACCAGCCGTAATTGGTAAAAACGGTCTAACCACGCACAAGCGTGAAGGAGACCTGTGCACACCGGTTGGCCATTTCACTCTCAGAAAAGTGTATTATCGCGCAGATCGGATAGAACCGCCCGTTTCGGCCTTACCCGTTGTTCCCATGACGCAGCATGATGGCTGGTGCGATGATCCAACGTCCCTCTTCTACAATCAATTCATCACTTGCCCGCACCCTGACCGGCATGAGGCATTGTGGAAAGAAGACCACGTTTATGATCTCGTGGTTGTTATTGGCTACAATGATGATCCACCCATAGCCGGGCACGGTTCTGCCATCTTCATGCACCTGCAACGGCCAGAACGCACACCCACGGAAGGGTGTGTGGCATTAACCGAGCAGGATTTACGCGCGGTGCTGGCCTCAGGAGCCAAAGCCATTACCATTCATGCCCCCCAAGAGTGACCTCGCTAAACTGGCTGAGATGCGGCTGTATCTGACGGTGGCGGCATTAGACCAATAGCCACAAGACCAACCCAGAAGGGAGGAGACGCATCATCCTCCAAAGACACAACGGTAATGGCTGCCCCCTTCTGAATCATCAGGAAAATGAGAAAATCACTACTTTCCTTAAGCAGGCGGTCTTTGTTTTCTTCCGTTATGTCCTTGGCGACAAAACGCCAGCCCTGTTTGATTAGAGTTTCGAGTAGCGTGAAATTCCATCCCGGTTGACCTAGAAGCTTTCCCCTCGCTTCGCGGCTGATGCCACGGTACTGGTCAAGTCGGGCGATGCCGGGGCTGACCTGATAAACACGTTGATGACCAAAATGGGGGGCCAGATGGGCGCAGACCAAGCCGTTGTAAATGGCGTCTGGGGTGGCGGCAATCAGGTAGTCTGCCGGGCGCTCTTCCAAGCTCTCGGCTCCCTCTTCCGATAGCACTTCTGTGCAAAGAACAGGTACCCCGGCTTTTTGTGCCGCGATCAGGTCCCGAGCCGAACTGTCCACCAGGAGCACTGGAGTTCCTACTTCATGAACGACCTGCGCAAGCTGGGTGGACCAATCGTTTGCACCGACAATGGCCAGAGCAGGCTGATCAGACAGTGTTAGATGCAATTTCCGTCCCAGCGGAATAAGGGAAAAGCCATGCAGGATCATGGTGGAGGCGATAACGGCAAAAACAGCGGGCATGACCAGCCCAGCACCGGGGTAACCTGCGTCCTGCAACCTCACTCCCGCAATACCGGCAACGGCTGCGGCAACAATACCGCGCGGAGCAATCCACCCAACAAAAAAACGTTCCCGCCAGCTAAGGCTGGACCCCATGGTAGCCAGCCAAATTCCCACAGGCCGCACAAGGAATAGAACGGCCAGAGTCAGCCCGCCAATCGACCATGAAATGCTGGCCAGTTCATTGCGCTGTAGGTCTGCCGCGAGCAGAACAAACAGGACAGATACAATCAGAACAACCAGCGCCTCCTTCATGCGCTGGATTTCGCCCATGCCAGGAATGCGTAGGTTGACCAGCCCCATGCCAAATACGGTGGACGCAATAAGGCCCGCACCATCCATGCTTAATGTGCCGATAACATACAGTATAAGCGCCAGTGTGATGAACAGCGGCATCTTCATGATTTCGGGTATAAGGTCGCGGACGCATAACCAGCGGACGCACCATGCTGCGCCCACTCCCAGCCCGATCATTAGAGCGGCACTGGCCAACATGTGCGGTACTATTGCGGCAAAGACCGTGCCCGACCCTTCATCTGGCTGCATTAGCAGTACTTCCAGCACCAAGGTTGCCAGAATAGCGCCTACGGGGTCGTTGAGTATGGCTTCCCATCGCAAAAATGCGGCAATACGGGGCTTGAGCTTGGCATGTCGCAACAGAGGCAGCACAACAGTCGGACCGGTCACCACAACAATGGAACCGAACAGAAAAGCTGGCCCCCAGCCCATGCCACCGATGTAATGCGCCGCGAGACTACCAAGGCCAAAGTTAATGGGGAGCGCCACAAGGGTCAGGCGTAAAACGCCCTCCCCAGCCTCTTTCAACTGCCGGAAATCAAGCGCAAGCCCACCTTCAAAAACAATAAGGGCAACGGCAAGAGACACCATTGGATGAAAGGCCGAGCCTATCATTTCCGACGGGTGCATGACCTGCAACACCGGGCCATAAAGCAGCCCAAGAGAAAAAAGCAGGACAATAGCGGGTAACCTGAAGCGCCATGCCGTCCATTGTGCGAGCATACTGCCGCCCAGCACAAAAAAGACAAACAGAATTACACTATCGGTCATGCAGATCTATCTCTTGGTCAGATGTGAGCCATGGTCTTTTACGCATATGGCACAAAAGCATGACAGTTATACATCAAACCAAGAGGATAGACCTTAAAGAACCTTAGAAAATATTCTTTTTATGGAAAATAATCAGGATTCAGCCACCTGACGTTCCAGAACAGCAGCAAAAAAACCGTCTGTTTCGTCTCGTGCCGGTGTCAGGCTGATCATGCTTTTGTCCCGCAGGCTATCTGGCAATGCGGGAGAACCCGATGGCACAAGGCGGAAGTCTGGATGCCGAGCCAGAAACAGTTCAACCTGCCCCGCATTTTCTGCCTTAAGTAAGGAGCAGGTCGCATAGATCATGCGCCCTCCCGGCTTAACCAACGCTGCGGCGCGATCCATGATGACGGCCTGTTTGGCCAGAAGTTCATCCAGATCGACCTGTGTGGTGCGGAAACGGGCGTCCGGGTTACGGCGCCATGTGCCTGTGCCACTGCATGGTGCGTCCACTAGAACACGGTCAAAGGAGGCCGCGCGGCGCTTAGCCCATTTGTCGCCTTCAGTCAGTAAATGGCGTTCCACATTGTGGACCCCTGCCCGACGCAGCCTTTTTACAGCACCTTCCAGACGGACGGCAGAAACATCGCAGGCAACAATGTGGCCTTTGTTTTCCATCATCATGGCCATGGCCAGTGTTTTGCCACCAGCGCCAGCACAATAGTCCAGAACGCGCATACTGGGCTCAACGCCTGCCATCGCGGCAACCAGCTGACTGCCTTCATCCTGAATTTCTATCAGACCATCCCGAAAAGGCTTGCTGGCCGTAACAGGCTGCCGCCCTTCCAACCGCAGCCCCCAAGGGGAGAGCTTTGTTTCCTCTGCGTGGAGACCCTCACGAGCCAAGGCATGCATGGCTTCCGAGCGGGTAGAGCGCAGCATGTTGATCCGCAAATCCAAAGAGGCTGGCTGCGCCATGGCCTGTATTTCGGTTTCAAGATCTGCGCCAAATGTTTCTTCCAGTTTAGGAAGCAGCCAGTCGGGCACTTCTAGCTGAACGGCCCGTGGCATTTCAGCACATGACAGGTCCTTGCCGACCAGCGCCTCAAGGGTGCTTTGTTCCTGTTGATTTAAAGCACCAGCCGCAAAGCGACCGCCTCCATACATGGAAATCAGCTTTTCCATGGGAGTGCGGTCAAATACCAGTTGGGCGCCTGCCAGCATACGGGGGCAGGCCTCCCCCCCATTCTGCTCAAGCCACCATCCCAACCTGCGCCAGTTGCGCATGATGTCCCACACAAGGCCGGAAATGGCACGCCGGTCGCCGCCGCCAATGTAGCGTCTTTCTCTGAAAAAGCTGTTGGCAACGGCATCCGCTGGTTTGCGTGGTGCCGCCTCCATAGCCACCAGCAGGTCAATGCTGGCAGCAAGTCTGGCAGTAGGTGTCATAAAAGCAGATCAGTCCTGACGGTAATTAGGGGCTTCACGCGTGATGGAAACATCATGCACGTGGCTTTCTCGCAGGCCTGCCCCGGTAATGCGGCGGAATTTGGCCCGTACCTGAAGGTCGCTGATCTCGCGCGAGCCTGTGTAGCCCATGCCTGCTTTCAGCCCACCGACAAGCTGGTGGATAACGGCAGCCATGCTCCCTTTGTAAGGCACGCGGCCTTCAATCCCTTCCGGCACCAGCTTGAGTGCGTCTTTGACTTCCTGCTGGAAGTAGCGGTCAGCCGAACCGCGCGCCATGGCGCCAAGGCTGCCCATGCCACGGTAGGACTTGTAGGAACGTCCCTGATACAGGAACACCTCACCGGGAGCTTCTTCCGTGCCCGCCAGCAATGAGCCAATCATCACCACGTCGGCGCCAGCCCCAATGGCTTTTACAATATCGCCCGAGGTGCGGATACCACCGTCAGCAATGCAGGGCACATCCATTTCCTTACAGGCAAGGGATGTTTCCAGAATAGCGGAGAACTGCGGCACGCCCACACCAGCAACAATACGGGTTGTGCAAATGGAACCCGGACCAATACCGATTTTAACACAGTCAGCACCGGCCGAGACGAGCGCCCGTGCGGCTTCTGGCGTGGCAACGTTCCCCGCCACAACCTGAATTTCATCATCCAGCGCCTTGAGGCGTTCGACCGCAGCTAGCACCCCGGCGGAGTGTCCGTGGGCCGTATCGACCACCAGCACGTCCACCCCTGCGTCAATCAGCAGTTTTGCGCGGCTGAAGCCTTCTTCCCCCACACCGGTTGCAGCAGCGCAGCGGAGGCGTCCCATGCTGTCCTTGATAGCCAGAGGATGCGCAACCGCCTTATCCATGTCCTTGACGGTGATGATGCCGACGCAGCGATCTGCATCGTCCACAACCAGCAGTTTTTCAATGCGATGTTTATGCAGAAGCTGGCGGGCCGTATCCCGGTCCACACCATTTTTGACTGTGACCAGACGATCCTTGGTCATCAGTTCGGAGACCTTCTGGTTGGGATCAACAGCAAAGCGGGCGTCACGGTTGGTGAGAATGCCGACCAGCTTCTGCGTGCCGGGCTGCACCACAGGCAGACCGCTAATGCCGTGGCGGTGCATGATCTCGCGCACTTCTGCCAGCGTCTGGTCTGGCCCAACGGTCACAGGGTTAACGACCATGCCGGATTCAAAGCGCTTGACCCGGCGGACATGTTCCGCCTGTTCTTCCGGCTTCAGGTTCTTATGGATAACACCTAGGCCGCCCTGTTGCGCCATGGCAATTGCCATGCGCTCTTCCGTAACCGTATCCATGGCGGAGGAGATGAGAGGAATGTTGAGTTCGATGGAGCGCGTCAGGTGCGTGCGCACCATTGTCTGACCTGGCACGACATCGGAAGCAGCCGGAACGACAAGAACATCGTCAAACGCCAGAGCTTCTGTAACGCGGCTGTACGGGGAGGAAGTCATGCAGCGGGCACCCTTGCTGAATTACAACGTGGCGGGTTAACCCAGAAGCAAGCAATGCCATAGGTCACCCGACCTTTGGCGCTTCCTCTTATGACTTTGGCTGGGTAAACGCAAGCGTTTAACGCCATTATGCTGCATGTTTTTTAAAAAGTGTTTTTGATGCGGTGCATGACGTCAGGCCCGACAGGCGTACGCGTGCCGGGGTATCTGACAATCGTGAGGCAATAATGCGGGGCCTTACTTGCAACTAGGCTGGTTGCGGTTCAGCCGCGTTTTTGGGCGCAGGAAGATCACTTTCTGGCCATGGCTGGCGATCATGCCATTTGCTGCTCCCGCGTCGCGCTCCCATGCGCTCAACAGAGTAACGCGCCAGCGTTCGCGCACGGCTTCACGCCAGCGGTCAGATGTCTCTGCCTGCGTGGTCTGGGCTGCCTGATGAACATACATGCGTGATCTCCCTCCCCCATGCTGTGCCTCAACTCTACACCGCTAAAAATGGCTTGGGGTATGATCGTTTTGTGACGTGTGGCTGTTCTTTAGTACCCATCGCTATGGGCGTTCGCTCTGCATGAAAGATCAGCTCCATTTTCCGGTTTGAACGTGAGCACAAAGCACGCCATACTTTTGGCCATGATCAATCGGCTTTCATGTTTACTGCTCAGTCTGGCAACGCTCCATTTTATGGTCTCTCCGAAGGCATGGGCCACGGATGATGTATCTGGTGCCCATGTCGGTGGCACACTGCGCGTTCTTGCGCAAAGTGATGCGGGCACACTCGACCCGCAGATATCCTACGTTGCCCTGACCAAAATGTTTGAAACGCCAGTCTATGACACTCTGCTGACGTACCCCAAATTTTCAGGCTCGCAGGCTCAGCCGGTTATTCCCAATCTTGTGGAAGCCGTTCCTGTGCCGGAGGATGATGGACGCACGTATCGCCTGACCCTGCGCAAGGGGTTACGTTTTTCCAATGGCAAACCCGTAGGGGTGGAGGACGTGGCCGCTTCATTCCGCCGCCTTTTCAAGGTGGGGAGCCCAACGGCTGGACCGTATTATGGCGCGCTTGTTGGTGCTCAGGCCTGTCTGGAAAATCCGGGAACATGCACGTTGGCGGGTGGCATAGAAACAGACCCTGAGACCAGGCAGATCGTCTTCCACCTCACAGCACCAGACCCGGAATTTCTGGATAGGCTGGCATGGTTGCACTCCGTCATTTTGCCAGCGGACACACCAGCGCACGATATGGGGAATACGCCCATAGCTGGCACAGGCCCTTACCGCATAGCGGAGTATGATCCGACTTCGGTTTTGAGGCTTGAGCGTAATCCGTATTTTCATGAATGGTCGCACGATGCTCAACCAGCGGCTTATCCTGATGAAGTTAGGGTATCATTCGGTCTGGATGCTGAATCTGCCGTAACGGCCGTAGAAAATGGGCAGGCTGACTGGATGTACGAAAACGCTCCTTTGGACAGATTGGGGGAAATAGGCAGCCGTTATGCCGAACAGGTGCATATGTACACGCCTCTTCTCTCCTATTTTGCCATGTTGAATGTCCATGAAGCGCCGTTTACATCCCTCAAAGTCCGGCAGGCTTTGAATTATGCGGTCAACCGACATGCAATGATCATTTACCGGGGTGGGCCTGCGGTCGCCTCTCCCCTGTGCCAGATTTTGCCCAGCGGCACACCGGGTTATGAGCCATTCTGTTTTTATACGTTAGGCGCGTCTCCATTTCGCCCGATGAAAGAGTGGCTTAAACCGGATATGGAAGAAGCGCGGAAACTGGTGCAGGAAAGTGGAATGCTGGGGCAAAAGGTTACCATTATTGTCCCATCAGAACAGCATGGAAGCGCAACTGCCGAGGATATACGTAATACGCTGCAAATGTTGGGGTTTAAGGCAACAGTAAGGAGTATAAGTCCGGCAATAGCCTTCACCTACATTCAGAATACACAAAACCATTTTCAAATTGCATTGGCCGGGTGGAATGCCGACTACCCATCTGCATCTAGCTTTTTGCGCACATTGTTCTCGTGCCAGACATTCCATCCAAATTCAGATAACTCGCCCAATTATTCAGGGTTTTGCGACCCGAAAATTGATCAGCTTATGGATAAAGCGGCCATGCTGGCGTTGACCGATAGAGCGGCCAGTAACCACACTTGGGCAGAGGTTGATAGAGAAATTATGAAACAGGCCCCGTTTGTTCCTCTGTCTCAAACGCAACGGGTTGTTTTGTTTTCCAAGCGCGTCAAAAACATCATCACAACCTTGAATGACGAAGTTATCTTTTCACAAATTCAGGTAAAATGATCTGGCTCTTTATGAAGCTGCCTGCTGAACTTCCCTTACAGTATCATGAATAAATCGTAGTTTGGTCCGCACACCATCCGTGATGACAAACGGGTAAAAATCCGCCAACCCCATGGATCTGTTCAGACTATTAACTGCGTAAGTTAAGGGGAGCCATGCTGCTATAATGTCATCAAACGGCATAAGCAGGTAAGGGTCGCTTTTGTGTGTCAGGGTAGCCTGACCATCAACAATCGGGCCTATGGTCATATCATAAGACAAAGCGGTTTCGAGTGTTGAGACAATATGGAAGTAATGCGCCCATGTTTCCGCAAAATCTTCCCAAGGGTGAGACATAGCGTAAAGGCTGACGTAGTATTCTCGCCAGTTGTTTTGTGGCAAGCGGGCATAGTGCCGTTGTAACGCCGCCTGATAATCCATACGGTCATCACCAAATATGGCGCGGAATTTTTCCAGACGTCCACCATCCCGAATAAGGACGTTCCAGTAATAATGGCCAATCTCGTGCCGGAAGTGCCCTAATAGGGTGCGGTAATACTCTCCCATTTCTACGCGCATACGTTCTCTGTACGCATCATCGGCTTCTTTGGTTGCTATTGTAATCACGCCGTTGCTATGGCCCGTCATAATGGGAGCGGCGCCATCTGGTGAATCATCTAGAAAATCGAATACAAGTCCTTCCTGCGGGTCCTGCCGACGATTTTTTATAGGCAGCTTTAAACGTAGAATAGTATAAAAAAGACGGTGTTTTGCAATTTCCAGCTTACGCCAACGTTCCATATTCCCCGGTATGTTCAGGTTGGGAATAACCCGATTGAACTGGCACGCAAAACAGAAGTCAGAATGCTCTTCCGTGGGGGGAACAAGCCAGTTGCACACATCGTAGGCATGATTGGAGCAAAAAGTGCGGAGCGCCGTATTCCCGCAGCCTCTTACAGGACGCCATAACCCTCCCCCTTGCGGAGCCAGAGCAGAAAGAATGGCGTGCTCTGGCATATAGCCCAAAGGGGCTTTGCATTGATCGCATCGCGCATCTTCAAAATGGAGTAACTGCCCACAGGACTGGCAGGTAAAGCGTTTCATCCTGCACTTCCTTCCCGTATTCAGCGTGACCGGTCCTAGCTGCAGCGTATCATGTAAACAGGCGCTCTACCTGCATGGAAACATTAAAAGTCGCCTCACACCGATCCAGTAGGCCAGAAACAGGTGCTGCGCTTTCCGGGTTAGCTGCCACAGCGAGGGGAATATGTCCCTCGCCTGTCAGGCGGCCTGAAGTTGTATCAAACCCCAACCACCCGCGTTCTGGTATGAAAATCTGCGTCCATGCGTGTAAATCACCGGTCAACACATCTTCACCATTGGATGTGGTTGCACTCTGAATAAGATACCCTGAGACAAAACGGGCGGCATAGCCCAGTTTTCGCGCTAGATTAACAAGCAGCCATGCGCTGTCCCGACAGGAACCGGCGGCATTCCTCAATGTTTCTTCCGGGGACCATACCCCCGGTTCCATCCGCCGCTGATAGCTGATTGTTTTGGCAATGGCGCCGTTGAGCGCCAACATGTTCTTTAACGCATCATCGGTCGCGCAAATGGGGTGAGATGCCAAAAACTCTTCGATTTCTGGCCCCAAAGGAGGGCAAGCCAGATAATCATCCAGCAAAACGCCGTCCTGCCCCTCAATCAAGAGAGGCTGGCGCAGCGGGTCATAAGCGGTCATATCCGCTACAAGCGAGACCTCAATATCAAAATGTGTCAACCGACTGGGAAAGCCGACACAGGCAACATCGTTGCCACAACAATCACGCTCCCATGTCAGATTAAAACCTTCTGGCTTAATGTGCAGATCATAGGATTCAATGGGGGTACGGCTTCCAGCCATGGGGCGTAGCCGTATTGTCTGCGGCCCCATGGTGACGGGGCGGTCATAACGGTAACAGGTCCGGTGCAAAAGCGTTACGTATGAACTCATAAATAAAACGGTCCTGCTGGTTATCCGCCATAGACTGTTATCATATCATAACAATAAATTGACGCGAAATCATAGCATTCTGTGCAATGTACGCAAGGAACCCATACGTGTTTGCACCCGCAGAATATGAGCGCACATTTTATGCTTGGCAAACGTTGAAAATCCTGCTCCGTTAATACGAATTCGAAACGTTTTGGCGTGAAGGGCGGCTCCGAGCCAAGGTCACTCCGCCAGATGGGAGGCTTTTATGACCAATGCTTTACACCTTGCCCCCTCCCCCACCCACGGATTGTTGGACGATTACAAGACCCCGGATTTTTTTTGCGAACTCATGAATCGTAAAGCGCCGTATCCCCCACTTGTAGAATGTATAAAAAAACGTCTGTCTGCCTTACAAATACAGGAACTTCAGAAGCGGACAGATTCAGCGGAAGCACAACTGTACAGGATGGGCATTACCTTTACGGTTTATACAGACCGAGAGGCGATCGACCGTATATTACCTTTTGATGCTATTCCGCGCGTCATTACAGCCAGCGAATGGCAGCATATTGAACGAGGTGTTCAGCAACGTATTCAGGCGATCAACCTCTTTTTGCACGATATTTACCATGAGCAGCATATTCTAAAGGATGGTGTTGTACCATCTGAACTTGTGTTGAAAAATGCAAATTACTGTCAGGCTATGGTTGGTTTGGCCGTGCCCGGCGGTGTTTACGTGCATATTAATGGCACAGACCTTATCCGCGACCAGCAGGGGCGTTTTCTGGTACTGGAAGATAACGCTCGCACCCCCTCAGGGGTCTCCTATGTCATAGAAAACAGACATATGATGCTTCGCCTCATGCCGGATCTGGCATCCGGGTTGCCCATCAGATCCGTGGAGGATTATGGTCTGCGGCTCCATCGCGCATTGTGCGAAGTCGCGCCACAAGGTGTGGACGATCCACGCATTGTTCTGCTTTCTCCCGGTATTTATAATTCCGCTTATTTTGAACATGTCTTTCTATCCCGCGAGATGGGTGTCCCTTTAGTGGAAGGTAAAGACCTGTTTGTGGAGAACCATAGGGTGTTCATGCGAACCGTTATGGGGCCTAAGCCTGTTCACTCCATCTACCGGCGTCTTAATGATGAGTTCCTCGATCCGCTCGCTTTTAACCCAGATAGTCTTTTGGGCGTGCCGGGGCTGATAGAAGCCTATCGGCGCGGGAATGTTACACTGGCCAATGCATTGGGTACCGGCGTTGCGGATGATAAGGCCATTTATGCCTATATGCCGCGCATTATCCGTTATTATCTGGATGAAGACCCTATTTTGGAGAGTGTGGAAACACACATATGCGCCGAACCAGAAGGACTGGCTTATACTTTGGCCAACCTCGACAAGCTTGTGGTCAAACCAGTGGGAGAATCTGGTGGTTATGGACTGTTGATAGGACCGCAGGCAACACCTGCCCAGTTGGACGAGTTCAGGCAGAAATTACGGAGTAATCCGGGGAACTACATCAGCCAGCCAACCATTGGCCTTTCTGTTACCCCCACGCTCTGTGGGGATACCATAGAGGCCCGACATGTGGACCTTAGACCGTTTGCTGTAACGGGGCGGTCTGTATGGGTTATGCCCGGAGGGTTGTCCCGTGTCGCACTCCGTAAAGGGTCTCTGGTCGTTAATTCGTCTCAGGGTGGTGGTTCAAAAGATACGTGGGTCATGGCGTCATGATGATTGTTTCCCCTACTCCTCTTCTTTCCCGCTATGCAGAATGCATGATGTGGCTCGCGCGCTATATGGAGCGTATGGAAAATCTGGCCCGCCTTTTGGAAGTGACCGAAACTTTTGTGCGTAATGCCGAAGGGCAGACCGCATGGGATTCCATTCTGGCGATTAATTCGGATGAAGCCATATTCGAGCAGATTTACAACAATGCCCAACATGGGGAAATTGTGCCGTTTTATGTAACGGAGACACGTAACCCCGGCTCTCTGGTTTCGCTTGCTCAGGCGGTCAGGGATAATGCGCGTGCGGTTCGTCCTCTTGTCTCCATTGAGTTATGGACGCAACTCAATGTCTTTTCCCGAAATATACTGAACCTCAAAAATGAGGATATGTCAGCCCATAACCTCGCTGAATTATGCACACGCGTACGACAGGATTGCCAGGCCCATTTTGGCATAGCCGAGGGCACGCTCTATCGCGATCAGGCTTGGTTATTCTATCGTCTCGGCAAGGCTCTCGAGCGGAGTGACCAGATTACACGCCTGATCGACATTCGTTACCATATGCTGCTCCCTAGAGCGGAAGTTCCCGGTTCGGAAATTGATATGACGCAGTGGACATCCGTACTGCGTTCAGCTGCGGCTTATCACGCATTCAGGCGATTGCGCCCTGTCACGTTAACCCCGGCCAACATTGTCGGCTTTTTGCTCAAAAATGACGGCTTCCCACGGTCTCTCAGCATCAATTTACGTCAGATTGATGAGACGCTGACACACTTGGCGGCGCATGAGAATTTACGCCAACTCTGCGCGCCCCTTCTGGAATGTGTTGCTGAATTACGGGCTAGCTTGCTGGATCAGACAGCTGAAGAGATCATTATTCGTGGGTTGCATGATTATATGGACTGGATACAGGGCCAGCTCAGACATTTACAGAACGCCATTGCAGCAACGTTTTGGCCAGTTGCAATTTATCAGGAAAGCCCATCAGAGAGCGTAGTCAGACAGGAGCAGAGCTAAAGAGGCCGGTTCCACGGTCAGTGCAACCGATAAAAATCGGTTTTCAGGGGCATCATAACCTCTTATGCTGCTTACCAGTTATCAAAGGGCATCAACTTTTCAGCATTCGAGGCGCAAAATGATCAGAAAAAGTAGGGTTTCAAAAGGGCTCCTGCTCTCCTTACTCGCTGTGCCATTTTGTGCTGGTGTTCAGTTGACCTGTAACCCTGCACACGCGGCTTTGTCGCAAGGTGCCAATGCCCCGGATTTTACATTGCATGGCGCTCTTGCGGGCAAGCCAATCCTTTTTTCTCTTAAAGCGGCCCTCGCTAAAGGCCCGGTCGTGCTTTATTTTTTCCCAGCGGCCTTTACACCGGGCTGCACGCAGGAAGCGCATGATTTTGCAGATGCGGCTGACCAGTTTCAGTCAGAAGGCGCTACCCTTGTTGGGATAACCGCTGGGAACATGGATAGGGTTGCTGAATTTTCCAAGGTGGAATGTCGGGACCGTTTTGCTGTTCTGGCAGACCCGGGTGCATTAACTGCAATCCTGTATCATTCCGTGAACACTGACCATCAGACCCTCCTTTCTCAACGCACGTCCTATGTCATTGCGCCAGACGGAACTATTCTGTTCAGCTTTACGGGTAATGACCCGGAACAACACGTTACCAAAACGCTTGAGTCTTTAAAAAATTGGCAAAAGGGTAAAATACAAGAAGAGAGTAGAAAGTAAATTAATTAGAATTCATTTATGCTTCTGCAAGCTAGTTGATGCCTGCGTAACGCGTAAACCCTGATGATTTATATTTGAAAAGTTTTCATGAATCCGTAATATCTGGAGCATGAACCACAAACAAAAAATGTTCGGCCGGCGGCTCTTTGGCTTTTCTCTCGTCGGGATTGGTCTGGCATCCCCGATTAATAAAGCTTTGGGGGACACCGCTCCCCCTCCCGCGCCCATTCCCAAAGCGGCACTGCCAAAGGCTAATCCAGAAAAGGCTGCCAACAAATCGGGGCCACGTATCCTGTGTTATGTGGGAGGGTACACCCGCTCTGGGCCAGCGGAAAGTAATGCTGCGGGCATTACTCTTTTTGAGATGAACCCCAAAAGTGGTATCTTAACGCAGTTGGGCCAAGTGACGCCCGCGGATAACCCATCGTTTCTTACACTATCGTCCGACCAGAATTACTTATACACGGTTAACGAAATAAGCGATTTTGAGGGTGGACATACGGGGTCGGTCACAGCCTTCAAGCTTGATCGTCGCACCGGGGTCCTAACGCGACTGAACGTTGTCAGCAGTGGTGGCGCTGATCCCGCTCATCTCAGTGTTCATCCATCTGGGAAATATCTGTTTGTAGCGAATTACACTGGTGGCAGCGCCGCTGTCATACGCATTCAGGAGGATGGGAGCCTAGGGTTGCTGACGGACCTTATACATAACACAGGCCCCAAAATGCCAGAAAGGGCGACAGACAACCCACCTGGTAATTATGCAGTCAGTGACCATTCTGGGGCCCATGTACATATGGTGCAATCTGACGTAAGTGGGAAATTTGTGCTCGCTTGCGATGCGGGTCTGGACCGTGTGTATGTATGGCTGTTTGATGAGGAAAACGGCACATTAAAACCAGCAGAAAAACCTTGGCTGACTATGGAACCGGGTTCCGCCCCTCGTCACTTCTGCTTTAGCCATGATGGTAAAGTCATTTATATTCTGGGTGAGCAGGATTCACGCGTGGTTGTAGCTGACTACGATCCGCAAACTGGGGCCATGCAGGTTAAACAAACAGCCTCAACTGTTACGGCTCAGTTCCGTGGCAGTACTTTGGCGGCCGAGATCATTCTTCATCCAACAGGAAAATTTCTCTACGTTACCAATAGATTAGGGAACGCTATTGCCTGTTTTAAGGTCAATGATGATGGTTCGATCACGCTATTTGATGAAGTTTGGGAACATGCAGATTATGGACGGGCCTTGAGCTTTGATCCGTCGGGTAAATTCGTATTCATTGCTAACCAGCGGAGTGATAGCATTACATCGTTCCGTGTTAACACAGATACCGGCACGCTTGATTTTACGTGGAACTTTGTTCCAATCGGCACACCAACTTCTTTTGCATTTACTGTAATTGATTCTGTGTAATTACTCATAAAACCGCGCTGCATGTTTAAGTGCAGCGCGGTTTTTCCCTTTATTTATAAAGACCATCAAAAATTCCACCGTCAGAAAAATGCTCTTTTTGCAGCTTGGTCCACCCACCTAAACTCTGCACATCAAATGTATCCACTTGAGGAAAGAGTGCTTTGTTTTCTGCCAAAACGGCCGGATCAACAGGGCGGAAATAATGTCTGGCGCCTATTTTCTGCCCTTCTGTTGTAAACAAAAAGTCCAGATATGCCTGAGCTACTTTTTCAGTACCATGCGCCTTAACATTTTTATCAACCAAAGATGCTGGCGGTTCTGCCAGAATGGTCTGGGACGGCACAACAATATCAAACTGGTCTGGCCCAATGTCGCGTGTGGCTAGCAGAGCTTCATCCTCCCATGCCAGCAAAACATCGCCCAAATTACGCTGTACAAAACTGTTTGTAGCACCGCGAGCCCCCGTATCCAGCACAGGCACATGTTTGAACAGCTCTTTGAGGTAGGCTTTTGCCGTCTCGGGTGTGCCCCCTTTCTGGTGGAGTGCCCACCCCCAAGCCGCCAGATAATTCCAGCGTGCGCCACCGGATGTTTTAGGGTTGGGAGTAATAACCTGCACACCGTCGCGGATCAGATCGGGCCAGTCATGAATGTTTTTTGGGTTCCCCTTCCGGACGAGGAAAACAATGGTACTGGTATAAGGTGTGGCGTTATGAGGCAACCGGCTCTGCCAGTTCTCCGCGATCAAACCATGCTGCGCCAGCAGATCAACATCGTAAGCCAATCCAAGCGTTACAACATCCGCCGGTGCACCTTCTAGCACCGACCGCGCCTGTGCTCCCGAACCGCCATGTGCCGATTTGACGCTAACCGTATCTTCCGGATGATCTTTGTGCCACGTCGCTGCAAAAGCCTTGTTAACATCAGCGTAAAGTTCACGAGTGGGGTCATAAGAGACGTTGAGAAGATGGTAGGACTCAGCGTGCCCAGCCGAAGCCTGAAGCCCTACCAGAAGCGACACCCCCAATAGACCGGTAACCTTGAGAACAGCGCGACGGATATTAGAAAAGCTTTCATGTTTCATAGGCTTGTTCCTTAATAATGCAGTCAGATTAGAATGCGGCCTGAACACGACCAACAACAGCATTGCCACTCCGCCCCAACAGATCAGCGCTCATGCCGTTATAGCTGGAAACGCTGAAGTGAGCGTAATCAAGCATGACCTTGATGTGTTGATTGGGGTACCAGTTAACACCGCCCTGCCAGACAGTCTGCTTGTCTCCGGTTTCACCGTTTTCTTTGATGCCTGTTGATGCCATTGTTGTTGTGCCTGAAGTGCGAAGATCCGTCACACTCCAACGTCCGCTGATTTCCAGAGCTCCCCAGTGACCTTTGGAGGGGTCAAAGTCATATTCAACACCCGGCGTTGTAAACGCGCCAATTTTTTCATTATAAGCGCGCGCATGACCCAGAAGTGTATAGTTGGCCGCTACATACCAGCCATCAAAACCAATGGATGGCGCGTTAATGCTTGAAGCGACATTATCGTGCTGCACACCAATGTGGTAATATTCACCTTTAAGTAGGAAGCTCTTGTAACGGAAAGCAAGCTGTGGGCCTGCCGCCCAGATCTGCGCAATGTTGGTCAATGCGCCAGACGTTAACAGCTTGGTCTCGCCCAAAGGAATTTCCATGTTGTCACTAAAGGTATATTGCCGCCCTTTGGAAGATTCGTTGACCTTGAAAGCTGTAGTCGCGCCGACCCCGACATGCACATCAATATCTTTGGAGACATAAGGGCGGCCCGTAGCCCGGAATACAGCACCAGTTTGGCTATCGACTATGCTTGAATCCGTGTTGCGATCACCAAACTTCTGTCCGGTAAAATACCCGGATACCAACCAGCGTTTTTCGTAGTGTTCACCGCCAATGCTAAAGCGCGCAACCCCACCTGCAATATTACGCACCAGATCAACAATGGTTGGACGTTCCAAAAATTCAAAAGCCCCAGAACGTTCAGCACTTTCTTCTTCCATACGGGGTTGGAAGTAACCGATTGTCAACGTCGTGTTATGCAGGCCTGTGTAATTAAGGTTTGCTTCAAACAGACCCACTGCACCGTCATTGTTACTGTTGCCAAAGTCGGGCGTTACGTTTACGACCCAGTCTTTATAACGCCATGAAAGATAAAGCCGCAGACGGCGTGCGTTTTGGGTGAACTTATTAAAGTTGCCAGCTGCTTCGTTTCCACGCTGACCAACTCCCATAAATCCGCCAAAGTCTTCCTGTGCCAGCAGACCTATGGAGAAAGCATAGGCTTTATCATCCGATGCGATTGTCGGCCGGCCTTTGGGGAAACCAATCTTGATTCCACCAATATCAACGTTTTCGTCCTTGGCTGTCGCTGCCTTGAACGAACTCCACGATTGAACCGGACCTTCGGGCAGTGCAATCCGACTATCACTGGCACTGCGTGGCCCGTGGTTTACAGGGACAACCGGGTCCTCCCGGAATACAGGTTGAGGTTCGTCCGCGCCACCTGCCGTTAGGGTATGATGCGACCGCAACACTTTGTGGTTTTGCTGTATTGCGACATGCTCATACTTATCCACCCGAGCCTGAAGGCGGCGGATTTCCCCCATCATCTCACGGTGCATTTCGGCAATTTCCCGCCGCAATGCAGCATTTTCAGCATCCGAAGATGCTGCATTCGCCATAAATGGAAAAAAAAGGCTCGAAACTGTTGTTGTTAACAGAACACTTGCCCGAACAGACACCGCCATAAGTTCCCCCAAAAACTTAAAAACTGTATATTTTTATTACTTATTTTCCACAAAACAGATTATATCTTGTTTTGGAAACGCATCATTTAGTCCGCAGTAAACACATCATCACCCACCCTTGTAGATAATGCTCATCTAAAACACAAAATATTACGGAAGAAGAATATTGCGCATGAATACAGACACCCTAAAGGTAGCCTGTATTCCGCTCATATCAGTCAGATTACACTCTGATTGTGTTGTGCAAACGTGGTTTGAAACTTTCTAATGACAGACGTCCGCAGGTCCTGCCCATCGGGGTAACGTTTGTTATGCAGGCTTTGAACGCTTTCATGCGCAGCATAAAAACGGCGGGTCTGGCGATCTTCTTCAAGAATAATCGCGCCTACGAATGTGCCATTGATTTCAATAATACGGGATTCAAACATGACTTTAATCCTTCCAGGCAGTAACTGACCCAGAAGGTAATCAAAACCGACTGGTCAGAGATTAGGTATTTTCTGCTTCACGACATCGGACAAGCCGACACATTCGACCAGACGGGTTCTGCATCCTGTATGCTCCTTGTGTGTCACGCATTTAACGTGTGATTTCGTATCACCCATATTTCCACGCCAGTCAATTATATAATTTCAAAAATCGTTCTTTTTTTATATCACGATAAATTATGTTATTTAAGTATGTAGGCTAGGCCTGCCGCCTACCTTTTCAATAGTCATAGCTCTTCCCTGGTTCGGCAGCCTGAAAGCAGGCTGTGCTTATTTTAGCCGATAAAAGTGCGGCTTGCAGAGCTTTCTGAGGGGCCAGAATAGCCTCATCAGTTAGCTGAAATGTTCCCCAATGAATTCCTAGCGCCTGCTTGATATGCATGTCTTGATAAATACACACAGATTCATGTGGATTGATATGCTGATCCGCCATAAACCAGCGCGGTTCGTATGCCCCTATGGGAATTAGCGCAACATCTGGAGCGCCGTGCCGGGCATACAGGGTGCGAAACAGTGCACCATCGCCATAAGCTGTGTCCCCCGCAAACCAGAGTTTTTTATGGGGAAAATCCAGCCAGAAACCAGCCCACAACGCCATGCGGCGGTCAAGTAAGCCACGAGCAGACCAATGCCATGCGGGCGTAAGCGTTACATTGAAGTTTGGAAAAATTGCGAACCGTTCATACCAGTCCCCAGCAAGGATACGAGCATGTGGAACTGCTTTTCTGATTATGGTGTCATTCCCCAAAGGCATGACCATGAAGGGGTGATGGGCGCTTTGCAAACGTTTGAGCGTCGGAATATCCAGATGGTCGTAGTGATTATGGCTTATAAGAACGACATCAATCGGTGGGAGGTCTTCAAAAGCTATTCCCGGCGGGGTGACCCGTTTAGGCCCGATGAAACTAAAAGGACTGGCCCGCTCTGACCAGACTGGATCGGTAAGAATATTAAGGCCAGAGGCCTGTATAAGCAAAGATGCGTGCCCAACCATGGTAATACGCATGGTATCCACACGCTTCTCTGGCACGGCTGTTTTAACCGAAACAGAAGAAGGCCACTGTGCTGGGTGGGATGTACGGCGCCAACGCCATATCTCTCGCCACGAACGGTCTGTAGACTTTTGCCCAGGATTAAAAAAACGTACTCCGTCAAAATGGTCGGAGGAAGGGCCTGTATAATAACGGTTACGGGTCATAGCGCACAGTATAGCTTATGCGACCAGATCTGGAGATTAAGCCAGACCTGATATCGCTATATAATGGTCAGTTCTGCTGCGATTTTAACGCTGCATCAATTTCCAATGCACGACGAGCCATTGCCAATGCCCCTTCCCTGCTGGCTGCTCCACAAATAAACCGCGCAGGATGCGCAAAAATTGCATCTGGAATGCCAGACACCTCGGCCAGAGCTTTGCCATCAAGCCCGCCCCATGCTTCCGGCAAGGAAATACGTTGGCCAAAAGCACCCCGTTCAGGCGGAATGGCTTTGACGTTCCACTGCCCACTTCCTGTTGGGGAGACAACGTAAATAACAGGCAAATCATGCTCGAAAATAACTTTTTCGGTTGGCATCCCTGTGTCCATGACCAGAATACGTTTATCTTCAGCGTTTTCGTAGGCCGCCAGAACACGATCTGTCGCTTTCAGGCTGGCACGAACGCGGTCAACAGTGTTGACCAAGTGGGATGCAACAGCAGTGGCCGCATTGGCAAAGCCCAGTGTCTCGCGCCGCTTAGCCTCTTCAGGACCGTGGAGTTCGGCTGTATCCCATGGTGGGCTACACGCAGACACGATATCGGCCAGCGAGAGCTTGCCCATTTTGGCAACACCGTTGTCATCCTGATCGATGGGAATAACCAGAGATTTGTCTATGCTCTGCCAGATTGCGGCTATTGTTGCGTCATCAACCTGCGTTCTAACCAGATTGCGGATGGCTGCTTTACCATAATCTTTCCAGAGCAGTCCCGCTGCGCTGTATGGGGTGCCGTCTTCGCGCAGGGGCTTGTTCTTCATATGGTGGTCATAGCGCCCCTTGGGCGGGTCATAGATACCACCAACATCAAATACGATATCTGCAGCCTGAATTTTTTCGGGGTCGCGGGACCGCTGGAATTTCAGGCAATCATCCGGCACATCCCCCAGAATACGGGCCCGCAAGTCCCCCATTGGTGTAAGTGCGTAATGCAGCACGACATAACCCAGTGTTTCATCAAGATGAAAGTTGCCTGAATGGGTTAATGCTGTCGTTGTTGTTGCCTCATGACCGAGACCAATAGGGGTATGTTCTGGCATTGCTTAAGACCTGATGCAGACTGTGAAGGGTAAGAATTTATAAGCCTTCTCATGCCGCACAGCCCGGTATCAGACAACCGGCTTCATCATAATATTCTGCATATATTTGGCTTTAATGGGTTTGGTTGCTTCTTAAAGAGCCCACTGCCACCACCCACCATGATAATCGCATGGTGGGTGGTGGCGAGCAGCTATGCTGGCCTTATGGCTTGATAACAGCACAGGCCACTCGGTCTCCTGCCCCACCAATAGGTTGGCTCTGATAATCATCAGGGTGTGCATGAATAACAAGGGCGGAACCATCGGAATCCAGAAGGGCCGGACGTTCTTTGCTGGTGTTCAATGCTACCAGAGAGGAATAAAGTTCCACTGTGGCGGTGCCATCAGCAGCGACAAAGATGTTAGGCAGGTCCCCATCATCATTGGCATTGGAATTCAACAAGCCATGTAAGACTGGAGTTGTAGCATGAACATGCGGTCCCGCACTGGTGAACTTCGGTGCCTCGCAACTTCCTTTATCGTGGAAGTGCATCCCATGCCAGCCAGGGGTTAACCCCTTTGCTTCCACCCGCAATAGAACACCTTTTGGAGCATCTGTGACTTGAATGGAGCCATGTGGCGCACCGTCTGTACCCACCAGAGTGCCTGCGGCCGTGTCGGCCGCATAAGCCAGTGATGGCAGTAAGGCTACCGCACACGCGAAAAGAGCAAAACGCCCCGAACGAACTCTAACCACTCTGCACGTCCTTTCAGACAAAAATGATGACCATACGCCTACCACGCCAGAACAAAGATGGCATAAGCATATGAGCTTAGAGGCTTTATTCCCACATAAACAAGGCCATGGCCCCATGTAGTGTGCTCATCGTTGCCTCTTGGATAAACCAGAAAATATTTTCGCAAACCGGATGCTGTTTACTATTCACGCACAATACTGCTGCGTAAACGCGCTTTATCACGCATCGGTTTCACCGTTCCCAACCAAGAAACCAGATGCCTTGGAACCGCGCAAACAGAACGTGCACACAACATTGTGAGCTAGAGCGCATCATACTGTTCTTCTGATAAAGTCAGTGATGAAACCCTAATGAAGAACCTACACGGACGTAGGACTGTATTCGAATTTTGTGGACAGGCAGGGGTTTTATCAAGAAGATCGCCTAATAAAGAAAGAACAGGGTGGCCGGTCCAGATAATGCATACGACATCAGTTGTTCTACTATTGCTCCTTATAACAGCCGTATCAGGACCGGTTGCAGGTCTGTTGCGGCTACCATTGCCGCTCCTCTTGATTGCTGGCGGTGTGGTTGCTTCACTTCTTGGCCTTAGTATAGATTTTGAGCCAGATACCTTTCTTCTGCTGTTTATTCCTCCTCTTCTTTTTTCAGATGCGTATCTTATTCCGCTGCGCGATTTTCGTGCATTGCGTTGGCCCATTCTGTTGCTGGCAGTCGGGCTGGTCATTTTTAGCACTGTTATCGGCGGTTACTTTATTCATTGGTTACTGCCTATGGTGCCACTGGCAGCTGCTTTTGCGTTGGCTGCCATTCTTTCACCTACTGATGCCGTCGCTGTTGGCGGCATGATAGATGAAGAACGTGTTCCCCGAAGATTTTTACATGTTCTTCAAGGCGAAGCCTTGCTGAATGATGCTTCCGGCCTCGTCTGTTTCAAGTTTGCAGTGGCTGCCACGTTAACGGGCACATTTTCAATCACGCAGGTCTCTTTAGGGTTCGTGATGGTTTCCATCGGAGGTATTCTTGTTGGAACATGCCTGACGTTTAGCTTCAATTTTGTGAATCGCATTCTTTCCCGTCATGGTTTTGACGAGCCAACTACACAAATTACGCTTATGACCCTTCTACCATTTTCTGCTTACCTTCTGGCAGAATATCTGGAAGTTTCAGGCATACTTGCAGCCGTGAGTGCCGGATTAAGCCTGAATCAAAGTCGTGTATTTGGTTCAGCACAGACAGCCACCCGTCTGCGAGGCAGTGCTGTGTGGGAGATGATTACTTTTGTTTTCAATGGGTTGGTGTTCCTGCTTCTGGGGTTACAACTGCCAGATATAGCGGAACAGGGTGTCTCCATTGCCAATCAGGCGGGTGATAGCACATGGTCACTTATAGGCACGATTGTATTGCTAACAGCTGTTTTACTATTGCTCCGGCTGGTCTGGATCTTTTTGGTCAACTGGTCGCGCTACATCATAGCAAAAGCCCGCCGCCTTACGGCCATCAAAGTGTCGTTGTTGGAAGCCACGGCCATGACCATAGGTGGTGTAAGGGGCGCTGTTACATTAGCCGGTATTCTCTCACTCCCCATTGCCGACGGCGCACTTCCAGAGTTTCCCATGAGGGATCTGCTTGTAACTTTTGCTGCGGGGGTCATCATTACTTCTCTTCTGACCGCAGCACTTTTATTACCAGCACTCAGCCGCACCCTTCGGCATGAAGGAAGTAACCCGATAGACAGGGAAGCAGACGAGGTCCGCCGCCTGCTGGTGTTGGAAGCCATTGCTGAAATGGAACGCCAATCTACTCTGGTTACCAAGCATATGGACGAAGGTGTTGCGCAACAACGTGCCGAAGTCACAGCCGCCCTTATTGCGGAATACCGTTTTCGGCTGCGGTTGCTGGAGGACACGTCTGAAGAACGACACAAGGACGCCACGACGCAAGGTAAAGATATGGCGCATCAGGATTTGGCTTTGGCTAGACGCCGGTTTGAAGCAGCCTTGCGCCTCCATTTATTACGTATGGAGCGCAAAGCCTTGGTGCGTATGCGTTATGAAGGGCTAGTGAGCGATGAGACTGAAAGGCTATTGCTCCGAGACCTCGATCTGGAAGAAACCGTGCTGTCTGGTAGCGCCCGCGCTTTGCCACGACGACTGGACCATACCGACGAACCCAAAAATACCAGCCCGTTATTTTATACGGGCTAATGGTCTCCCGCCATCATGCCAACATTTCCACTTTATGGAATGATAAATGGTGGTGCCTGCGCTGGATAAAGTCTATTTCTGGCGGCATGAGAGGTTATGATCTAGATCTATTGCGTTACCTTCAGGTCCTTATTGAGGAGGAAAGCGTCTCGCTGGCAGCCAGGCGCCTGAAGGTGAGCGAGCCAGCCATGAGCCGCCATCTGGCTAAGTTGCGCGCTGTGTTTGCAGACCCCATTCTGGTTCAGTCTGGCCGTCGTATGAGCGCGTCCGCATTTGCTTCCGGTATTCTGGACCGGGTGCAGGAGCTAGTTCGTACAGCAGACAGTTTGATAGAGACACGCGCACTGGCCAATCTGGCCAATATGTCCCCTACTTTTACCATCAGAGCTAACGATCTGGTTGTCGCATCTCTTGCTCTGCCTCTTTTACAGGCACTCAAAAAAGAATGTCCATGTTGCGAACTCATCTGGGCGCCCGAGGTGGATGACCCAGCATCCGACCCGCTTCGTCACGGTAGTGTGGACCTTTACATCGGCGCGACTGATCTTATGAAGCCGGAAATCAGACGTCAGACCTTGTTTAGAGATCACATGCGCGGGTTGGTGCGCCAAGGCCACCCAATTCTCTCCGCCCCTGTTACGCCTCAGAGTATGGTGCGTTACGATTACATCAGCGTATCCCGCCGGGGGCGCGCGCAGGGGCCTATCGATTGGGTTCTTCGCAATCAATATGGGCTTACACGGCGGATAGCCATGGTCGTTCCCAACTACCATTGTATGGTGGAAAGTATGAAAAATTCAGACCTCATACTCCCCCTCCCCGGCATTGTTCTTGAACATATTTCAGTTAAGGCTTTGGGTCTGGAAACGTTTGAGTTCCCCCTTTCTCTTCCCAGTATCAACGCATTTCAGGCGTGGCACCCACGGCGAGATACAGACCCTGTGCACCGCTGGCTTCGTGAGACACTGTTCCGTGTGTCACGTCAGGTTCTGGGGCCATGCACGGAGTAGTCAAAGGTGCTTACAGAAACCCAGCGGTACGGATATACGGGCGAAGATCGCTTAAAAAAGCACGAACACTGGCTCGCGTATGCTGCCGTGTGGGTAATACAGCGTAGAGGTCAATTTTCTCGCCCTGTAGGTCAGGCAGAATACGCACCAGTTTACCCTCTTCCAAATCCTGATAAACGTCACAAAGTAGCTTATAGGCTATGCCCTGCCCCGATAGAGCCCAATCATGAATGATCTCGGCATTTGTGGTGGAAAGGCGCGGTTCTACCATCACCACGTCAGTTTCTGTCTCGTTTCCGATAACCCATTTGTTCAGCAGCGCCATGGTTTTGTTTTTACGCAGGCATAGACAATCATGTTTGGGAATGTCCCGCGGGTGGGCTGGCATGGAACGGCGTGCAATATAGGTAGGTGACGCGCACAAAACCCGCATGGTCGAAGCAAGGCGCGTTACCACTGCTCCCGGTGTTTCTGGCAATCCGAGCCGGAGAACAACGTCCAGATAGTCGTTAAAATCATAGTTTCCTTCAGGTGCAAGAGCCAGATTGATCATCAGACGTGGGTGTTTGGCGCTAAAGGCTTCAATGAACGGGGCAATCTGCCTACGACCCAGTTCTACAGGAGCACCGATGCTCAGCGTGCCGCGTGGAGCCTGAGTGCTGGACGATATTTCCTCTTCAAGCTGGTCAATTTCGGCCACAATGGTCAAGGCCCGTTCGTAATAGAGCCGCCCTGTTTCGCTTAGCCCAAAGTGCCGTGTGTTACGAATAACCAACGTGCTGCCAAGGCGCGTTTCCAGCCGTGATAAACGACGGGAGGCAGCGGCAGGGGATGTACCAAGGCTACGTGCACCAGCGGAAAGGCTGCCTGCATCCACCAGGCTTATGAAAAAACGTAGATCCCCTATTTCGTCATAAGGCACGGGCAAGGACACTCCATAACACGTTTGGCTGGCTCATTTTTGCGTTTAGCGTAATATTATTTTTCCTAAATTGTCACTACCGGAAATGTGAAATGGGAGGCATGTTCGCATCAACACCTAATGACAAGCGTAAAAACTCCTTTGCGGAACTGCCGGAAACCCGACAGACGATACGCATCAGCAACGGAACAGGACAAAACCAGTGCAAGCAGTCGCCCAGAAAATTATGGATGATTATGACGAGCAGGATGCCCAGAAGGAAGAAGCCCTGAGGCAGAACCTTATCGGCACATGGGAACTGGTGTCCTACAAGGTGGAAGAGAAAGAGACTGGTTCTTTTATTAACGCCATGGGACCGGCCCCGCGTGGGCGGGTGATTTTTACACCTGATGGTTGGGTTGCTTTTAATCTGGAAGGTAGCAACCGCCTGCCCGCCACAACCGATGCGGACCGCGCCCAGCTCATGAAAACGCTGGTCGCCTATATTGGTCGTTACCGTGTTGAGGGCGACCAGTGGATTACCAGTGTTCAAACCGCATGGGCACCGGAATGGGTGGGAACAGAGCAACGCAGAACTGTTACCGTAAATGGGCAGTATGCGGATGTTGTTACCCCTTGGCGCAAAATGCCTAACTGGGCAGCCGGTCGCCTGTCACGTAGCATTATCCGCTTCCGCCGCGCTGGGACTGCTGCCTGAACAGGTAGCGCAATGGTATTTTAAACCGGGCATACACCACTTGCACATTGCAGATGGGCCCAGTCCACGACTTCGCGCACGTTATCGTCCTGAATGCCTGCTGTGATAGCCGCAAACCTACCGGCGGAAACTTCTTCTTCCGGTAGGTATTCATAGCCAAGAGCTGAGGATTCTGGACGGCTGGGCAGCACGGCGCAGCATCGCACATGTGGTTGATGTTGCGCCACAATGGCCCGGAAGTTTTCCAAATCATGCCGGTCTGTGTAGATTTTGAGAGTATAGGAAACCTGATTCCCCTGCTCTGCCCCTATCCAGTATTTTTCCAACAAACCGAGCCAGTGATACTGTTCTCCCGGCGTGGCCTCGGGAGCGGTTAAAACGCGTTCCCCCATACCAAGTCGTTGGATAAGAGGCACTGTTGGAAAGCCAACAATGCTCATGCCGGGAAAACTGCGTAATGTGCGCACGGGGTACCCTTTGCTTTCATACGCAGGGAGGAGTGGGTCTGTGCCCGCTTCCCACACCCCGTTTTCGCGCCGCACACCTTTAAACTGCACCCACCGCACGTATTGCCGTCTAGCTGGCAAGTGCGCGCCTTCAGTCAAGCCGAACAGTTTGGAGGTTGTTCCGGCAGGTTTTACGGTTGTTACCGTAACGGGGCGCGTTGTGCCCATCTCCTGTGCGTAAGCATTGGCTTCTTTTTTTGCTATAGCTGAAAGCTCATGCAACGCAGCCCAGAAAGGTGCAGCTCGTTTTTCATCAAGCAGGTCTTTAAAATCAAGACCGAACCGCAGCCACGCCCATTCGTGCAGTCCGGTCGGGCCAATGCCTATACGGTTGGTTCGTGCAACTTCTTCGCCGTACAGGGCATCCATTCTGTTGGCGCGCAATAAAAAACGCACACCCAGACGAACGGAATCTCTTACCCGTGCATCCCATTGTTCTGCTATGTCTGGCGCAGACAGGCCGGGCGTTACCGTATCCAGCGGGACCGGACAGGCCAGTAAAGGCGCAAAATCTCCAATAACGCAGTAACCGCCGGTAACATGCAGTGTGATTTCTCCACACGGATTGGTCGTAACGGGAAAACGCGCATGAGCCGCACAACCTGCCAGTTCTGCCAGAAGGGCCGCGGCATCGGTTGCCTGATAGCGTGAAGACCGAAAATCTCGCCCATCCGTGTGCACTGGCTTGTTGCGTGCGCTGCCAGTGCGGCTGTCCTCCAGTCTGTCGCCATTAATAAAACCGGGCTCGCCGTTAATCCATGCGCAACGCGTTGCCTCTGCAAATACGCTCTTTGCATGTTCGGCCAGAGGCCCTGTCTGCTCTGGATTGTTAATAAAGTCCCAAAACTGTTGATCCACCATGACCGAATGATTGGCCGTCCACAGCCCTCCTTCCTCCTTGGCGCGAATAAACCGTAAAACTTCCTTATCTCGCCAGGATTTGGTGGCCATACGTGCGGCCCGTCTGGCTCCCCCCACCTGCACTTCCATAGACAGATAATGATCCACCCGTAAGGCCTGCTCCCATTGTGGCATACCTTTTTTCCGTGCTGGCTCAATAACATTCAGGCGAATATTCAACAGGCCGCGCAACAACGAAATAGGGCCGGAGGCTGGCCGTCCCTGCATACCAGCAATAGGGCTACCCGCACAGCGAATTCGGCTAAAGTCTAGGACCAGAGAGCTTTTTTGCTCTCCGTCAAATGCCATGGCTTCTACCATTTCGACAGCTTTAGCCCAGCCTTCCCGACTATCTTCAATAATATGCACACGTGCATCTGGCTCTTGGGGAGCTGTTGTTAAGACGAACTCATGCAAAAATTTACGTACGTCGGCTTCCATACCAGCGTCAAACGCCTCGAGCATGGTGCCCCATGGCACTATCTGCATTTCCAGCCCGAAATGTAGCAATGCGGCACGGTCACGCGGGTAGTCTGGATGCTGCGCATCCAGCACAAAATGGAGGTCTGGCGCCTGAGCCCAGTTGACGATGCAGAGTTCGTCGTCATACGCACGCCCCACCCCGGAGCCATTGAGTAGTAGATAGAACTTTGCAAACGAACAGATAGCCGTCGCGCAGTTTGTAAAGACTTCCATATTCCTACTGGGCTGCTCGGCATCGCCATGTTGCAGGTGTCGGCCTGAGGTCAATAACGCTCCCGTTGCGATGGCATTCCGCAACTGCATGACTTCCCGATCATCCACATGGTTGAGTAACCCCGTATTCCCTGCTGCCACCCGGTTTGCAACAGTTCCAAAGTCCTCATGATCCGATGGACGAAAAACCGTGCGGCGGCCAACGGCTTCCCCCATGCCACGGTCAAGCGAGCGAGCTGTTTCCACCTTGCTGCCAAAAGCGTCCTCAAAGGGATAGCGTGAAGGTACTGCGCGCACTGGCAGGCTACTCATCTGAGGAAAATATCCGCCCACTGCATGTCTCCATCTTTCAGGCTGGCTCAATCAAACAGAACCAAATATCGGTTATCTTGTGTAGTTTTGGCAAGAATGGCACCATATGTAGTGTTGCGCACGTACAAAATTGTGCACACGCCGCACCTGCCGCAAAAAGTCAGGACTTACCTGCCATTGATGCGCACATTTTTTGCAAATGCTCCGCATTACGGTTTGGGTGAGCTGATTTAAGACACACATCACCGATCATCAGATGAACTATGCGCTGGTGTTCTCTTATGTGCGTTCGTCTTGCATCTTGCCATGCGTCGGCATGGCTTTATGCTGTAGCCCGCTATTATTGAGTGCGTCTTGTAGGGAGCTTCAGTCCGTTGTCCACACCCCAACTTGTTGATCCAAAACTGACACAGGCGGCAGTTTTTCTAGTCCTGACCCTAAAAGACGACACATCCATCAACCCTCAGGTTCTGGACCTTCTGGGAGATATATCGTCGCTTGTGCGTGGAGTTGGCTTTCGGATTCCCGATGGCAAACTCAGTTGCATAACTGGTATTGGCTCAAACGCATGGGACCAGCTGTTTGGGGCGCCGCGCCCCAAGGACTTGCACCCGTTCCGCGAAATTAATGGCGTGCACCATGCTCCCTCTACAGCTGGGGACCTACTTTTCCATATTCGTGCAACACAGATGGATCTCTGTTTTGAACTGGCCGCAGCGCTGGTCAACCGTCTGGAAGGGGCGGCAACAGTTGTGGACGAAGTGCATGGGTTTAAATACTTTGATGCGCGTGACTTATTGGGCTTTGTAGATGGCACGGAGAACCCATCGGGGCAGGTTGCTGTAAACGCGACAATTATCGGTGATGAAGACCCCGCCTTTGCGGGCGGGAGCTACGTGATTGTCCAAAAATATCTGCATGACCTCAAAAAGTGGGATGCCATTCCAACCGAGGTGCAGGAACACATTATTGGGCGCAAAAAAGTTTCAGACATAGAACTGTCAGAAGCCGCAAAGCCTAGTTATGCGCACAATGTGCTGACCAATATTGAGGAGAATGGTGAGCAGCTTCAGATTGTGCGCGAAAACATGCCATTTGGCGCCGTGGGCAAAGGTGAATTTGGCACCTACTTTATTGGTTACGCGCGTTCTCCCGCCCGAACAGAGCAGATGCTCCAGAACATGTTTATTGGTAAGCCTCCGGGCAACTATGACAGGTTGCTGGATGTCAGCACCGCTGTAACAGGTTCACTGTTCTTTACACCAACAGGCGAATTTCTGGATGCGGCTCCAGACTACGCTGCTCCCCCTCCCCCTGTCTCTCCTGATTTGCATCCAGATGGACCACAAGATGGCTCCCTCGGTATTGGATCATTAAAAGAATAAGGACGCCTGACTATGAACAATCTGCACAAACACCTAGCCCCTATTTCTGCCGAAGCATGGGCCCAGATTGAAGAAGAAGCGACCCGCACCATCCGCCGCCACTTGGCCGGACGTCGTGTTGTGGATACCCCAGAGCCCAAAGGGACGGCCTTTGCAGGCGTTGGCACCGGGCGCGGTAAAAAAATTGAAACGGCTGAAACCGGCGTAATTGCTTCGCAGCGCGAGGTCTTACCGTTGGTTGAGCTTCGGGTACCTTTTACCCTGTCTCGAGAAGAAATTGACGCCGTCGAACGCGGGGCGCTGGATTCCGACTGGCAGACCGTCAAAGATGCCGCACAGAAAATTGCATTTGCCGAAGACCATGCCATTTTCAATGGTTTTGAGGCCGCAGGCATTGGCGGTATGCGCACAGGAACCTCCAACCCGCATCTCAAACTCCCCGCATTGGCCAAGGATTACCCGCACGCCATTGCCGAAGCCCTGAACGCCCTACGCCTTGCAGGCGTAAACGGTCCCTATTCGGTTGTGCTGGGGGCGCAGGCTCATTTGGCGGTTAGCAGCGGAGATGACGATGGGTATCCTGTCCGCAAACACATCGAAAGCATGATTGACGGTAAAATTATCTGGGCTCCTGCGCTGGAAGGTGCCTTTGTTGTCTCCACACGTGGTGGGGATTTTATGCTCGATATTGGTCAGGATATGTCTATCGGCTATCTGAGCCACACAGCCGAAACAGTCGAACTGTACTTGCAGGAAAGCTTTGTATTCCGTGTTCTGACAAGTGAGGCCACTGTTACGCTTGATCACGCTTCTGCCTGATCAGGGGCTGTAGCTGCACATTGTCGTTTAATGTGTAAGATGGTGGCGCAATACTAACGCATGAATGGGTTTTATTCTTCTTCATGCGTCGCGCCACCATCCTGTTCAGGATTTTATGCAATACAATAAAACTATACTGTATTGTGCATTATAATTCTAAAAATCATTCCTATAGAATTTTAATTCTGGATATACCAGAAACTTAATGTTGCCAGCTGTTTACGAAGAGCCGGGGTTACGCAATAAGACTGCTCTGCACTCTGTTTCGTGACACGTTTTTTATTCTGAGGTTCCATGATCCGGCTCGACAATATCAGCAAATATAATGGTCATCGCGTGATCTTTGTCGAGGCGTCGGCAGCCTTGCAAAAAGGCGAAAAAATTGGGTTGGTCGGCCCGAATGGCGCAGGGAAAACCACTCTTTTCCGCCTGATTACAGGGCAGGAAGAACCAGACGAAGGCCACGTTCTGACTGACAAAGGCATAACAATCGGCTTTTTTAATCAGGATGTGGGAGAGATGGCTGGCCGGAGTGCGGTAGCCGAGGTGATGGATGGGGCTGGGCCAGTCTCGGAAGTTGGTGCACAGCTGGCTGAACTTGAAGTCGCTATGGCTGACCCTGAAAGATTTGATGAACTGGACACCATTCTGGAGCAATTTGGCGAGGTTCAGGCACGTTTTGAAGAATTAGGGGGATACGCTCTGGACGGCCGGGCGCGTGAAGTACTGCACGGGCTTGGGTTCAGCCAGGAGATGATGGATGGAGATGTCGGCCGCCTGTCTGGTGGGTGGAAAATGCGTGTTGCACTGGCGCGCATCCTGCTGATGAAGCCTGATGTGATGCTGCTGGATGAGCCAAGCAACCATCTTGATCTGGAGAGTCTGATCTGGTTGGAGCAGTTTCTGGCTGGCTACGATGGCGCCCTGCTCATGACCTCTCATGACCGTGCTTTCATGAACCGGATTATTAACAAGGTGATTGAAATTGACGGAGGCGTGTTGAACAGCTTCTCTGGTGATTATGAGTTCTATGAACAACAGCGGGCATTGAACGAGAAACACCAGCAGGCACAGTTTGACCGCCAACAGGCCATGTTGGCCAAAGAGGTTGCGTTTATCGAACGCTTCAAGGCGCGTGCGTCTCACGCTGCACAGGTGCAAAGCCGGGTTAAGAAGCTGGACAAAATAGACCGGGTAGAGCCGCCAAAACGTAGGCAGGCTTTGTCCTTCACGTTTCCACAGGCGCCCCGGTCCGGCGATGCCGTGGTCAACCTGCGTGGTGTAGATAAAAGCTACGGGAGCCGGGTTATTTACAAGGGGCTTGATCTGCTGATCCGCCGGCAGGAACGCTGCTGTGTGCTGGGGGTCAATGGTGCGGGCAAGTCAACCCTGCTTAAACTGGTTACCGGCACCACCGAGCCTGATGCAGGCAGCGTTACCCTGGGAGGCAGCGTTAAAATGGGCTATTTTGCCCAGCACGCGATGGACCTGCTTGATGGCGAACGAACCATTTTTGAAACACTAAACGATACATTCCCTCTGGCCGGTCAGGGCGCCTTGCGCTCCTTAGCGGGTGGTTTTGGTTTTTCCGGGGATGATGTGGATAAAAGCTGCCGCGTGCTATCTGGCGGCGAAAAAGCACGGCTGGTGATGGCGCTCATGCTGTTTGATCCTCCCAATTTTCTGGTGCTTGACGAACCGACTAACCATTTGGATATCGCCACAAAAGAAATGCTCATAGCGGCGCTGGCGGACTATGATGGTACAATGCTTTTTGTCTCGCATGACCGTCACTTCCTTGCGGCTTTGTCCAACCGTGTTCTGGAGCTTACTCCCGAAGGTATTCATCGGTATGACGGGGGATATACGGAATATGTTGCAAGAACGGGCCGGGAGGCTCCGGGCTTACACGAATAGCCAGACTTCCCTGCCCTTTTCCACGCAGAGCATCAAAACGGTGCTCTGCGCTGCCTGTCCGTGCGCCCCCCCGATACGGCAAATTTATATTCCGGGTTTCATGCCGTTAATTTCCCGCGTATCTATAACGCGCTGATCACTTTCAGACCTGCCAGAATGGCATTGGGAATAACGGATGTTTCGCCGGGACGCATCATGTATTCAAACTCAGGCGTAATAACCAAACCCGGCATGACGGGAATACCATAATACGCTTCCAAAATAGCCGAATGTGTTTGAGGAGCATTAACATACGCTCCCATAGAGAGGCCAGCCATCTGCCGTAACTGCTGGCCATAAGTCGTTCTCGGGCTTAACTGGTAATAGGAATACATCACCCCAAGCCGATCAAATGGTCGGCCCGGGATAATTCCAAGCAACGAGGCTCCAGCATAAAACTCATTTGAAAATGTCGAATTGCTTGGCGTATTATGAATAAACCCTGCCAGCACATACCCACCCGCCATCTGATGTTGCCCATGACTACGGTACACCATCTGATCTGTTTCGATATAAAACGTATCCCGTGGTTTTTCTTTATGCTTTTGGACGGAGCCGGTAAACTCTGCTGGTATCACCCCAATCATATCCGCATAAGGGGAGGTATCGTGCGCATATCCGATCTTGTAGTGGCCCGGTAATTTGCGTTCGCCAAAAAAGGGTTCCCATGTCAACTCAACAGGCGTCTGAATACCCGTGTAAGGCTCGCTACCCCATGCCCATCCGGTATTATCCACGGGTTTAGGGCCGATGCGATATACGCCTGTTCTCAAAATTAGATCCCGCGTAGGACGAATACGGAATGTCCCACCCCACGATGTTTTTGGGTAAACACTCCAGCCTGCGGGTTCACGAATGGCCATAGGGGCTGAACACATGGTCATGAATGTACAAAGCAGCACAGACGTAGAATATGTGTGTGTCAGTGCAATACGGCCAAGGTTGATATTGATCTTATTGTTGAGGAATGATTTTTCAACATAAAGATCTGCCAGACGCGCTGCCGCCGGCCCATGAATACTCCAAACCTCTGTAAGCAGAACATTCCGTTCGCCCACATGGTCCCACCCGACCTGACGTCCCTCACGATTCATGACAATACCGTGCAGGAACCACCCATTTAGCGGTTCCCATTTGGTCAGTTTACCCAAATCAAAAAGCATGGCGATGCGGACTTCATGTGTATAGTCCATGCCTTTAGAGACACCACCGCTCACATTCGCCATACCCTCCCCTTTGTAGGTCAATTCAAAACTAAAACCATGTTCTGTCAGACGGTCGCGCAGTGGTTTGAGGGTGGGCACTAAATTGCCAAAAGCCTGCTCGGAAACATAATACCCCGCACTGATGTCCCTACGACGCAGCGCGTTGCCATTATGGTTCAATAAATAGGAAATACTCTCGGTATTAAACAGACTTTCCAAGCGGTCTTCCGCAATGGGGCGCTTATGTTTTGCGAGTTGCTCGGACGGCACTGATGTGGAAACAGTGCCTCTCTGGGCTACCGAATTTTGCTGTGGAGCAGCGTTCTCTTCCTGAGTTGCAGCTTTGGAGATCTGAGACGTCAGTATGAGCACAAGCCCAGAAACTACAATAAGAGCAGAGGATTTTAAAAAGAGCTTATTTCGAGGCACACAGGCGGAGCGTACAAAATGGCGATTTTTGGACATAATTTTATCCAAAGCGGTACATTCCTGTCTTGATAAGACAAAAATGACGCAACGTGATTCATGATAGAAATATTTTGAGGCGAGCTTTATGTCTTAGGCACGACTAGCAGTTGCGTAGGCGGCCTTGCATTGTCATCTCGTGCGCAGGCGAAGCTCGTAGTCGTATTATATCAGGCATCTTATTCTTTTTCTTATAGCTGTTTTCTAGTTTCTAAAAAATTCTTCAAACCTTTTCAAGTCACGTTGTTGTTGAATTATTGTAATAACAATAAGGGGCTGTGAATATATTATAATATATTTCTTATATAAGAAGGCCTGATTGTCTTCATACAAACAGAAACCATGTCCTATAAAAAGCAGTTACACTGCCGCGCGCCTCAAAAATATTGACGCACGACAGTACCGCCTCATTTTAAGGAACAGGAGGGAGACTTGCATCCACTGTTATGGGTTTATCACTCTTTAACAGGGCTTTAATTTCTTCCTCAGTCTCCACCGCGGGAGGTGAACCACGGAGAGGCATACGAGCCGTTTCTTTTACCGTTAGCATCGTCACAATACCAATAACGGCTACGCCCATCAGGTAGTAGGCAGGCATCATCAGGTCATCTGTGCGGCGTATAAGCCATGCTGTGACCAAAGGCGTTGTACCGCCGAACATGGAAACAGAAATGTTAAAAGCCAACGAGAGCGCCGTATAACGCACCGGGGTATAAAACAGTGCCGGTAAGGTTGCTGGCATGGAACTAGTAAAACACACCAACGAAACCCCGAGCAGCATAAGGCCCAGAAAAATTAACCAGTCATTGCCACTTTGTATAAGCCACAAGCTGGGAACTGAAAGCAGCAGTAGCCCCAGACAAGCGCCTATGATCATGGGGCGCCGCCCTAGCCTATCGCTAAATATGCCGCCAACAACGTTAAGAGGCATCATAACAAGCATAACCAGCAGGATCAGTAACAGACCTTTAGTTTCTGGGTAGCCAAGCGTCACGCTCAGATAACTGGGCATATAGGTCAGGACCATGTAGTAGGTCACATTAAAGACCATCACCAGTCCCATACATTTAAGCAGCTGACGCCAATGCACTTGGAGCAGATCTCGCCAGCCGGGCTTTTCCTGTTCCCGTTGCTCCGCTTGTTCAGCATAAGCCGCGAATGCAGGTGTTTCCTCCAGTTTCATGCGCATGTAGAGGCCCAGAACACCTAGCGGCCCGGCCAGAATGAACGGAATACGCCATCCCCAAGACAACATCTGCTGATCTGCCAAGCAGAATTGTAGAATAAGAACTGCGCCGGCCCCGGCCACATATCCTGCCAGTGTGCCAAACTCCAGCCAGCTTCCCATCAACCCACGTTTTCGATCTGTGGAGTATTCAGCAATAAAAGTTGCAGCACCACCGTATTCTCCCCCGGTGGAAAAACCCTGCACCATACGAGCCAGCAATAGTAAAATAGGTCCCCATATGCCGATACTGGCATAAGAGGGGATAAGACCTATGGAAAATGTCCCCAATGCCATAAGAATCATTGTGAACGCCAAAACTTTTTGTCTTCCGTATCTGTCTCCCAATGGGCCAAAAACAGCCCCGCCAAGGGGTCTTACCAAAAAGGCAACAGTAAACGTGGCAAAAGTCGCAATAAGTTGAGCTGTAGCATCGACTGAAGGAAAGAAAACGCGCCCAAGTGTAATGGCAATATAGCCATAAACCCCGAAGTCAAACCATTCCATGGCATTGCCAAGGGCCGCGGCCCCTACGGCCCGCTTGAGCATATCGCCGTCCACCACGGTGATATCATTTGGTTCTATATGCCTCCGACGTTTGAACCATCCAAAATGAGCATGTGCCGTTTCGGGCTCCTGCATATAATCTTCTTCCTTCTTTCCTAAAGGCCGGGCACCATTTACCGTAACCATTGGTAACGCGCATGATGCAGGTCGGATCTTTATCAAAAAAAGAATATCGACCCGGCACTTATTTCCGACATTTGGCACTTATGTGCCAGAATGCCGCAAAAAAGGGAAGGAAATAAGAATTTACAAATAAAAATTCAGTATATCATATTAATATTACCTACTATTAGACATATAAATCAGATAAATTAAAAAATATAAAATTTATTATTATAATATTATATTGACCTTACCATTTGGCACTTAAGGTTAGAAAAAACATACGAGGAGCAACAGGAAAGGCGCTATAATTTCCAGAAGTATACGTTGGGGTAAGCGTTGACCATGCTTTAGTATTCGTTAAATTTGTAATATTCCCCTGAACTTTCAGTGATGGAAGATGGGGAATTCCATATATTGTATAGCTAGCATTCATACTGAAGAGAACGTAAGGCGAAGCTTTCAGATCATTTGTATAGGTTGTGAAGCGTTTCCCCATTGTTTCACCAATAAACTGAGCAGAGGCATTGCCCCAGTACGTCGAGGCTACAAATTTTTCTGTCCAATCGGGGATCCCAACCACTTTCTTTCCTGATGTTTGTACAACACTCGATCCATTGCTGTAATTATTATTATATACAGAATGATTATAGGAGAGAGCATTATAAAAGGAAAAATGAGATCCAAACTGCAACGTAAAAGAAAAATCCATGCCATCTGTATTAACAGAACCTACATTTGCCAGTGTAGTTGCAGAACCAACAATGGCCGCATATTGCGGTGTAGTTGCAACTGCTAATAGACGATTTGAAAACCGAACGTGATAATATTCAATCTGCCCTTGCACATCAGTCAAAGGGCCCAGCTTCACATGGTGATGAGAGCGTAGTCCCAGTTCATAAGTCCACGACATTTCCGGTTTTCCATGCCGTGCAAAGTTTTCAAATGCAGCCTGACTTGTGGCTCCCCATGGAGTGGCGTTTCCATAGCCTCCTTGAGAATAAGATCTCATATTTTCCTGAATATTAGCAAACAGTTGCTCATTCTTCGTCATTGACCATAACGCCCCAAACGCAGGAAGGAAGGGCTTTGCTGTAGCCACTGCGCCCCCAGGCACAGTTATGGCGCCAGCAGGTATAAGAGAGCCACTTCTTGCGGCTACAGGTAGTGTCCCATTAGTATAAACCAACTCGGACTTAAATCCTGCGTTGAGGGTGAAATTTCTAGTAACTGCCCAAGTATCCTGTAAATGGACGACCCATGTATTGGTATCAAACTTATTTGTGAAATGATGAATGAGCGGGTCTTGCTGTCGTGCATATGGGGATGTGGGATTGTTAAAACTAAACGCGTACCACCGCCTTGCCTGCGTATCTTCATTCCGTTCGTACCACCCACCAATTTCAATATGATGCGCTCCAATTCTATAATGTAAAGTTGAGGTTATACCGCCTCTATTATCCCAATATTCTGTTGTTCTTGTTGCCAGTCCAGACCCACCGAAAACTTGAGTCATATTCTGCCCTGGAAAATACGTGGAAAAAATAGCCCCTAAACCCGAGACGTCGATTGGAATAGATACTGCCGTTTCACCTAACTCATGGTGATAATACAAGGAGGTATCCCAACTTAGAAACTGGTTGAAGTCATGATGCCACTTTAAATAAGATAAAAAATCCTGCCGTTGTGCAACACTGTAATAACCACGATAATTCAACCCATCGTCACGGTAAGATGCTGAGTTATAATAATTTTTGGCATAATTAATATCTGGGTAAATGGATGGCCGAACGTACAAGCCTTGGCCGTTTGGTAAAAATATTCCATCTTCGTTTGGTTCATCTTTATTAGACCAATTGAAAAACCATGTGATTTTATCATTATCGCTTTTATGAACAAATTTCATATTAACCTGATTTCCGCCCTGATGAGACCCTAAGTCCCACGCTCGAGCATCCTGTCGGGCCCAGGATATATAAGCAGAATTTCCATGCCCCAGATCACCCGTATCAATCCGGGCGAATGTTCTAAATGTTGACCAACTGCCAAACGTCTGGTCCAACTGGCCGCCAGCTTTATGCTTGGGATCGCTGGAAAAAAACTCTAACGTTCCACCCAAGTTAGATGTGGATGCTGTTCCTAAAGCCCCTGCCCCGGTAGATACCGAAGACGATGCTACATTTTCACTAATAACCGCACGTTGCGGGCTTAACCCATTATAATCATTATAGGATTGGTCCCCAAGAGGAATTCCGTCCAAAGTAAATCCCAACTGGTTCTGATTAAATCCATGGATGTAAAGCGAACTATTCCGCTCGTTGTTGCCCCACGGATCGGCATTTGTATAAACGACCCCGGGCAGGATAGACAGAGCTTTGACGGGATTAATACCGGGCAGAATACGCTGAATTTGTGCCTGCTTCATGCTTTGTACAGAACGGGAATGTCGGCCTTGGGCTACAATTTGTTCGACTGTATTGGACCTATCAAGAGGCTTATTCCAATCCAGATTGACGACTGCACTCTTGCCTCCACTCGCTGACAATGATCGCTTTTCAGAAGACTGCGTAATATCCGCAGAAGGCGATGCAAAAGCAGCATGACATGCGGCATTTTCAATTATGATGATGGCTGAGGAGAATAAAAGAGAACGATAGAAACATGAGACACGAAGCATGACCGATATTCTCCTCCAACCGGAAACAAAACGTTATAACATAACATATTGTGATAATTTATTTCCTATCCTTGCAAAATAAGAACTAAATTTTCACTTTTACTTCATGAGAATCTTACGTGCGTTTATCTATGCTTGATTTTTTTATGCATATTAAAATCGAACATAGAGGTTATAGTTTTGTGGTTTACACTCGGTAATTTGGAAATTTTTTCTGCCCGGTTCTTTATTTTATCAAGAACATGCAGGAATGTTTCCAATTGTTCGCTAGAGACGTCTTGCAAAATTTTTTCTCGAACTTTTTCAACAGCATTATCTATTCCACGATGTATGGCCTCCCCTGCTTCGGTCAAAAAAAGCCCTTTAACACGCAAGTCATCTTCAGTCGCTTTTCTTGTAATCAGATGATTTTGTTCTAAAAAATAGATGGCTCGAGAACACGTGGAAATTTCGCTATACAAAAAATTAGAAACTTCAGTTAGCGTACAACCATCTCCCAACTCTACTATTGCTCTCAAAACCAGCCAATGAGGCCTGTTTACGGACATCTGGAATACCGATTTGTTCATGGCATCTATCCACAAACGATTGGTTACATCCAAATGAATACCTACGGCGCAAAAATGTTCTTTTCCCTTGCCCATCGTCTCTCTCGAACAGAATAAACTTGCTTGTGCAAGCATATAGTTATTTTCCGAGCCCAGGCCCATCTTATTGATATTAATTTTAATTAATGATTTTCCTGCCTCTATACAGGCGGTTACGTTTTAATGGGTTATGCGGCCTGCGGCATCTTACAAAAATACTTTATGCCGTAGACCACATTAAAATCATGCTGCAATATTAAAGAAAATAATTATTACATTTGAGCGCCAATCATCCACGGGACGATTTCCTCATTACCAACATTGAGTTCTTCGCTCTTGCTATGCTCGCCTGACGCCATGCGGATAATGGAACGAAAAATGTCTTCACCCATTTCTGTTACGCTGGAATTTCCGTCCAAAATACGGCCACAGTTAATGTCCATATCATCCTGCATACGCTCATACATGGCAGTGTTGGTCGCGAGCTTTATGGTAGGAGCGATCCGAGAGCCAAAACAGGAACCGCGTCCAGTAGTAAACGCCAGAAGCGTTGCACCGCTGGCAATCTGCCCTGTTGCTCCCATGGGGTCATATCCTGGAGCGTCCATAAACAGTAATCCATGGGCGTCAATGGGTTCCGCATATTTGTAAACCCCCTGTAGTGCACTGGAGCCACTTTTTGCGACTGCACCGAGGGATTTTTCCAAAATGGTCGTCAAACCTCCTTTTTTATTCCCTGGCGTGGGGTTGTTATCAATACTGCCATGTTCGCGTTCTGCGTAACGCTCCCACCCGTGGATAATGTCCACAAGTTTTTCACCAATATCGCGCCGCACGGCTCTGCGGGTCAGCAGGTGCTCCGCACCATAAATTTCTGGTGTTTCCGTCAGAATGGCAGAACCGCCATGCGCGACCAAAAGATCAACGGCATGCCCTAAAGCCGGATTGGCCGTAATACCTGAATATCCATCTGATCCGCCACACTGCAAGGCAAGAACAAGATGGGACAGAGGAAGCGGTTCACGCTTAACATCATTGATTTCAGGAAGAATTTTTTCAATGGCAGCAATGCCGGCCTCCACAGTATTCTGTGTTCCGCCTTCCTCCTGCATGACAAGAGGGATCAGACGTGCGCCCGGACGCACTTTTTCTGTCATGAATATAGCGTCCATTTGGTTTGCTTCACAACCGAGCCCAATAACCAGAACGGCTGCAAAGTTTGGATGCACCACATAACCACCAATTGTCCGCCTGAGTTGCTGAATACCTTCTCCTTTAGTGTCGATGCAGCACCCAAAGCCATGCGTAACGGGGATAACCCCGTCAATATTGGGATACTGGTCTAGGATATCTGAACGAACAAAATGTTCGGCAATCTTCTTGACTGTTGTTGCTGAACAATTAACCGTACTGACAATACCAATGAGGTTGCGGGTCGCCCCACGCCCATCCGGACGTAAATAACCGTTAAAAGTCAGGTGGTCCGTAACCTCCAGCGGAGGCTTTACCCCTTGGCCAAAAGCATAGTCACGCGCAAAGTCATGGCCCATAGAGAGATTCTGGACGTGTACATGTTGGCCGGGTTCAATATCCTGTGTGGCAAACCCTATTATCTGACCATATTTGTGAACGGGGTCACCGCGATGGATTTCTCGTAAGGCAACTTTATGCCCACCAGGTATCTCTGTAGCCGTGCGTACCCCGCCTGCATCTTGCAGGATACTACCAGCAGGTAGTGTCTCTCTGGCTATGGCAACATCGTCCAAAGGGTTTAATTTTATAATGCTTGCATTCTCGGACATCTTTCTAACTCCTTTTGAATTCCCCGCTTAATTCATAAAGCCAATTTGAAATTCAGTGGGTTGAAATCGCTGCACCTGTCTGTCAAAGTTTTTTCACCAATGCTTCAAACTGAAAGCTTCAGATGCAACGCCGCCTCCCGCCCCTGAACACGCTTTACGCGTTTGAAAGTGCAGTCAGGCACCGGTCGTTCAGCAAAGCTGCGGAGGAATTGCTGCTTACACGCAGTGCGGTCAGCCATCGCATCAAGCTTTTGGAAGAACTAACCGGCTTTGCCCTATTTCACAGGTATGGACGTTCATTGGTCCTTAGTTCGGCCGGAGAAGCATATATTATCGCTGTACGCCACGCCCTTGCTGCGCTTGAGGAGGTAAAACTCCCTCGCTTGGCCTACGAAAGCGAAACCAGCATTACAATCAGCACCCCACCGTCTTTTGCCCGCCTAATTTTATGGCCTGCAATCCAGGATTTTACACAAGAATATCCCGAGGCTCAGATCAGTATTGAACTCAGTTCTTCCGGGTTGGACGTTAAGACGGAAGATGCGGATATTTACATTCGCTTCGGAACCGGAAATTACCCCGGCATGAAAAGTATCATGTTCATGAAATCAGATATTTTTCCTGCCGCCACGCCCGATTTCGTAACCCGGCATAGTCTTTCCACGGCAGAAGACCTAGCCCATTGCACCTTGCTTAGAAGCCCACTGGAGCCGTGGAAGCCGTGGTTTGTTGCTGCGAATCTGCCGTGGCCCGAACCTGCTGATGGTCCACATTTTGGTGATTTTGCCATGATGTATCAGGCTGCCCAAGAAGGAATGGGGGTGGCTTTGGTGCGGTCCTCGTTACTCGATCACTTTGACCCCAGCTCACAGTTGGTCCCGATTACTCATATTCGGGCCACTCCCGAATATGGATATTATCTTGTTTACCGAGAAGATAAGATCGAAAATGAGATGATACGCCTTTTTCTGGAGTGGGTCGGCAAAGACATGCGAGCCTAATAAGCCCGCATTTCAGACTGTTTAAAATTGGACAATAAGGATGGCATTCCGTAAAATGGCATCCTTATTGCTTACCGAACAATCCCAGATACCGTGAAGGCCTCTGACATTTTCGCCGGAATTCCTCCTGCCGGCTTGTGAAGAACGAACTTCCCTAAATTCGATCAAGCCGCGTGGGATGCCTCCCCTTTGTTTAGGCCCAGTGCAGCGATTACCTGCTCACTTTCTGTTCGGTCCATCCAGTCAGGCGATACATCGGCAAATTGAATAACGTGTTCTGGCCCCACGACCAATACCGCAGGTTTGGGCAGTTCCCACACATCATCAAGACCATTTATATCTAGGCTTTTTCCTCCCTTGGAGGTGGCGGCCTGACACGATGCGGCGTCAAATCTGTAAGTAATGCCGAGTGCACGAGACAATTCTAGCTTGGTGTCAGAAGCAACTGGGAATGGTAGTTTATGGCGCGTAACAATTTCTGAAAGTGCAGATACTGGCTGAGGTGAAATTGCCAATAACGGAATGCCTGCAGCCATAAGCGTCGGCCAAAGCGTATCACGATAATGCGGAAGAGCAATGTTGCAGGCAGGGCAACCAGCAAAGCGGAAAAATACCAGCACAACTGGGCCATTTGCTACCAGATTACTTAACGAAACCTGGCCACCATCGACAGTCGGCAATGTGAAGGGAGGAATTCTATCCCCCTTCTGCACAGCATGTAAGGTTTGCCTGTGCTCACGCACGAGAAGAGCGCGCTGGTTAACATTGACGGCCAAGGCCTCAGGCGTCCATGTCTGCTCACGTTCTTGTTCCAAAGCCAGAAATTTTGCACGTAGAGGACCCAAAGTTACGGATGATGACATGACATACCTCACGTTAAATATCAGAACATTCTGACCCTGCCGTAAGTTTACCCTGTCGCAAAAAGAGTTCTTTTCATCCGTTCCTTGAGTATCTTTCAACCACCTGCGGCTACTGCCAACAGGTCGCCTAGATCGTTAGCCGCGTCTGACAAATGATTGCGGCGCACAAGAATGGTCTCAATTTCTGGCACCGTCGGCAAGGTATCACTTGTAATAGTCGGTAAGCCCTCCGCCATGGCAAAGCGACGCGTACGGCAACTGATGCCAAGCCCTCCCCGCACTCCGGCCCGCATTGCAGGGAGATTGGGTGTTTCCAGAACCAGTCGGTAATCCCGTCGTTCCTGCGTTAAAACACGAAGCACGGCATCACGAAAGCGGCAAGGCGGTTCAAGAAGAACCAGAGGCAATTCAGCTTGTTCCGCAATGCCCGGATCTCCGATCCACGCCATGCTATCACGTCCGACAATGTCCCATCTCGCACCGGACCGATCCCCATGTTGCCCAAGGCAGAGCACCATATCCAGCCGTGAGCGATCGAACATCTCCAGCAATTCTGCGGACCCGCCAACACGTACCACCAACCGTGACCGAGGGTGCGCAAGACGAAATTGGCCGAGCACATCGGGGAGAATAGTGTCTGCAAAATCCTGCACCATGCCGACACTGATCGGCTCTGGTTCAGAATCCTGCCCCAACGTGCTCATTATCCGGTCATTCAAGGCAAGAAGCTGGCGCGCATAATTCACCAGTTCTTCGCCTATGGGCGTAAGGATTAACCGCCGCCCATCACGACGGAAAAGCTTTTGCTGGAGCACATCCTCCAGCCGCTTCATCTGTAAACTTAGAGCAGATTGGGTGAGAAAAATTGTCTCCGTAGCCTGTGCCATGGAACCTGCTTCCACAATGGCGACAAAGGAGCGCAGCAACTCCGTTGGCACGTTACGCGCCATACGCTGCGGCAGAAAAAGTCCTGCAGAAGAATGAGCAGATTGTGACATGTGCAGCCTCTGGTCTCAGCCTCGGTCGGGCACTCATATTAACGCGGATGAAGTGCGTCTTGAGCATTCCTTGCTTGATTTACCATACTTTTCAAGTGTTAATTTTCAAACAACACAACAATATAGTGATATATGCAGGAGTCCATCATGCCCGTTGAATTCATTGGCTATATCGGCAGCCGCAATCAGTCCGAAATTATCCCACCCACAGGGCCCAGTGTTAACCCTAAACATATTGAACTTGCAGCAAAAATTCATGAAATTGCAGGCTTTGACCGTGCTCTTGTAGCCTTTCACTCCAATTCACCCGAAAGTATTTTGGTGGCGCAACATGCTGCGACCACCGCCCCGGATCTCGGATTATTGATCGCCCATCGTCCCGGTTTCAATGCCCCCACCATCGCGGCACGACAATTTGCAACACTGGATAATATCACCAAAGGTCGTATTGCCGTTCATATCATCACTGGAGGCAGTGATTTAGAATTGCAGGCAGATGGTGACCATACCACCAAGGTGGAACGATATGCCCGGACCAGCGAATATCTCGACATAGTGCGCCGCGAATGGAGCGAGACTGCGCCCTTTGACTACAAAGGGGTATTCTATGATGTGCATGGGGCGAATTCTCTGGTTCATCCGTATAAGGATAGCGGGATCCCGATCTATTTTGGCGGGTCCTCCCCAGAGGCCATAGAAGTTGCTGGCAGGCACGCGGATGTTTACGCCCTATGGGGGGAAACATATGAACAGGTCGCCGAAACGGTTACCCGTGTTCGCGCAGCTGCGGCAAAGCATGGTAGGTCGCCCCGTTTTTCTTTGTCACTCCGCCCGGTACTGGCCGAGACGGAAGAAGCCGCATGGACCAAAGCCGATCGCATCCTCGAAAAAGCGCGCTCTTTGCAGGACAAAACAGGCTTTACCCGTGCGGCCGACATTCCCAACGAAGGCTCTCGCCGCTTGCTTGCTGCGGCGGCACAGGGGAGCCGTCTGGATAAAAGATTATGGACAGGCATAGCGGCCCTAACAGGTGCAAAAGGCAATTCCACCTCGTTGGTGGGGACGCCGGAGCAGGTTGCTGGAGCTCTGATCGACTATTACCGTTTGGGCATCTCCACGTTCCTCATCCGTGGGTTCGACCCTCTACTAGATGCTTATGAATATGGACGGGATCTAATTCCACTCGTGCGGCAACTTGTGACGACGGAAGATGCGCGCAGCCCTGCAAAGGCAGCCTAGGGTAAGCCATGACTACCTCGGCAGCCCGTCCCCTGCTTGTGGACCAGATAGGTGGGCCTATTGCCCATCTTCTGGCGGATTACACAGAACAAGTGCGCGTTATCTCTGGCGATTGCGAGAACGCAGCGCCATGGGATGTGCAAGGGGCGGATATTCTGTTTACCCGTCCTTCCCGCGCATGGGCCAATGCGCCTTCCTCGCCTCCAATAGCGTGGCAAAAAGGACCTCGATGGGTACAAATCGCCTCTACTGGTATCGACTGCTTTCCCAAATGGGTAACAGAAGGTCGCCTTGTTACCTGCGGACGTGGTGATGCTGCAACGCCAATTGCGGAATACGTTATAGCGTCACTCCTCCATCATGAACGGCAGATCGACACGCTCCACCCTGCGTCCCCAAAGGAATGGGAGACTATGATTGCGCCGTTTCGCCAGAACCCAGTGACCGGCACCCTACGGGGACGGAACCTCGGACTGGCGGGCTATGGCGCAATAGGGCGCGCAGTTGCCAATTTGGCCAGTGCTTTTGGCATGAACATCCATGTATTGCGACGGGAGCCGTGGGAAGGAGAGACTAACGGCGTTCAGCCTGTTCAGTCTCTCTCCGAGCTGTTTCGTGTGTCTGATCATCTCGTTCTGGCCATGCCACTTACGCCTGACACACGACACATTGTTGGCGCTGACGTTCTGCGGCAGGCCCGACCGGGATTGCACCTGGTCAACGTTGCGCGCGGAGCCCTGATTGATCAGGAAGCCCTACTCCGAGCATTGAATAATGGTCGTCCGGCCTTTGCCTCACTGGATGTGACCACGCCCGAACCGCTCCCTGAGGGGCATCCATTTTACACTCACCCGCGTATCCGCCTGACACCACACATTAGTTGGGTTGGCCCGTCAGTCCGAGACAACCTCGTTCGGCGCATCCGCACAAATCTTACACATTTTCTTCAAGGCAAACCTCTCATCGATACCGTTGATCCCGCCCGCGGCTATTGAACAGCGCTACGGGCAACACCAGAAACGAGGATACCCCCATGAACGCCCCTCCCCCTGTCTCTGCACCAAAAGCTCGTTCTTTCCGCCTTGAACCACGTGCACCAGCCTCATCCCATGCAGAGGAGCGTCTGCACCGCAAGCAGCGTCTTGCAGCCACGTTCCGCCTGTTCGGGCGTTACGGCTTTGATCAGGGGTTAGCTGGGCATGTTACTGCGCGTGACCCGGAATTTCCGGAACAATACTGGATCAATCCACTTGGAGTTCACTTCTCACAAATTCGTACCTCTGACCTCCAGCTTGTGGATCATGACGGTAATATTCTCATCGGTAATCGTCCTATCAATACAGCAGGTTTCACAATTCATTCCGCCCTGCACAAAGCGCGCCCCGATGTTATTGCGGCCGCACACACACATTCCACCTACGGCAAAGCTTTTTCTACACTTGGCACGCCTTTATTGCCCCTGACGCAGGATTCCTGCGCTTTTTATGAAGATCATTCCGTCTTTGATCCTTTTTCGGGCGTTGTTCTTGATGATGGTGAAGGAGAGCGTCTGGCAAAAACTCTTGGCCAGCATAAAGCCATCATTCTGCAAAACCACGGTTTGTTAACGGTCGGAAATTCCGTGGAAGCCGCAGCATGGTGGTTCATCACCATGGATAATGCCGCCCATGCACAATTGCTGGCGCAGGCTGCGGGCACCGTCAAACCGATTGCACCCGAGATCGCCCGCAAGACAGCCGCTCAGGTGGGCACAGATCTTGGAGGATATTTCTCCTTTCAGCCTCTGTGGGATTGGATTGTGGCGCAGGAACCCAACCTTCTGGACTAATTTCTCCAACGTGAATGTGAGAAAACCATGACCGCAATTTCTCCACTGCGTGACTTCATTGTAGAATTCACGAGAATACATGACTCCCCTCTTCCTACACTGGCACTCCAGACCAAGGGGGCCTCTCTTTTAGAAAAGCTGATCTCGCGGGATGACTGGCTACCAGAAGAATTCGCCCGCCCCAGCCCGGAGCGTTACAGCCAATACCTGCTCCATTGTGACCCTCTTGAACGCTTCTCGGTTGTCAGTTTTGTATGGGGACCGGGGCAAAAAACCCCCTTACATGACCACCGCGTGTGGGGGCTCATTGGGATGCTGCGCGGACGCGAAAGCGAGACCCAATTTGTGCGAGACACCGATGACCATTTCCACGCAACAGAAACAAGGTTTCTTGACCCAGGCGAAGTCACCATCTTAACCCCGGACGTCAATGACTATCATCTGGTAGCAAATGCCTTTGATGACCAGACATCCATCTCCATTCACGTCTATGGCGCCAATATCGGTGGTGTAGCCCGTGCCACCTACGACCCGGATACCGGGCAAGAGAAGGCATTCATCTCCGGTTACTCCAACGAAGAAATACCCAACCTGTGGGATCGCTCCCGCGAAAGGAAAGCAGCATGAACACGCTTGCTCCCAGGAATACCCTGCTTGCCGAAACATCTTCCGAGACTGTCCGGGAGCAATTACGGAACAAGAAAGAAGTTGCTCTTGTTGATGTGCGTGAAGAAGCTCATTATGCAGCCGGGCATCCACTTTTTGCCATTAATCTCCCCTTGGGTCGCATAGAAGAACGCGTGGCAGGGCTTATCCCACGCCATACTGCTCCTATTGTGCTTTATGATAATGGAGAAGGCCTAATCCACCTCGCTGCCACACGCCTCCAACGGTTGGGATACACCAACGTTTCCGTTCTTGCAGGCGGACTAGATGGCTGGCGTGCATCTGGTGGCGAACTGTTTATCGATGTGAACGTGCCTTCAAAAGCATTTGGGGAACTAGTCGAGCATGTTCGGCAAACGCCTTCCCTTCCTGCTGAAGACGTCCATGCCCATATTGCCCGTGGGGATGACCTGGTCATTCTCGATGCGAGGCGCTTTATGGAATACAACGTGATGTCCATACCCGGTGGCCGCTCCTTGCCCGGAGGGGAATTGGCGCTACGTATCCGCGATATCGCCCCATCGCCAGAAACAACTGTCATCATTAACTGCGCTGGGCGCACCCGCTCAATTATTGGCACCCAGTCGCTTGTCAACGCCAACATCCCTAACCCGGTCTTTGCTCTGCGCAATGGTACAATCGGGTGGACACTAGCCGGTTTTGAACTGGAACACGGGGCATCCCGAAAGGCAGATAGCCTTACTGACCGCAACCACAAACAAGCTCGCCTGAAAGCACAGGAACTGGCGAACCGTACAGGCGTGCGGGTTATCACACCACAACAGTTGAGGGGGCTGGAAAAAGATCAAAAGCGCACACTCTATCGTCTGGATGTACGCTCCCCAGAAGAATATGAAGCAGGTCATCTGTCTGGTTTTCGCTCAGCACCGGGGGGCCAGTTGGTTCAGGCGACTGATGAATGGGTTGGTGTCCGCCATGGCACTATTGTACTGACTGATACAGACGGTGTTCGCGCCCGTATGGCTGGCCATTGGCTAAGTCAGTTAGGATGGCAGGAAGTTTATGTGCTTGATGACTGGTCAGACGTGCCGCAAAATTACGGCCCAGAACCAGTATTCCCTGTGCATTCTTTGCCTCCTGTGCCCACACTCACCAATGACGAACTGGCCGATGCACTTTCTGGTTCCAATCCACCATTACTGCTTGACCTTGCAACCAGCCCAGTTTTCCATAAAGCCCATATTCCGGGGGCTTTTTTTATAATTCCTGCCAATCTCACGGCTCATGACCTCGTGCATAAAGCGCAGGACGTAGTGTTGACCTCCCCCGATGGCCTTGCCGCGCATATTGCCGCCGCGCATTTGCAGGAAGTCGGTATTGCTGCCCGTATTCTGGAAGGCGGTACAAATGGTTGGAAAGCTACTGGACGGCCAGTTGAGACCGGTCTTTCAAACAAGAACAGCCTTTCCGAGCCCATTGATGCTTACAAACGCCCCTATGAAGGAACGGATAACGCCAAAACGGCAATGCAGGCTTATCTGGACTGGGAGTTCGGGCTTGTCGCACAACTGGAACGTGATGGAACACATGGCTTTTCTGTTCTGGAATAACGTGTCTACACCTGTGAACGGATAAGGGGAGAGTGATTAATCACTCTCCCCTTTTTTGCAGCGGCTCCGTGATGTCCGCTCTCAGAGCGTAAAGCGGGCTGTCACATAAATGGTGCGAGGGTCGGCAAAATAACCCGTGTAATAAACAGGCACACCATTACCCTGTGCAAAGGATGTGCCCTGTAGGTACCGGCGATCAAGCAAATTCCGCGCCTGCGCCTGTATCTGCCAGCGTGAGTCAGGGCTGGACCAACTCATCATGGCATTAACATAAGTCTGCGCAGGAATACGATCCTGAGGGTTGGCCAGTGATGTTGTATGCATTCCGGTCTGGAAAGATACATCCGCACCGATATGAAACGTCCCCGGTAGATTGACCGGAATACGGTATGTCAGAGATCCAGCTGTCTGAAAACGTGGTGCCCATGGCAACGGCGCACCCGCATAGGGTGTTGTGTTGTAAGCACTCCCATCCGCTAGAGTAATATGGCTGGCCTGCCCCTTGAACTTGTCCAACACTGAGTAAAGATAGGACGCAGTATAATGCAGATCCAGATCGCGGGTAATCTTTACAGACGTTTCAATTTCAGCTCCAGCGGAATGCCCCTTCCCTGCATTAAACCTGCGGCTAAGCCCAGTGGAAGGGTCGGTTGTGGTTAACTGAATATCGTCGAACTGATTCCAGAACAGCGCACCATTAAACCGCACGCGGCCGGGGATTGGGTCGGACTTTACGCCGACTTCGTACGTCGTAACAATTTCTGGTCGGAAGGGAAGAGAGGCCTGAAGGCTGCCACTGGCAGACGGAGACTGCGCCCGGAAATCATAACCCGCTGATTTTCCTCCCTGCGAAATGGAAACATAAGTCATTAGCTGTGGCAGAGCCTGCCACGTAAGAGACCCTTTGGGGAGAAGTTGTATCCAGCTCCCTTGTGCAGCCGTTTGCCACGCTATGCCGCCCTCCGGGGTGGACAAAAGAAGGGTTGAGAGCTGGTTCGCCACTGTGGTGATATGATTGCCACCCGCAAGATAACTGAGAGTTTCGGAATTTGAGTGGTTTTCCCAGTTAAAACGCAAACCTGCGGTAAAAGTCAGCTTAGGCGTAATGTGGTAGTGTGCTTCTCCATACACTGCCCAGTTCCGATTCAGCTGGTCAATAACTGCATTAACCGGAAAATACTGTATTTGTGCCGGGTCGTTCGTCAGTGTACCATAAGGGTTGTTCGCATTACGGCTGGTATACCAATCCTCGTATAAAAAGTAGGCTCCGACGTTAAAATCGACTTTCCCATAATCACCATGCAGCCGCAGTTCTTCGGAATACATCCGATCCTTATAGATTAACTGCTGGGATGACCTTGAATAAATATCGCCAAAATTATCGTACATCCCTTTATCATTATACCCACGAATTCCTGTAATTGAATACAATGTGAGACGTGGTGATATTGTATAACGAATATTCCCGGTAAATCCTACTTCAGCATAACTGTTCTTTGGGTAAGCAGGATTGTAGTTTCCAAACTTGTAAGTATTCAAAAGATTGCCTGCACCCCGGTTTGTGCTGCCGTCGACCGTGCCATCAAAGGCCAATGTGATGTCCCAATTTTCATTGGGTGTAAAACGGAGCTTTCCGCGCCCCTGTGTATAGTCAATATTGTTGACACCCTTGCCAACCGTGTAATTGTGGTCGATGGCTCCACGTGCGTGATGGTCAAAGGCAAAGCTGCCAAAAACCTTGTCTCGCAGGATGGCGCCACTAGCCGCTAACGCAATCTGCCATTCGTTGTAGGTACCATAACCAGTCTGTACAACAACGCGTCGTTTGTTTGTTGGCACAATGGTATTGATGTGAACAGCTCCGCCTTCGGACTGATGCCCGAGGGATGTTACAGGACCACGGTCGATCTGAATATTTTCGACATCAAGCAGCTCCTGCATATTCCCCATATTGCGTGGCAAATAAACACCATCAATGTAGGTACCCACGGAAGGCTCGCCCTGAGGGTCGATCTCGCCTATTCCGCGAATAAAGTAATTTGTTACCGAATAGCCAGGCATATTATTGGGAATGTAAAGATTGGGCGTCAGTCTGGCGAGTTGCTTTGTACTCTGCACACCCAAACGCTCCAGTCGGGCTGCGGAGAGCAACGAGGCAGAAGCCGGTGTTTTCTGCAGCACTGCATCCTTGTGAGCAGTTCTGTTTTTGCCTGATACGCTAATTGTTTCCCCCTGTGCCGCGGCATACAGAGCACGCGGGGGCTTTACCGAGCGTCCCGGCTTTTTTGTTATGCTCCTATTACTTGCCACTCCGGTGGACGATGAAGGTTGGGGGCGTATTTCCGCAGCCAACAGTTCCTGCGCAGACATTAAGAAAAGCGTAGCACAGAACGTTGTTTGAAACAGGAAAGAGACGTGGAAACGCCGGTTTCCAACACGCTCAAAATAAAGTGTGCCTTGCTGTACATACATTGTTATTTCTGTCTCGCCTGCAAGAGTAAAAAAGAGGAAGAACAGATACGTTCTTTCTTTTCCGGTATCTCTCAAGCGGAGTCATATCGTCTATTAACTAATATCAAAGGCAGAATTGACAATAACTTCCATTTTTTCGGATCTATAAAGTAACGCCAATATGACGGAAAAGAATTTTTCATACTTAGAAAATCAAGAATAGTGACAGAATCACCATGACATCGGCCACAACAGTCCAGACGAGACATATATGATTTTCCTACAAAAATACCTACCTCGCCGTCACTTCGGTTTGGGAGCGCTTGCATTTTTAGGTAATGCGGGCCTGCTCAGTACAAGCCTAGCCTCTGCATCTGATTTTTCTTCTGTAACACTGCGTGTTGCCAGTTTTAGAGGGATGGATTCCACAATTCTTCCTGCCACAGGACTTGCTGATTTTCCGTATAAAGTAGAATTCAGCGAATTCAATTCAGGCAATCTCATTGCACAGGCGATCAATGCCAATGCCATTGACCTTGGTGGCTGGAGCGAAATTCCTCTCGTTTTTATTGCCGCCGCAAAAGCAAATGTAAAAGTTGTTGCCACCATGGATGGTCCCACGACTAATCAGGCCGTTGTTGTTCCAACCAACTCGACAGTGCGTTCTTTTGCCGACCTACGCGGTAAGAAAATTGGTTACATCCGCTCCACAACGGCCCATTACTTTCTAATCCGGATGCTCCAGCAGGTTGGTCTGACGCTTGCAGATATAAAACCAGTGCCTTTAGGCATGAGCCAAGGGCTTACGGCATTTAAATCCGGCAGTCTCGATGCGTGGGCAACTTATGGGTATGTTATCCCGTTGCTGCAAGCCGATGGATCTGCACGTATTCTGGAAAGTGCGGAAAAGATTCTGTCAGGACATTATTTTATTGGTGCTAATCCTGAAAAACTTTCCAATCCTGCTTTTCAGGCCGCAGCCGCAGATTACATACTGCGCCTTGGCAAAGCCTATGCACGCCTGACACAAAACAAGCCGCAATGGGCCAAAGTTGTTGCACCAGTCATTCAAGTTCCAGAAGGCATTGTTCTTCGGGACTTGAACGAACAGAACCGTGCCTACTCTCCCCGCCCATGGAATGCCAATGACATTCAAAGCGCTCTCTCCGTTGCTGATGTTTTTATTCAGCAGGGTCTGATTACTCCCAACCTTACTCTGGAACAGGTCTTTTCCAATGCATTGTTTCCACTTTTATCGGGATAAATGAATGTGGAATTCGGTATAAAATATTTGGGAAAATCTTATTATATTAATGAATATTCAAAAATTTATTACTGTTTAAATCCACACACTCAATCACTTAAAATTTCTCGTTATCAGAAAGATAAGATACTCGTCCAAAATGAAGTTCCTACCGTTCAGGAGGAATTTTGTGAACCCAAGAGGAATGCCACGCCAAGCTTACCGTCATTTTGGTAGCGTTTGCACAAATTCTAATCCTGCACAATTCACTCTGGGAAACGCAAATCCGATGTCCTTATCCATTAACCGTAAAGCAGCTCCAACAGTTGCCCCTTTCATCCTCAACCGCTGGTCCCCTCGAGCCTTCACTCCTGATGAAATAACACAAGCAGAGCTCCTGAGTATTCTCGACGCTGGACGTTGGGCACCTTCGGCTTATAACGCGCAGCCTTGGCGGTTTATCTATGCCCATCGCAACACGCCTGATTGGGAGCGTTTTCTGTCATGGTTTATTCCCTTCAACCGATCATGGGCAGAAAATGCTTCTGCCATCGTCTATATTGCATCCAGATCGGTCATCGACAGTTCAAGCACCGATGAGCCTGTTGAGCTACCCAGCCACGCTTTTGATGCCGGTGCCGCGAGTATTCTGATTCAGTTGCAGGCAAACCAGAACGGGTGGTTCGCTCGCCCAGTGAGTGGTTTTGATAAAAGCCTTGCCCATGCTGGTTTGGAACTTCCAGAAGACCACATTGTGCATGCTGCTCTTGTTATTGGGCATCGTGGGAAGGTTTCGCAGCTCCCAGAAAATCTTCAGGCAAAAGAACAGCCATCCAACCGTGTTCCGCTTGCATCTATCGCGTTTGAAGGACGGCTTATCCATAAAACTCTATAACTATCGCATAAGCGAACCCAGTTTCGGGTTCGCTTATGAGGCCCCTATTGAACGCCTAAATGCCTTAAAAGCGTAGAACGTAGTCTCTCAAACTCCAGGTCAGCATGACGACGCGGCCGTGGGAGAGATATTGGCAATTCCACCTTGATGCGACCGGCATCCAGCACAACAGCCCTATCTGCTAACAACAGAGCCTCGTCCACATCATGTGTTACCAGAAGTACCGCACTTTTGTGGCGTTGCCATAATGCAAAAACCAGTTCCTGCATACGCAAACGCGTAAGTGCATCCAAGGCTGCAAAAGGTTCATCCAACATTAAAAATCGCGGCTCTCTTATCAACGCGCGCGCCAGCGCAGCTCTCTGCGCTTCCCCTCCTGAAAGAGTCAATGGCCACGCGTCCACCCGGTGCCCTAACCCGACTTCTTCAAGAACAGGCAATGCCTGTTCTCGCGTCGCATTGTCCTGTCCCAATGTGATGTTCTGCCATACTTTTTTCCACGGCAATAAGCGACTTTCCTGAAAAACGACTGAAATTTCAGTGGGACGAGAGACATTGCCTTCTGTAACCGGGTCCAGACCCGCCAGTGTACGCAGCAAGGTGGATTTTCCAGACCCACTATGCCCCAACAGAGCAACAAACTCCCCATGAGCAATGTTCAGGTTCAACTGGTCCAGCACTCGTGGCCCGTTCCCAAAACGACGGCTCAAACTTTGGACATTGACAACTGGGGGCAAAAAGGCCCGGTCTGGAGATGCCATAACAATACTGTTCATCACTTTCCCGCCCCTCCGGATAAATGAACGGGACGCCAGACAAGAGCGTATCGTTCAAGTAAACGCACAAATTGATCCGAGATCAGCCCCAGAAAACCATATATGGCAAGGCCAACAAAAATGATGTCCGTGCGCAGAAAATCCTGAGCATCCATCATCATATGGCCAATGCCGCTATCAGCATTCACCTGCTCGGCAACAACAAGCATCAACCATGAAATACCGACAGCAAACCGAATACCGACCAGAAGATCCGGCAGGGCTCCTGGCAAAATAACATTCCGAATTGTCTGGATGCGAGAAAGGCGTAGCGTACGGGTCATCTCAATCAGTTTGGGGTCAATAGTGCGGATGCCCTTATACAAATTCAAATAAATAGGGAATGTGGAACCCAACGCCACCAGAAGAATTTTTGGCGTTTCTCCTATTCCAAACCATAAAATAAATAAGGGAACGAGCGCGAGAACAGGCAGTGTCCGCAGGATTTGGAGGGGGGCATCCACAATATTTTCCCCAATACGGGAAAGCCCCGAGATCAAAGCCAGACTGGTTCCGGCTAAAAGTGCCAGAGAAAGCCCCGTAGCGGCCCTGAGCAGAGACACGCCCAGATTAGTCGGCAATGTGCCATCCAGCACAAGCCCCCAACCTGTTCCTACGATCTGCGCAGGAGACGCGACCAAACGCGTGGAAAGGAGACCAGTCGAACAGGCAACCTGCCATAAAACAATGAGCACAAGGGGGGACAAATAACGGGCAAGATTGTGCAATAGACGCCTCCCCCCCATCCAGCCCACCGCATAAGGAGGAAATCGGATACCAATCGACCGTTTAAAGCGGGAAACAGGCTGGTGCGTATTGTGCAGGATTGTGCTGGACATTCCCTTGTGCCTCCACAACTGGAAATTTTTTCTCCATCACCCTCTCATATATACGTCATTAAATTATGTTAAATATATTAATATCCTACATTTTCGTGTTTTAATTGAAATTAACGAAATTTCGTGGTTGGTTTTGGTGTGATGAAACCATTTTTACATCATCTACAGATACATAAGAGCTTGCGGTGTATCTGCACGCTGCTAGGTGCCTTACTGCTACCGATATTGCTCAGCATGCCAGCGCAAGCTGAAGATGAACTGATTGTGGCAGACCAAAAAGGGCAGCAAAAAGCTTTGTTGGAGGCCGCAGGGGCCGCTAAGGATTTGCCTTATCATATCCGTTGGGTTGAGTTTGAGGCGGCCGCCCCTCTTCTTCAGGCCCTTGGTGCGAGAGCGGTTGATACTGGCATTGCAGGAGATGGCCCTTTCCTTTTTGCATGGGGATCTGGCCTACCTATTAAGGCCGCATGGGTCATTCCTCCACGTGGAGCAGGTTCCGCTACCGCCATTGTGGGGGCGGCTGGGTCACCTATTTCTTCGCCAGCGAATTTGTCAGGCAAACGTATAGCGACGGGGCGAGGGTCGGTCGGGCATCTCCTTCTACTGCGCCTTCTTGCCATTGGAGCCATACCTGCGCCTGCGCCCCACATTGTGTTCCTTTTACCCGCACAGGCAAAAGCGGCATTGGATACAAACCGCGTCGACGCATGGTCAACATGGGAACCATACATATCCCTCGCTGTCATATCCGGGCATGGGCATATCATAACAGACGCAGCGGGGCTGATGCCGAACAACAGTTTCTTTGTAGCGAACACGGATGCTCTTGCCAGAAAGAAATTGATTCTGGCTGATTTTTATCGCCGTATGACCACAGCTTATAACTGGGGCACGAGGCACCAAACCGACTATTCGCATATTCTCGCCCGACAGACAGGACTGCCTGAAGATGTGGCAATCTCTGTTGCTCAAAAACTCATTGCCGTTCCTGCACCTGTCACGCCAGATGTAATTCAGGCAGAAAAAGAAGTACTCGACACTTACAAATCCGCAGGTTTCATCACCCGTAAAGATGATTTGAGTGATGCATTCGAACAAAATCTGACGCACTGAAGATGCAATAAGGAGATCTCTCTATGGACGGAAATCGCATGACAGAGGCACCCGCTATCAATCTGGATGTTCCAGAAGAGCTCGTGCGTCGATTTGCATCCCGGGCAGCTGAATCGGATCGTTTAGGCGAGATCAACTTTGACAATCTGTCAGACTTACACAAGGCAGGCTATCTTGGCCTAACTTTGCCTCCAAACCGGGGCGGACAAGGCATTACCCTACGCCAGATCACGCAAATTGTATCGCAAGTCGCAAAAGGAGATCCGTCCACCGCGCTGATACTCGCTATGCAGTATTTGCAGACAGTCGCTATTCTGTTGTCAGAAACATGGCCAGATAATGTGCGTGATGAAGTGCTTGATTCCGTCATCCGCTCTGGTGCTCTGGTCAACGCATTGCGGGTCGAACCCGAGCTTGGAACCCCTGCCCGAGGCGGAATACCAGCAACGCGGGTACGTCGCCAAGGGGACCGTTATGTTCTGTCTGGTCGAAAAATCTTCTCAACAGGGTCATCTGCTCTGCATTGGGGCGTCGTATGGGGCGCAACAGAAGAGGAAACACCCCGCGTCGGACAGATTCTCGTCCCCTTGTCTTTACCGGGAATAAGGATTAAAAAAAGCTGGCATCACATGGGAATGCGCGCAACTGGCAGTGATACAATCATCTTTGAAGATGTTGAAATCCCCGAGCGCTATCTGATCAATTTTCACGAAAATGGACAAAACCCGGAAACGCCTATTTTAGCAACATGGCATACTGTTGTTATTCCTGCTCTGTATAACGCAATAGCCCATTCAGCGCGTGACTGGTTAATCGGGTTTCTTGAAGAACGAGTACCTTCGGCCTTGGGCCGCCCTCTTTCCACACTGCCTCGCTTCCATACCGTGCTCGGCGAAATTGACGGACTACTCTTAACCAATGAAGCATTGTTAGAATTGGCCCTGACAAAAGCTGAAAACCAGACACTCAGCCTATCGGACTCAGGCCAGGTCAAAAGACTGGTGACGGAGAATGCCATAACCGCAGTAGCACGCGCAGTTGAAGTGACAGGTAATCCGGGTCTTAGCCAAGATAATCCGTTGGAGCGCCATTATCGCAATGTTTTGTGCGGGCGAGTGCATACACCACAAGCTGATGCCGTATTGCAAAGCGCAGGCCGAACAGCCTTCTCCCCCGCAATCTAAAAAGGGCAATCTGTCTCTGGATCAGTTTGGGTCAAACAATACCAGCCAAACAGATTGCAAGGCACAAAATTTTCTTACCGCAAAATAAAGTTTATTATGATGTCGGTTAGTTTTCCAAAGGGTGGGTAAAGAAGCGTGCTCATGTTAATACGACCTTGTTTGTAAATTCCGCGTGGGTGCGTAAGCGCAATAAAGCCTTCCTTGCCATGATAAGCCCCTATCCCGCTTTCTCCTACGCCGCCAAAAGGCAGATCGTCCTGCGCGTAATGCAGCAATGTACCATTGATGGTTACATTCCCTGAAACTGTGTGCTTCAGCAGTTTGTTCTGCTCAACCCACTCCTCTCCAAAGTAATACAATGCCAGAGGTCGGGGGCGCGCGTTAATGAACGCAATAGCTTCATCAAGATGACTATATGTGAGCACAGGCAGAATGGGGCCGAAAATTTCTTCCTGCATGACCGCCATCTGGGGCGTAACATTCAGGAGCAGGACAGGAGCAAGGACATGGCTGTCTAGTGCATCGCTACCCAAACGGAGGACTTGCGCGCCATGTTCTTCGGCATCACGGAGCAAACGGCTCAGCCGTTCATAATGTTGCGGGTTGAGGATAGCTGTGTAATCGGGCGATCCAGCGAAACCCAAGGGATGAAGCTTTTTTACAGCATTCTGATAAGCGCGGACGAAAGCATCCTGATCATCCTTGTGCAGCAACACATAATCGGGCGCGACGCAGGTCTGTCCGGCATTGGTAAGCTTACCAAATGCTACGCGCTCCGCCGCCCGTTGCATGGCAAAACCGGGTTCGATTACTACGGGTGATTTACCGCCGAGTTCGAGTGTAACTGGCGTCAGGTTACGGGCGGCTGAAGCTGCAACTTTTTTTCCGACCGCCGTGCTGCCCGTGAAAAAAATATGGTCAAACGGCAGGGCTGAGAACGCCGCTCCTACTTCAGCATCTCCTGTAATGACGGAGACCTGTTCTGGCGGGAAAGCGGCCTGAACGACCTTCGTAATAACTTCTGCCGTGGCCGGTGTGAGTTCCGATGGTTTAAGCATCGCACGGTTGCCTGCGGCAATGGCCGTGGCCAACGGCACAAGAGCGAGGGCAACCGGGTAATTCCACGGAGCGATAATGCCCACAACCCCAACTGGCTGACGGACTACCCATGCGCGACCAAATTGGAAATAGGCTGTTACGTGCCGCCGTTCCGGCTTCAGCCAGCGCCCGAGATGACGGATCATGTAATTAATCGACTGCACCAGCGGGATGAGTTCGACAATGGCGCTTTCTCGCTCTGACCGCTGCCCGAAATCTACTTTTAGAGCGTGAATAATCTCCCCTCTCCGCTTCAAGACCTCAGCTTTAAGGCGGCGTAAATCTGCGCGACGCTGTTTGAGGTCCGGTGGGCCGAGGCGCAGGAACGCAGCACGCTGACGGTCAAGAATACGATGTAGATCCGTGGGGACTGCATTCGCTGAAACAGTATCGGACATTGCGTCCTCCATGTTTACATGAGAAACATATAAAGACAGACTATGGACAATAGCGCGCGGACGTCAATGAAAGTTTCTCTTGTAAACATGAGTCTCACAGATGAGTGATATGAAAGATCGGCCGTACCACCATGGCAACCTGCGCCATGCCCTGATCGAAACTGCTCTTACCATGCTGGACGAAGACCGAAACTGGACCTTTACAGTGCGGGAGGTTGCTCGGCGGACTGGTGTCAGCCATGCAGCGCCTTACAAGCATTTTCGCGACCGTGAAGAACTTCTGCGCGAACTGGCTCGGATTGGCTTTGTCCAGCTTGGAAAGACCATGAGGAATGCAATGACCTCGGCGCAATCTTCCTCACGTATGCAATTTATAGCTGTGGCACAGGCTTGCATTGCGTTTGCAAGCGGCAAATCTGGCCTTTATTGCCTGATGTTCAGTTCTGATGCGGACAAAACTGTGGATCCCCAGTTACATGATGCCGCCATGAGCACATTCGGAATTCTTCTGGAACTTCTGGAAAAAGGTCAGCGAGATGGTAGCTTTCGGCAGGGTGAGATAGCTGCACAGGCGGCAGCAAGCTGGGCACAGGTGCATGGCCTGGCCATGCTTGCGATCAATGGCCAGCTTCTTGAAGACAAAGTCGGGCCAGAACCAATTAGAGCCGCATTAAACGTATTGCTGGATGGGGTATGTTGCAGCGTTTGAAAAGGCGACGTCTCTGCTTGGCATCTACTACCAAGCAGAGAGCTGCTCTGGTTACTGCGCGTTTTCTATCACAAGTTTTCCACCTTTAACGCCATATTGCTTTTGATTGTCCGGACCGATCAGTGATGCGGCATGGCTCGCAAACATCATGGGCAGGGATACAGGAGACATCACGGGCCGGTAATTCTCCGCATTATTCACGTCTCCTGCCCCTCCATACTGAGCAATATACGGATAGGGATAGACTGGCCGGCTCGCGATCGCCACGGCATTGGGGCGAGCATAAGGCTGGCTGGGCATAGAGGCCATGTGAATCTGCCCACCAGCCGGTGGTTTACCATGCCCGCCGAGCGGCGGTCCCATCGGCCGCCCATCACCCAGTGTTGTCTTTTCCGCAAGAATAGCGTTAGGCGCAATACCAGATTCCGTCCAAGCCATAAGCGGGGAAAGAAAATCCACCTGAGGAAAGCCTTCGCCATTGCCGCAATGCCCCACACCGGGCAGCAGATAGAATTTCAGGAAACTGTCGGTCTGTTTCGCTCCCATTTCCTGCTGCACGCCTTGATAATACGCAATGGTATTCAGTGGCGAAATCGATTGGTCCGCCAGCCCATGCCACAGGATAAGGTGGCCACCATGCTTGTGAAACGGACGAAGGTTCGTATTCTCGGCATTATACAGCGGCGCCAGTTCGGTCATGCGGGCAAAGGATGCGTCATCAAAATGGAAGCGTGTCAGATCTGCCGCCTTTTCATCCACCTGTAGCGGAATAACATAGGCAATGGCGGAAGCAGCAATGCCCTTGCTCATGGACTCTCCACGGGCTGTGGAAGGCAGCGCCCATTGCAACTCCGACCCCGGCAATGGACCACCAATAATGTAGGGACGTCCCGCTGCATCCGTTGCCCCCTTGTAAAGCCGCAGCGCTGCCTGCGTTTCCTCTGCCGTCAGGCAATGCAATGTATCGCGCTGGCCTGCCGGGCACTGCACCCATGCGGGATCAAAATGGCAGGTGCGAGGGTCTTCAAGAAGGCCGTCCTTCACACCCGAAAGCGTATCGCAATGACGGATGACGGCATCATGCAGCACGCCCACGCGGCTTTGCAGCAAAATATTGGTACCATCGGCACGCTGGTTCCCGCGTACATTCCACGCGTGGTAGAAGGAATTTTGCACGGTAAACAAGGCAGCTGGAGCACCAGCGGAAATACCGTCAAAATCCTCGGGATAGCGCTGAGCTTCCATCAGCGCCTCACGCCCACCATCGGAACAGCCGACAAAATAGGAATATTTTGGAGCTTGCCCGTAGAAAGCCGCTGTCAGGGCTTTGGCGGCCAGTGTGGTGACATGGTTGGCGCGATAAGCAAAGTCAATGCGTTGTTGCGGGCTCTTGCCAAATTCGCCCTGCGCCAGCCCCATCATGGAACCGGTATGGCCCATGTTATCCGCTGCCATCACGAATTCGCCATTTAGTGCCGGGGAGCACGCCCCTGCGTTACTGACACCCACATGCGTCATCCCACACAGGCCGCCACAACCACCCAGTAGAAACCGCTGGGTCCAGCGCTCCATAGGTAGATCGACCTCAAAGGAAATAGCAGGCGCGATCTGCCCCGTAACCTTACAGAATTTACCCTTTGGCGTTTGGGAGAAGGTCGCCTTCTGGTCATGCACCTCGGCCCTGATGGCATGTGCCACATCGACATTGCCGAGCGCCTCACATGACATGACGGGCTTTACGACAGGTAGAGCAGCTAGGTCTGTGCCCTGTGCTGCGCTTGACCACACGGGGAACAAACAAGTTCCGCCGACCACAGCCCCCCAAAAAGCAATCAGACCAAGAATTACTCTTTTCATATTCAGCGAGGCATCCTGTTTAGTCATCCGTTCGCTCCGGGTTCATTCTTCAAATTACGCCATGCCCGCCAAACTCAGCACCATGAGAATTGTCATGTGCCGTCCCGCTAGAGCGATATGCGACAAGAGAGAATGATCTGCCCACATTTTTATGCTCTCACGGGTCAATCAGGCCATCCATCTTTACGCAAAAAGTATGAAGAGGTCAGACCTAGCCTCCTAACACAAACAGAGTGCGACCATCGCCCCATGAGACACTTGCATTCTGACGGCGCAATCACGCTGCCTGCTGCTCAAGATTAATCATCCGTAACGATATGGCGATTAACTTGCAACTGATTCTCATTTCTATTAATGCGCACGAGTAAGTTGAATGCCACCTGCCAGATCTATGGACAAATCATGCACCGTAGCCGAGCGCTTTGCGCCCTTTCCTTCTCTCTTCTCATCAGCACACCCGCACTGGCAGCTGGGCAAGATGACAAAGCTGCTCCCCATGGGGCTACAAAAGTAACCACTAAAAAACAGACTGCCCGCAACGCGGAGGAAACCGAGCAGCTCGAAGTTAAAGGCCGCAGAACCTCTACCATTGCGTCTTCGGCAACAAAGACTGACACACCACTGGTGGAAACGGCTCAGTCCGTTACGGTTGTTACCCGGAACGAAATGGATATTCGAGGCGTGCTCAGCCTCAACCAAGCCGTGCGGTATTCGCCTGGCGTTACACCAGATCTACGCGGCGGTGGCGTAGGAACACGGTACGACCAGTTTGCAATACGTGGGTTTACTGTCCCCACATTTTTGGATGGATTGCGGTTGCAGGATAGCCCAACTGGCTACGCTGTGGCCCAGACCGATACGTCGCGGCTCGAACGGATAGAAATTCTGCGTGGTCCGGCATCGGCGCTCTATGGGCAGTCAAGCCCGGGTGGGCTAACCGCCCTATCCAGTAAGCTGCCAACAAGCCAGCGTTTTTATGGGGGCGTTAACACAACAGGCGGCATGTTTGACCTTTATCGTGTGGATGCAGATGTCGGCGGCTATGCCACAGATAATGGCATGGTGCGCTACCGGCTTTATGGAACCGTCAATGGGCAACATAGCCAACTGGCCCGCACGGGTAGCCGTCGGTTCAGCATCAGCCCATCCTTCACTTTCGGGGGGGATGGTCCGACAACATTGACGCTTTTGGGCAATTATCAGTACGATCCAGAAAACGGTACATATGGTGGCGTACCACTGGTCGGCTCGCTCAAACGTGCATCCTTTGGTTATTTGCCAAGAGATTTTTATGACGGTGACACGTCTTTTGAAAAATTCAACCGTAAACAGGGTGCAATAACCTACATCTTCAACCATGACTTCAACAGCCAATGGAGCTTTACGTCACGCGGGCGCTATGATGACATCAAGACCATTTATCGCAGCGTGTATGACGCAGGATTTTATAGCAATGAAAGTGCCGGTATCCTGCCGCGTTATGCTTTTGGCACAAACGAACATACCCATAACCTGGCGTTTGACAGTCAGTTCAAAGGGCATGTGCGCACTGGCCCATTAACCCATGCTATGATGTTTGGGTTTGATTACATGCAGCAGCACGCTACAGAAGCCGGATTTTATGGTAGTGCGCCAGACATGAATGTATTCCATCCTGACTATCGGATGGATATTCCAGCTATGAGTCCATACGTTAACTATACAACAGACTCTCATCAGATCGGGGTCTATGGTCAGGACGAAATAAAATGGGGCGGTCTGGTGCTAACCGGAAGCCTGCGGAATGACTGGTACCGGTCCCATCAGGTCGAGCATCTTTCACAAACAGATACGCGCCAAACCCCTAGCCAAATAACATGGCGCGCATCCGGCCTGTATCACTTCAAATTCGGGCTTGCCCCCTATATCAGCTACTCAACATCGTTCCAGCCTCAATCTGGCATTGTTTCAAATGATGGCGGAGCAACACTCCATCAGGCTGATCCCAGCATCGGCAAGCAACTTGAAGGCGGATTAAAATACCAGATACCCAATACATCTGTTCTGTTTACGGCCGCAGGGTTCCATATCGAACAAACAAATGTCCTCGTGTCAGTCGGCAACTATGGATACAGCACGCAAAGTGGGAAAGTGCATTCTGATGGCTTCGAATTTGAAGCCCATGCCGAACCTTACAAAAATTTTGTTGTAACGGCTGCTGTCAGTATTCAGAAAGTACAAGACGATTCTACTGGCAAACCGCTTATCCAGTCCGGCAAAGGCAATGCATCCCTGTTTGCCTACTACACCATGCCTTCTGGGCCAGTCAAAGGTCTGGGTTTTGGCGGCGGCATGCGTTACACAGCAAAAGCATATGGGGGGGAAGCATCCTACGGTAGCGTGTGGGTTCCCAACTATGCACAGTTTGACGGGACTGTTCGCTATGACCTGTCCAACCTTTCGTCTTCTCTTCACGGTTGGAATGTTGCTGCCAGCGTGCGGAATATTTTTGACAAGAAGTTTATCGCCAACTGCCTTGCCTATGCGTCCTACGGGCAGGAATTCTGCTATTATGGGGAGCGCCGTAACGCACAGGCCAGCATAGGTTATAGTTGGTAAACGACGGATAATGCTGAACAGGAGGCAGTTCGCTTAAGCAGGAATGCCCCTATTAAGATACCCGTCAAAAATGCCGTCTGCTCATAACGGGTGGGCGGCGTACCCCATACCACAGTGATGGGATATGGGGACTTCTGCTGAAATCAGTCCGTCTTTTTCTCTGCCGCTTTGGCGAACAGGGCAGAAATCGCAGCTTGAGCTTCGGTCTGAATAGCCTTGAGATGCGCTTCGCTTTTAAAGCTTTCAGCATAGATTTTATAGACGTTTTCCGTGCCCGATGGACGGGCAGCAAACCAGCCATTCTTGGCTGACACCTTAAGACCGCCAATGGCTGCCCCATTACCTGGTGCATTGGTCAGAGTGCTGACAATCGGCTCCCCTGCCAGTTCAGTCATGCCAATCTGCTCAGGTGACAGGTTTTTCAGGATAGCTTTCTGTTCCGGATTGGCCGGAGCATCTATACGTGCGTAGTACGGTGTGCCGAGGCGTTTGGTCATGTCCTCATATGCAGCACCGGGGGTATGCTTGGTACGGGCCGTAATTTCGGCCGCCAGCAAACCAAGGATGATACCGTCCTTGTCTGTGCTCCATACTGCGCCATTACGCCGCAGGAAGGACGCCCCTGCGCTTTCTTCCCCCCCAAAGCCCAGCGTGCCATGGAACAGTCCATCAACGAACCACTTGAACCCAACAGGCACTTCCACCAGCTTGCGGCCAATTTCCTCCGCTACGCGGTCAATCATGCCGCTGCTGACCACCGTCTTGCCCACACTCGCACTGGCGTTCCAGTTTTGGCGGTTTTTGAACAGGTATTCAATCGCAACGGACAGGTAGTGATTGGGGTTCATAAGCCCGTACCGACCCGACACAATGCCGTGACGGTCGGCATCGGTATCGTTGGCGAAAGCAATGTCGAACCTATCCTTCATCCCGACCAGACGCGCCATAGCATAAGGGGATGAACAGTCCATACGGATCTTTCCGTCCCAGTCGGCCGTCATAAAGCGGAAGGTCGGGTCCACCTCCTTGCTGACAATCGTGGCGTTAATGCCGTATTTGTCGATGATAGGCTGCCAGTAATCCACGGCGGCTCCCCCCAGCGGATCGATGCCGATGGATACGCCGGATTCACGAATAACATCCATGTCCACCACGGCAGCCAGATCGTCCACATACGGGGTGATGTAGTCATGTCGTTTTGTGGTGGGAGCCTTCAACGCCTCTTCATGATTGATGCGCTTTACGCCGTCCATGTTCGTGGCCATGTACTTGTTGGCTGCGCTTTCCACCACCTTGGTGATGTCGGTATCAGCCGGACCACCGTGAGGGGGATTGTATTTATAGCCGCCATCTTCAGGGGGATTATGAGACGGCGTAATGACCACACCATCAGCCAGGCTGCTGCTACGACCGTTGTTATAAGTCAGAATAGCATGCGAGATAACAGGCGTGGGGGTATAGCCATCCTGCGCATCAATGCGGACTTCCACACCATTGGCCGCAAACACTTCCAGTGCGGATTTTAACGCAGGCCGTGACAGCGCATGCGTGTCTATGCCGATAAAGAGCGGCCCGGTAATGCCTGCCTCTTTGCGGTAGTCGGCAATCGCCTGACTGATGGACAGAATGTGGTTTTCATTGAAGCTGGTGGTCAGGGAGGAGCCTCGATGCCCCGATGTGCCGAATGCCACACGCTGCGTTGCAATGGCGGGGTCAGGCTTATGAATATAATAGGCGTCAAGTAGGGCGTCTATATCGACAAGACGGGCCGGATCGACCGGCTTACCGGCAAACGGGCTTATGCTGGGCATTGTCTACTCCCGGAATACGATACGAAAAAGCTTATATTCTACATATTTCCTTACAAGCCGATATCGGCAGCGTCCACCCGCCATCCTGCCTTGTGATCTGAAGGGAGGAGCGAACTCTTGATCGATAGTTCTGTGCAACGCTGCCTGCTCTACCTTATGGGCGCGAACCCACAATCAGAACATCAACGAGGCGCTTCGCACGCGCCTCCCAGCCGGGGCCTGTGGCGTAGTTCGAAATGCCACCGAGGGCGCACAGCAGATCCACCGGCTCAATATCAGGACGAATGTCTCCGCTTGCCATGGCACGGGCAACAAGCCCGTCAATCGCAGCAGTAAGAACGGTGCGGGAGTCCGCATAGATTTCATCTGTTCCGCCGAGGAGGCTGTTCAGCGCGGGGGCAATGACCTGCTTGGTCGCAATATAATCAACGAATAGAATCAACCATACGCGCAGCGCTTCGACAGGCGGCTGCGTCTCTGCCAGATGGGTAGCTGCCACAGCGAGCCTATTCAGTTCATCACGATAGACAGCCTCGATCAGAGCATCGCGATTGGGAAAATGCCGATAAAGCGTACCAATTCCCACGCCGGTGCGCCGAGCGATCTCATCAAGAGGAATGTCGATTTCGCCTGCCCCAAAAGCGGTTCTGGCCGTTTCTAGCAAGCGTTCACGATTTTTACGTCCATCGCTACGTGGCCTGCGGCGGCGCATCTGGTCCTCTTTCACGTCTTTCCCTCTTGTTAAACGGAGGAATACTCCGTATATAAATAAGCGGAGCATGCTTCCACATAACTCCTTAGGCGCCCTTCCCACAAGGAACGGCGTTCCCTTTCATGCTGGAGGCCTATCATGGCACAGACTATGACACAGCAGTTTGGCGCAACTTCCACAACTGAGGACGTCCTGCACAATGTTTGCCTTACCGGCAAGCGCGTTCTCGTGACCGGTGTTTCAGCAGGCCTTGGCGTTGAGACAGCCCGTGCGCTGGCAGCCCGCGGGGCCACGGTTGTAGGGGCTGTACGCAACCTTACAAAAGCGGAACACGCAACCGCACAGGTCCGAACAGACGCCCAAAAAAGCGGTGGATCGTTTGAACTGCTTGAACTTGACCTTGCGGACCTTGCAAGCGTGCGCGCTGCCGCGGACCATCTGAACACAGCAGGCAAGCCGTTTAATCTGGTCATTGCCAATGCCGGTGTGATGGCCACTCCCTTCGGGCAGACGAAGGATGGGTTTGAAACACAGTTCGGCACCAATCATCTAGGGCATTTCGTGCTAGTCAACCGGATTGCTGGCCTGCTGCGGGCGGGCTCCCGTCTGGTCAACCTTTCCTCAGCCGGGCATCGCTTTTCCGATGTTGATCTCGCCGATCCAAACTTCGCACACACGCCGTACGATCCTTGGGTTGCTTATGGCCGGTCAAAGACCGCCAATATCCTGTTCGCGGTTGCTTTCGATGCCCGGCATCGGGCGCAGGGCATACGGGCCACTGCAGTGCATCCCGGCGCGATCCTGACGGAACTCGTGCGTTATCTGCCCCAGGGCGCATTAGAGGCAATGGTAACGCAGATCAACTCTCAGGCGGCGGCTGAGGGTAAACCGCCATTTGAGTTCAAAACAGTCCCTCAGGGCGCTGCAACCTCGGTGTGGGCAGGCGTCGTTGCTACCGCCGATGCGGTAGGCGGACATTATTGCGAGGACTGCCATGTCGCGCCGGTCATTCCCAATGATGCACCTAAAGGGCTGCTTGACGGGGGTGTCCGTGCTTATGCCGTTGATCCGGCACATGCTGAGGCCCTATGGGCTAAAAGCGAGGAAATGGTCGGGGAGCAGTTTACCCCATAATGTCCGTTAGCATTCGCCCGTGATCTGCACAGAAACCTGCCATCTGCCAGATCAGGCTCTCCAATCAATGAGCTGGCGATTTTTACCTGTCGATCCGCTTTACATACTCGTGGATCGACAGATTTCCTCTCCAAAATGTAGCATAGAACGAATGCCCATACACGACCCAAGCTGGTGGCGAGGAAGCCTCCTGTTGTAATCCACGTAAGGCTTCCCCAATTCATAGGGACTGCGTCTTTTAGGGAGGATCTGTCATGCCTAGCCTGTTTGAGCCAATTAAATTGGGAAGCATTTACGCCAAAAACAGAATTCTCATGGCACCGCTGACACGCGCCAGAGGCACCCGCCAGCATGTTCCGACCCCCATTATGGCCGAGTATTACGCACAGCGCGCCACCGCAGGCCTGATTATCTCGGAAGCAACCGGGATCAGTCGGGAAGGTCTTGGATGGCCCTATGCGCCGGGCCTATGGTCACAGGAGCAGGTGGAAGCCTGGAAGCCGATTACTGCTGCTGTACACGCCAAAGACGGAAAGATCGTAGCCCAACTCTGGCATATGGGGCGCATGGTACATTCCAGTGTAACAGGCCAACAGCCTGTATCGTCTTCTGCCACAAAAGCGCCCGAACCACTTCATACGTATGATGGCAAACAGGCGCCTGAAGTAGCCCGTCCCCTTACCAAGGATGACATTGCCCGTATTCTGAACGATTACGAAAAAGCCGCGCGCAATGCTCTGGACGCGGGTTTTGACGGTGTTCAGATTCACGCAGCCAACGGTTATCTGATTGATGAATTCCTACGGGATGGCACCAACCATCGTTCTGACGAATATGGTGGTTCTCCAGAAAACCGTATTCGCTTTCTGCGTGAAGTCACCGAACGGGTGATTGCTACGATTGGCGCGGACAGGACATCTGTAAGGCTTTCCCCCAACGGTGACACACAAGGTTGCATAGACAGTCATCCCGAGCAGGTTTTTGTGCCTGCCGCGAAGCTTCTGAACGATCTTGATATTGCTTTTCTCGAACTGCGCGAGCCCGGTCCTCATGGCACATTCGGCAAAACCGATCAGCCAAAGCTCCATGGTCCGATCCGCAAAGTCTTTACAAAACCATTGGTTCTAAATCAGGATTACACACGGGACGAAGCGATTGAAACGGTCGCAACAGGTGTTGCTGACGCCATTGCATTCGGTCGGCCGTTCCTTGCCAATCCAGATCTGGTACATCGTCTGCAAGACAACCTTCCTTTGAACAAAGACGATATTCGCACCTGGTACACGCAAGGGGCAGAAGGCTATACCGATTATCCACTCGCCCAGTAATGACCCTATGTCTCTCAGAAAGCCCCTTCCTCAGGAAGGGGCTTACAATTTATGTGTCAGAACACTTGGCGGCAGTTTTGGGCGCATCATCATGCGCCGATCCAGCGCAGGGCCATCGGTCACAAAGGTGCCATCGCCAATGGCGTGCAGGAGTGACCGCCCTTTGCGATGCGGGTCAATATGAGCTGCGACCCCTTCAAGGATGACAATGTCATACTGCTCAATGATGTCGATAACGCGACATTCGATATTCGCCAGACACGCATCAAGCAGCGGGGCTTTAACTTTATCAGCCTTGCTGCGCGCAATCCCAAATTTCCCGAACTTGTCCGTATCTTTGCCGGAGCAAAGGCCGATCCCCACGACAGTATCGAGCATGTCAGCAGATGGAATGGCGAGCACGCATTCGCGTGTTTTCTCAATCGCCTTCCATGAGTAATTCCACGGACCAGTGGTGATCGCAAAACGTGCGTCGAAATCCAGTACCATGGTCCAGGTGATCGTCATGACGTTATCGCGCCCATCGTCATGCGTCGTCACGAGCGTTACCGGCCCAGATTCCAACCAAGTAAAAGCCCGATCTAAGGGAAACGGCTGCATGGTAGTCTCCGTCTGGTTGTCGTCGCCCCACAACTGATAGCCATGCTACTGCGCGCTCTGTATTGCGCTGCGTTAACGGTATCATGAAAAACAGGCAGCGCGCGCGAAAAAATCAGAGCATCATGCTCTAGTCTCTGACTGCCTCCCCGACGTAGGGGCGCGGAGTGTCCTGCGCATCGGCTACCCATCACAGGTCAAACATGGTGTTCGTTAACCAGTCCATTATCCCTTCCCCAACTTTGCCTCAGAGTCAGTCACGGCATTGCTGCCTTTCACAACCGCCGTGCAGATGGACCGCATGGTGATCGGATACTATGAATATAAAAATAGTAGACCGGTCTAATTTTATATAGACACGCAATCCGCTTGCCCATATACACGCCTCATGAAGATTGCAGAGAAACATCGCGCTGTCCAACAGCATATCTTAAAAGCGGAAAAACTGCTTATCGGCCAGCGTGGTTTTTCAACTGTTGGCTTGGTCCGGCCCTACTGGTGAAAATACCACATGCCTCCCTCATAAGGGTTTGATCACGCTTCACAGGCTACCAAGCAATTTTTGAAAATCTAGAGTAGGCAAAAACGCATAGGCGTTATTTTTTGCAGACTTAATAGTAGACCGGTCTATTATTTATGCCGGCATATGTAGGCGGAACAATGCAAAACTTTGAATTCTACAACCCTACACGGATACTGTTCGGCAAAGGCATGATCGCCCAGATTAATGAACAGTTATTACCCGAAGCGCGTGTGCTGGTACTTTACGGGGGCGCAAGTGCTGAACGCAGTGGCACGCTGGCTGAAGTCAGAACAGCTCTTGGCAGCCGGACTTTTCGTGAATTTGGTGGCATTGAAGCTAATCCCACATATGAAACCCTGATGAAAGCCGTGGCACTGGTACGAGAAGAAAAGCTTGATTTTCTTCTCGCCGTTGGTGGCGGGTCAGTTATGGATGGCACCAAATTTGTGGCCGCAGCCGTGCCGTATGATGGCGAACCGTGGGACATTCTGGTCAGCAAAGGTGAGGCTGCAAAAAAGGCGCTACCACTGGGCACAGTTGTTACCCTGCCTGCCACTGGTTCCGAAATGAATTGCCTGAGCGTGATTTCACGTCAGTCCACCGGTGACAAACTGCTGTTCTCCAACCCGCTGATCTATCCGCGCTTTTCCGTATTAGACCCCATGCGCACCATGAGCCTCCCGATGAAGCAGGTTATCAACGGTGTGGTGGACTCTTTTGTCCATGTAATGGAACAGTACATGACCTACCCCGTCGACGGTATGGCTCAGGACCGTTTTTCTGAAGGGCTGCTCTCCAGTCTGATAGAAATCGGACCACGGATTACAGCAACACCGGATGATTATGATCTGCGTTCCAATCTCATGTGGGTGGCAACGCTCGCTCTGAATGGTTTGATTGGTGCTGGCGTGCCTCATGATTGGACAACCCATATGATCGGTCATGAAATCACAGCAAAGTATCACATTGACCATGCCCGTACACTGGCCTTGGTATTCCCTGCCCTGCTGAAAGTTCGACGCAACGAAAAGCGGGCCAAGCTGTTGCAATATGCCGCACGGGTCTGGAATTTGAACGCTGGTACGGAAGATGAGCGCATTGATGCTGTCATCCGTAAGACCGAGGAATTCTTTGAGAACCTAGGCGTGCCGACTCATCTGTCTGCCTACGACATCGGCGCCGAAGGTATCAACGATCTGGTCAGACAGCTTGAAGATCACGGCATGACGCATCTGGGTGAAAACGGTGATGTTACCCTCGATGTAAGCCGCAGAATTCTGGAAGCCGCTGCCTAATCTACGATCCATTACTGCCGAGGAGCTCCCCACTCTCTGGCCCCTAACAAGTTGACAAGAAAGAAGCTTTAAATGGCTTATGCCTCGATTAATCCCTATACCAATGAAGTCGTTGCCACATTCCCTGATGCCACGGATGCCGAAGTCCAGACTGCACTGACCGAAGCTCATGCCGCTTTCGAAGTCTGGCGTGACACGTCCTTTGCTACCCGTGCAAAGGTGATGAATGCCGCCGCCGCAATTCTGCGCCGTGACATTGATAAATATGCACGTCTCGGCACGCTGGAAATGGGGAAACTCTTTGAAGAGTCAAAGAAAGAAGTCATTCTTTCTGCCGAAATATTTGAATACTATGCCAATAATGCTGAAGAGCTACTCAAGCCGGAAATACTGCCTGTAGCCGATCCAGATGAAGGCAAGGCTATGTTGGTGCATGAACCTCTTGGTATCGTGCTGGCGATTGAACCGTGGAACTTCCCTTTCTATCAGGTGGTGCGCATCATCGCACCGCAGCTTTCTGCCGGTAACGCAGTCCTGCTCAAGCACGCATCCAATCTGCCGCAGTGCGCTGCAGCCTTTGATACCCTGATGACGGAAGCCGGCCTTCCCAAGGGTCTATTCCGCAACCTGTACGCGGCCCGTCCGCACACAGCCATGATTCTGAATGATCCTCGTGTGTGCGGCATTGCACTAACGGGCTCGGAAGGGGCCGGTACGGTTATCGCTGGTATCGCTGGTAAAGCTCTGAAAAAAGCCACCATGGAACTGGGCGGCGCGGATGCGTTTATTGTGCTGGAAGATGCGGATGTTGAAAAAGCAGCAAAATGGGCGGTCATCGGTCGTCACTGGAATGCCGGTCAGGTCTGCGTATCTGCCAAGCGCCTGATTGTGGCCGATGCCATTTATGACCGTTTTGTCGCTCTCTACAAGGAAGGTGTCGCAGCCCTCAAAGCCGGTGATCCAATGGACCCCGCGACCACACTGGCCCCACTCTCATCTCAGGGAGCGGCTGATGATTTACGTAGCCAAGTAACGCGGGCTATGGACCTGGGGGCGAAGGTTGAGGTGATTGGTGCTCCTGTTCCTGAGCAGGGAGCGTTCTTCCAGCCACTGCTCATGTCCAACCTCAATGAAACAAATGCGGCACGGCATTGGGAATTTTTTGGTCCCGTGACCCAGATTTATCGTGCGAAGGACGAGGCCGATGCCATCCGTATCGCCAATGATTCCCCTTATGGGCTGGGTGGCAGCGTCTTCACTCAAGATGAAAAGCGTGGTGCCCGCGTGGCACGCGCTCTGCGAACAGGCATGGTGGTCATCAACCATCCACTCTCACCCAAGGCAGACCTGCCTTTTGGTGGTATCAAGAACTCAGGTTACGGGCGTGAACTGATCGGTCTGGGCATCAAGGAGTTCATCAACCACAAACTTATTAATGTGGTGGATATCGACGCAGCGTTCTAATACGACTTTGGCAGAATGTGTTGTGGGGTCTGATGTAGGAGGATTCCACAGCGCGAACATTACCCGGTGGGTGGCGGCAGGGTGCAATCAAGAATGTCCTGCCTCCTCCCTTACCCTCTGACCGGCCCACCGGTCAGACTGCTACTGGTAGCGGACTGTCAACTGGCCAACATTTTCACAACTGGCTTCCAGCACATCATGGGCGTGGACCTGACTAACACCTGCTGGCGTACCGGTCATGATAAGGTCGCCCGCACGCAAGGTCACACTGTGTGACAGGACGGAGATCATCTCCGGAATTGACCAAATCATATCGCTAATGTGCCCAGACTGACGCACCACTCCGTTGACCTTAAGGCTGAGCAGGCTGTGCTCCAGCCCTTCGACCAAGCCAGCCGGACGAATGGCGGAAATAGGACAAGCATTGTCAAACCCCTTGGAAAGGCTCCACGGGTGCCGGTTTTTCTTGGCCTCTTCCTGCATGTCCCGCCGTGTCATATCCAGCCCGACGGCGTAACCATAGATCAGCTTTTGGCTTTCCTCGGGTGTCAGGTTAGCTCCTCCGGCATTGAGTGCCACAACCAGTTCCACCTCATAATGCAGTTTTTGCGTTTGCGGCGGAAAAGGCAGAACGGCAAGAGTGGTCACACTATCCGCCGGTTTGGTGAAAAAAAACGGTGGATTGCGCTCTGGGTCACTCCCCATTTCGCGGCTGTGCTCCGCGTAATTGCGGCCAACACACCATATCCGGCCGACAGGAAACTGCACATTCTGCCCGTCTATTGGCAAGGCCGGGATGGAGGGAGGAAACAAAAAGGAGGGACGCTCAATCATGTATGATGCTCCGAGGGGAGGCTGAGTGAAAAAACTATGCTGGATAAGGCTGTTTTATAAACGATACCCGCAAATTTTTACTGATCAAATTTAAGTGTCATATATCCATCCCCTGCCCCGAAAGACGTGCCATAGGGCAAGGATAGATCCCGGAGTTTTGCCTGAATGCGCCTATTATCCTCCCCTTTTACCAGATAGCTACAGCAGCACTCTCGCTGTTCTCAAGGCTAACGGTCTGTCGTCCAACAATGCCTACGCCGTGGCAGAGCTTATTCATTCCAGCCCCCAAAACCGCGAAACCCTGAGTGTTAACTGGACCAGAGGCAAGTGGTCTGTCTCAGTGGAAGAAATGCGCTACGGGTCCAGCGTCTTTATTGCGGCCCTAACCTCCCCACCAATCTGTGGATACAAATCCAGCCTGCGACGGCCCGACGCAGGAAAGTCGCCTGAGCATCAGTCATAATCCTGACCGCGACATAATCGTCGAAGGTGCAGACCGCCACGGCGGGTTTCCGGGAAGGCGACACTCTCATCATAGGCGCCCTGATGCGTTGGCAGGACATCCTGCTTGACCCTGTCATCGCGCAGACCGCCCCGATCCTCCGAGACGTCGCACATGGTGTTGGAAGCCCCCAGATCAGAAATGCCGCAACCATTGACGGCAATGTGGCTACCGCCTCTCCGGCCGGAGACAGCCTTCCGGCTCTGGTCGCACTTCAGGCCCGCATCAGGCTAATCCACGGGATAGCACTCGGGAAATGCCCGTTGCAGACTTTATCACCGGCCCCGGACGCACGCAGCGCAGAACAGAAGAACTGATCGCCACACGTCGCCAGTCTTTCAGCGTTGCGAACATGTTTTCGATCAGATGACGCTTTTTATATCGATGCCAGTTGTAAGGCGGCTTTGATTTCCGGTTCTTTTTCGGAGGAATGCAAGCAGTGATATTGCGTTCTGCAAGCGATAACCTGATCCGGTTGCTATCATAGCCTCAGTCTCCGATGACTTCTCCTGTCTCGTCTGGGAGAACTGCCAGAAGCACGCCTGCGCCTCTGAAGTCACTGACCTGTTTCGCAGTCAGATAAAGGCGGACAGGCCGGCCCCGACCATCGCACACGGTATGGAGTTTTGAGTTCAGACCGCCTTTTGTCCGTCCGATATGGCGGGGAAAAGCCCCTTTTTAAGCAAGGGAGGCCGATGTCCGATGCGCTTTGAGATGTGTTGCATCAATCATCAGGCGCTTTGAACGGCCTGCCTGTTCTGTCAGGGCTACAAAGATCCTGTCAAAGACGCACTGGCGGCTCCACCGGATGAAGCGATTATACAAAGTCTTGTACGGACCATACGCTTTCGGAGCGTCTTTCCACTGAAGGCCATTGCGTATCACATAAACGATCCCGCTCAGAGCACGCCGGTCATCCACCCGTGGCACTCCGTGCGCCAGAGGGAAAAACAGATCAATCCGCTCCATCTGGCTCTCAGACAGCAAAAACACCTCACTCACAGCCTTACCTCCATCGGTAAGCCTCTGAAACACAATGGCTCGCTCAGCTCAAGAAATTAATAGGTCCTGAGCCTAATCATGAGCGGGATCTTGGACGAATTCTTATAGATGGCCAACATGAAGGCGTCTGCCTCCTGTCCGCTTCCGGCCCGGTCCCTTCAAATGCGGTTGTTCTGCATAGCGCCAAAAACGCGGTCTATCGTGGTTCACCTAAAAACATCGGCTTCGGGCAAGCGCCACCATCACTTTGGTGTCTGACTTGAGGCGTAAGCCTCCATCTAGGCATGAGCTGAGGAGGCCTGGCACAATTAATTGCTTTTTAGGCTGCGAGTGCGGAACGGTCCGTGTTGCTTATGCATGGGACGCCGAGAGGCTGGAAAGCTCGGTTCCCGGCGAATTATCCTCATATTCTGGATTTTTTCAGTTGGCTTTGAGGTCGGTTTTTTACGTCCGACAAGAAAACTTGAACTCCCGTTCTGGAACATTGTAAATGCGCACGGGCCTCCAGTCTTTTATCCAACGTGAGGCATAATTCCTGGTTGGTCTTCCACATCGGTCTCGAACGTCACAGACTGCGTTCAGTCCACCGCCGATGTCGAATCCATGAAAATTCGGATCACTTTCTTTTGGCATTCTGAGCGGTGAATAGAAAAGAATCTCGCCATAGCTGATATGAACCGGAATAAGGTGGACGTGCTTTAGGCTCAGGTAAAGGTGTTAGACCCAAGCGCCAACAGAGGCAGCGTGCGCTAACATGGCTATAGTCAGGGGCTTAGGATCTAACTGAGGACACTTCCTATTCACAAAGCCGAACAGCAGTGCACCTATGATTCCTTCACCCTCTTCTGGGAAATATTTTTCGAAATCAAAATTTTGAGCACTGACATCAAAGTGCTCAAAGTAACGGTGCATTAGGTTCTTGGCGTCGTCGTTGTACATACGAAGATCGCCTCGCAGTGTCGTATTTTCTGTCAATTCGCGTGGTTTCGGGCCCGGAACTTGTTCAGAAATAAATGACAAGATTTCAGATAGCGCGTCTTCGTAAGATTTTACCATGCCATTTTGTCCTCCTGCTTGACTAAATCGTTATAGCGCCGAACTGATTTCAGTAACGTCCTTCGTCATGAAGAAATAGCCAACAAATGGGATGGTTCGCCCTATCCATGCTCCTAAATGTCTTGTCATAGCAATACGAAGAGTGAATAACGATTTTCCGGCAAACATCGGAAGACGAAAAGGTAGCTGAACGTCAATAGCTCGCCTAGAAGCCAAAGATGCGACTGACGTCCCTTTGGTAGCGCCCGAGGGCCTCCCCCGTGTCGAGATTACTGGCTGCCCACTTATAATCGCGATAGCCCCTATAATATCATCAATACCTAATTGTTCTTTGTTAGTATCGATGACAATCCACATGAACAAACGCTCTGCGTTTAGACTGTAAAGACCGTTATATAAATACGTTGTCATAGCGGGTTGCTTGAGTGAATATTTTGAACGAGGCATGGAGATATTCTCTCTAGGTAAGAAATTATGCTGTTTTCAATGAATAAAAAATTGTGTATTTTTGCAAAAATTTACACAAATAATAAGTTGTCTGGACGCAGCGCACAAATACAACCACCTTACCTTCCGAGGCCTTGTGCCTTTGAAGGTATAAAAATCGTATTGTTCTTTATTTGTTCCATATTCTACACACTGTGTCAACGATGCATCCTGTGTGCGGGATTGTCTGGGCCGATGTCCGCTTTACGAAAAGTAACAGATGAGAGCAAATGACTGACATGAGACGTGTTCTGACGGCAGTTTCTGCTTCACGAACAGCGTATTCGCTTGATGGGGTAATGATCCATTTGTCCGTCTTCCGAAAGAAATGTGGCGTGTTCAGCTTGCGCCTGCGCCATAAGGAGATGGTCAAACGGATCACGATGATGCAGAGGCAAAGACATCAGGATCTGTAGGTGCTCGGTCTGTATTTGTAATAGTGAGAAACCTTCTTCAGGAATGGCTGCTAGAATATCGTTCATATCCGCATCCAGCTTTCCGATACGGATTTTGATCGCAATCTCCCAGAGTGACACGATACTCACCAGAATATCGTGAACCGGGTCTGCGATGATTTCCCGTGGAGTCTCACCCAGCCGGTCGGAGTCCGAAAGCCACCACAGCAACGCATGCGTATCAAGCAGAACCTTCACAGGTCGCGTTCCATGCTTTCAAGAAGGTCCGGCGGTGTCTCATCAAAATCTTCGCTTATTCTGATCCGTCCGCGCAATGCGCCGGGTTGACGACGGGGGCGATAGGAAGAGGCTGGCGGCCGCAGTTCGGCTACGACCTGATCATGAGACGTCACCAAGATCGTACTGCCTTGCCTGACCTGACGCAGATACGCTGTCAGGTTTCCCCGGAACTCCCGAACACCGATTTTCTGTGGTAATGGTGCGTTATCTGAAAGATGCTGGCTCATGGTCTCCTCCCCATGTGTCATCATAACATGTACACATAGGGAGGAGGTAGAGAATTCCTGAGGCATGTTTGTTTCAGAGATCAGTGGCTTCCGACAGAGCCAGAGCGTCCTCGACATCCACCCCAAGGTATCGAACCGTACTATCCAGTTTTGAATGACCCAGCAGGATCTGCACGGCTCGGATATTACCGGTTCGTTTGTAAATCATGGCAACCTTAGTCCGGCGGAGCGAATGAGTTCCATATTCCGCGGCGATCAGTCCCACCGCCTGAACCCATTGATCCAAAAGCCGGGCGTATTGCCTTGTGCTCAGGTGAGCTTTGGCGCTTAGGCGACTTGGAAAAACATACTCATTCAAGCCACCACCTCGATGTTCCAGCCACGCCCGCACGCTTTCTCGCGTTGTTTCTGTAATTTCGAATTGCACAGGTCGCCGGGTTTTCTGCTGGACGACCATGGCTCGGTGGCGCACCTGACCACTGGTAACGATGTCGCCGATACGAAGACTGACAAGATCGCAACCTCTGAGTTTGCTATCGAGAGCAAGATCAAACAAAACTCTGTCTCTGACACGTTGTTCGCTCCCCAGCCAAAACCGAATAGCCCAGACGTGCTTTTCTTTGAGCGCCCGCTTGGCGCCAACCATTTTTCCTGCATTCCAAGGCACGGACGCCTTCAGTGTAGGCGATGGAAAACGCGTTTTCTTTTCCATGATACTTTCTCCTGATCAGCTGCACATGCAGCAATCAGAAGTCTGGAGGAGGACATCGGCGGATAACGAGAACTATTGCCGACCGTCCGCTTTACGGAAACCGGAACGGCTCTTCTTATAACCGAGATGAGGCGACTACAGCCTGTCTACTTCAAATTCATTGGGCAGACAGGCAGATCAGGGGGTGAGTAGAAGGTCCGCTATCTTCGCTTGAACGTAAAATAGCTGACGTTTGCATGAAAACACTTTGGCCAGCTAGCAGCCCAAAGTCACCACTCGCACCTAGTGCAGCTTCCGGCAAGGGCCAACCCCTAGCGGACGGCCGTGCTAAGCACAGCATCACACCCAATACCGACACGAAGGACGTAAAAACGGAAGTTCGCCGCGCCGGTTCTATTGATTTGCGTCTGCCTCAGCCTGCGCTTCGTCTCTGAAGCCTTCGTCAGGGTGAACGATAATGGTTTCGGGACAACCCATCTGGAGATAACTAATCGCAGTCGAGTTCACCATCGCCGAGCGCAACTCGTACCACGCCTGCTTCTCATCAATGCCGCGCTCAGACAATTCCATGATGACCGTTTCGTAGGGCCACTTGTCGCCACCATTAATAGCCATGTTACCTGCCAGATGTACAGCCACATAGGTTTCGTGGTCGATCAGACCTTTGCTTTCCAGTCGCATGCAAAAATCAGTCAGCAATTGCATCTGGATCATACCGCCCATGATCTCCATCCAGGTCAAAGACTGATTGAACTCCTTGTGGAATGCCGGAACAAATTTAGCAATGCGATAGATTAACCGAGCAACGAAGGCCGATGCATCCCGCGCGTCAATTGGAAAAACGGACCCCAGAACCGTACGCGCACCAATCGCGAGGAACCCATTTGCCGTAGAGGCGTGGTTTCGGTCGGCTGCATGAGTATCGCATGCACTAAGAACTACAATCGGTGGAATCCTAGGCTGCTTGCGCTGCAACTGCCAGATATCGATGCTTTCTTCCAAAAGTTGAAGCTCGGCAGGCTTGTCTTTTGCATGCCCGCCGTGCCCGTCAAAAATAACCAATGAGCCATTGTAAGAATTTAGTGCAGCAACCAAGTCCTCCTCATTCCGGATGCGTTCTGTCCGGATGCGAATTTTATCTCTGAATTTAGGCTCGAAAGTAGCAATCGCTATAGCAAAAAACTTGCTTATCGGGTCATCATGCCGAAGCGCGCTCAATATCAAGATTTCTTCAAAATTCGATGTCGTCAGGTGTAGATTTTCTTTCGGCAAGACTTGCTCGATGAAGAAATTTCCAGGTGTGACGGGTACTCTTGTGATATTCTTTTGGACGCAAAGTGGAAGTCCACGAACATTCATCCATTCGAGATGGGCATCTGTAATAAGGCGAATTCCATCTTCGGCTTCTTCAATAAACTCGAAAAACTCTTCCGGCACAGATGCTGTGATCGCTCTACTTACCTTCCCAAACTCTTCCCGCCTCTTCCGGTCTGTGGTGCGCTTCGCGTGGTAGTGCTGAGCAAACTGCCGGACCTGGCCAAATGTTCGGTTGACTGCATTAGGCAACCTTATGACCGCTGATACCTCCGATGCAGACAACGTGCCCACGCATTCAGTCCCAAGCCTCAGCTCAGCGGCGCGTTCAAACATGATAGCATGTGGTCTTGGTTCCTCGCCTTCTGTTGCATCCCATAACGCCTTAGCCTGTGACTTAGTAATGGCATCAAATGCGTAGCCATCCTGACGTCGCAATATGCGCCGGACAGCAATAAAGCGCTTATTTTCTTCTGGAGAGAATGCCCCGCCCGCTATGCTAATCTCGTGAAAGTGCGGATATATAGCTGGAGAAAATAGGCTAATACTTGGTGGCTTCCGGAAATACTGGTTGGCTACACGCTCGCCGATCCGTTCCCTTTCAGTCAGAACTGAACGTGTAGTCTGAACGATTGCTTCGACGTAGGGAGCAATCCCTTCATCAAACTTGTCAAAACTGCCGCTGATCGAGTCGCGGAATCCCGCCACATAAAGCGCAGACAGATTGGGGGCTACGGTGTTATGCCCACCAACTTTGTATCCGAGGTCGCGTTCTGCCGGCTCGCGCCAACTTTTAAGGTTCCTCCGAGCCATCTCCAGAGCATCCGATTTAATCTGTCCATCCAAGGCATCACAGATATTAAGGAATGCTTCCTTTAGCTTTGCCAGGCTGAACTCTTTGTATGTTATCGTGCCGCCCTTCTCCGCAACGACTGTAAGAGGAAACGTATGAGCGTCTATCCAATCGCGATACGTCTCGACGTTATCCTCACGTCCTAGAAACAGGACCAAGAATGGAAAGAACGGAGGTGTAACCATGCTCTTTAAAGCTCGCGGTGACTGGCCGCGCCATATCACCGGAGCTTGGCCAGACATTCTCCGTGGGAGCAGAATTTCTTGCCCTTCTGGTGTTAATTCCAAAATGTCGCTTGGCAAAGTGTTGATGAGCTGGACGATGCCGACATTGTACATGAGGCTGCGGGCAAAGCCCTGCAAAAGGCTGGCCTCATATGGGTCACCATCCTCGACCGGTATGACGTAAGTAATCTTTCCAAATAGATCGTACAGAGCGTTCCCGCTATCGGTTGTCTGCCCATGGATTTTCTTAATCATCTTTAAATCTTAGCGGATCGTTGTGGTCGCAGGAAGTATGGAAAAGTATTTTTCCAACGATTGACGACTGACAAGTTCAGTGAATCTACGCTGCGGCACGAGCTGGCAAGATTACTGATCGCTTTGGGCCATCTCCGTTGAATGACGCATGAACGAGCTGCCGTGAAGCGGCGTCCGCTTCCTGCTCGACTCGCCCTGATAGGCTTTGAAACAGTCATGTCAGCTATCGGGAAGCAAGTGGGAACGCCCTATGTCCGAGATGAGGCGACTACCGCCTATCTGTTCTGGTTCTCTTGAGCAGGCAGGCGAGTTAGGGGGGGGAGTGGAATGTCCGGTTTCAGGTCACAATTCAAAATAGCAGACATCCATACGGACTGAAGTCGGCTTCGAGTTGTTTTCAATGCAAACAAAATCCGCAAAATCATTAAGGCATGTCATCAATTAGCATCTGGGCCTGGAGCCGGATTTAGGTGCAGGCGAAGCATCATGCCACAAATGTCAGCGTCGATCGCCCCAATAGACAGGCCTTTGTTGGCTCGCTTGTGGAGCATGAATCGAGCAAAGGCGTGTTCGTCAACACTTCATCCTTCAGCACCCCAGCGATGGACTGCGTCCGCCACCTGAGCCAGCGCGCCATTTTGCTTGACGGCATAACATTGGCAGATCTGATGATCTCTATGGCGTCGGTGTTCGTATCAACCGCGCCATAGGGATCAAGAGGATCGATCTGGATTGCTCTGATCCCTGCCAAGCGGGAGTTTGCGCGGACAGATATGTATCGTCACGCAGATGAAGGTGTGGATTGTCTGAAGATCACTTGAAAATCACGTTCTGATCCCCGAAAGTATTTTGTAACGAAGTATGGATCTTTCTTCATGTTGCGCTCAACGAGATCACAGGCGCATGTGCGAGATTATTGAGCGTTGTGGAGATTTCAGTGACAGCCGACCATGAACAGACTGCTGAGGACGTTGAAATCACCACAGAAGAAAAAAAGCCCGAACTTCGGATCGTCTTACAGGAAACAGTCAATGCCAGCCTGTGGGAAAATAGTGTCCCGATCCTTGAAGAACTGGAATTCGACAACAGAAGCGAAAACACATATCCGGTTGTTGAAATAACCATTACCAGCGAGCCGCATTTTCTGACGCCTCGGTCGTGGATGCTCCAGCAGATCGGTCCCGATGAACTTCGAGTTCTGAACGATCGTGACCTGACACTGGATGGCTCATTGCTTTCGGCCCAGACCGAGGCATCAAGGGCCGTGGTGACCATCGTCGCCCGTGCGGGAGAACAGGAACTTGCGAGGGTAACACGCGATGTCCGGATGCTTGCCCGCAATGAATGGGGGGGCCTGTCCGGTATCCCCGACATCCTCGCCGCCTTTGTGCTTCCCAATGACCCCGCTATTGCCCGTATCCTGCGCAGCGCATCCGAGATCCTCCGGCAAGCGGGGCAATCCCCTTCCCTGGAAGGTTATCAGGGGGACAAGGCGCGCGTATGGGCGCAGGCTCAGGCGCTGTGGTGCGCCATCTGCGCGCTGGATATTACCTACATCAGTCCGCCCGCGTCTTTCGTTGAAAACGGCCAGCGTATCCGTCTTCCAACACAGGTTGTCGAGGAACGTCTGGCGACCTGTCTCGATACGACCGTTCTGTTCGCCGCATGTCTCGAAGCCATTGGTCTGCGTCCTCTGATCGTCCTGACGCGCGGGCACGCCTTCGCGGGCCTGTGGCTGGCCCAGCAGGATGCGGGTTCTTCGGTGGTCCAGGATCTGCCTGGCATTCGCAACCGCCTGAAGCTCGACGATCTACGTGTCTTTGAAACAACTTTGGCGACGGCAGCACGCAAACCCAGCTTCACCGCAGCATGCGAGCGGGGCGAGGCCCATCTGCGCGATATAGACGATGACGATCCGGATGCGTTCCGCGAAGTTATCGATATTCACCGGGCGCGCCTGCGCCGTATCCGTCCCCTCTCCACCTCTGCGGCCTCGCCGGGTGACGACGCACCAGAAACCGTATCCAATGATTCAGTTGGACAACCGACATTCGAGGCTCCTCCCCCATTGCGTGAGGAGCGTGAAGAAGAGCGCCTGCCAGATCGTCCGGCAGATCGCGTACAGAGATGGTGCAATCGCCTGCTCGACATGTCCGCGCGCAACCGACTGCTGAATCTGCCCAAATCAGATCGTCAACTGATTGAACTCGACTGTCCTGATCCGGCAGCATTGGAAGACATGGTGGCGGAGATGCGCTCGGGCAGCAATACCAAACCGCTTCGTTTTGTCGCAGCGCCCGGCCTAATGGACGACGACGATCCCAGAAACAAGGCGCTCCATCAGGGACGACATCATGAGGATGCGTCCAGAGCGTATGCGCTCGAAGCCCTCAAACGACGTGAGATCGTCGTTCAGCGGAAAGACGACAAGCTTCAGACCGCACTGACCGAAATTTATCGTCATGCCCGCAGTTCCGAACAGGAAGGCGGCACGAACGTGCTTTTCCTGACGATCGGAGCTCTGGCCTGGACATCGCAGGATAAATCTAGGCCGTATCTCGCTCCTCTCATTCTCGTTCCGGTCATTCTGGAAAGAGCGAGCATCAAATCACCCTTCACACTACGGGCACACGGGGATGAAACCCGTATCAACACAACGCTGCTGGAAATGCTGCGTGCCGAATACGATATCCGGATTCCCCTTCTGGAAGGAGAGACACTTCCAGAAGATGAGTCCGGTATTGATGTTCCAAAAATCATCGAAGCCTTCCGACTGCACCTTCGACACATTCCGGGATGGGAAATTCGCGAGCATGTCAGTCTGACGACATTGAGCTTCGCGAAATTCCTCATGTGGAAGGATCTGCTGGAACGGAAAGAGTATCTCGCCACGAACGACGTCGCCAGCCGCCTGCTGAACGGAGTCAAGGACGGCGAGCACACAGGTTCTGCCCCATCGAACGGTTTTGATCCTGCTGGTGACCTCGACGATGCTCTCGCCAAAGCCGATCTCGTCTGCCCGATGGAGGCCGACTCATCTCAGCTCAAGGCCGTCGCACGCGCCGCAGCGGGAGAAAACTTCGTCCTGATCGGACCGCCCGGTACAGGAAAAAGCCAGACCATCGGCAATATCATTGCCAATACGCTCGCGCAGGGTCGTACGGTCCTTTTCGTCGCTGAAAAACGTACGGCCCTTGAAGTAGTCCGCGCGCGTCTGGCTAAACTGGGCATCGCTGAATTCTGTCTGGATCTGTTCTCGCCCAAGGCGAACAAGATGGCGGTGCTGCAACAGTTCCAGACAGCACAGGCTGCACTTGAGGATTTCCAGCCTGAAGAATATTCGCGAACAAAACAGACACTCGACACAATTCGCACCGAACTGAACGCATACGTCCGTGATCTTCATACGCCCCGTCGCAATGGCTGGACACCCTATCGCGGAATTGGCGTCATTCTTCGTGGTCAGGAAGCATCCGTCGTCCGCATTCCTCTGGAATGGGCCAATGCGGATGTTCATTCAAAAGCCGATTACGACGCGCTGGTCCAGTCCGTCGAAGACCTGGCGACCCTCTATGCCCGCATCGGAGATGTTGTCGTCTCACCCAGACTGGCAGGTCTTGAGCAGACAGACTGGTCGCCACTCTGGGAAGACAAACTGCTCGGCGCCGTCAATGGAACGCTCTCCGCCCTCGACACGCTAAGAGAGGCAGCACTGAGTGTTACCAAGGCGCTTTCGCTGCCTCAGAACGATCTCTCCCTTCAGCGGCTTGAGCAGATCAGGGCGCTTTGCTCGCATCTTCTGTCGCCCCATGCAGCGGCGTGGAGCTTCACGGAAAGCGCACGCGAAACCCGCGACGCCGTATTACTGGAACAGGAACCCGTTGCACGGTGCCACGCCCTGACAGCAGATATTGATACCCGCTGGAAAGACAGCGTACGTACCCTTCCGTTGGCTGACACCCTCGCAGAATGGCGTACCGTCAAGGAAAAATGGCTGCTGACCCGTTCCATGGGGCAGAAGGCTATCCGTAAACGACTTGAGCCTCATGCCATCGCCTTACCTGAAGACTGCGAAAACGACCTTGAAGCTCTGGTCGAACTTACGACCCTTCTTGAAAAACTCGCGAATGCTTCTCACAAGACGAGCATCGGTCCGATGTGGCGGGGACTGGATACTAACTTCGACGCCATCAACGCCACATTTGACTGGGGACAGGAAACACGCACCCGCCTTGCGGGCTGTACAGCCGAGACGGGAGAACTGCTCACCGCCCGCACCCATCTCAGGACTCTACTGGCAGAAGGTCAGGATCTTCTCGCACCCAGCGGAACAGTCCACGCCTCCCTGACCCGTTATCTCGCGGCATTTACCGAGCTTGATGCCGCCATGAAAACACTGGGAAACTGTAGTGCCAGCGACGTTACCCGGCTGATTTCCCCCGAAAATTCTGGTTGGCTCGAACAGACAGCAGACAGGCTGCGGGACTGGAAAGAGGCCGCTCGCGAACTGCGGGACTGGTGTTCGTGGCGCCGTGCCTGCCATCAAGCCGCGCAACTCGGTCTAACACCCATGATCGAAGCCATTGAACATGGGTTGATCGCGCAAGATGACGTGCCGGCCGTTTTCGAAGCAAATTATGCACGCTGGTGGACCATGCACGCCGTCAGTGAGTCCGCTCTGCTCAGCAGTTTCGTAGCTGCGACTCATGAAGGACGTATTATCAGGTTCCGCGAACTGGACGAAAAGCTGAAAACCCTGGCCATTCGTCTGATCCGCGCGCGCCTTGCTGGACGTATTCCCGGAGAGGCCGCGCGACAGCACGATCCGGAATACAAGGTTCTGACACGAGAGATCGCCAAGAAATCCCGCCATCTTCCAGTCCGTCAACTGGCCGAAAAGATGCCGGGAGCCCTTCGAACCCTCACACCTTGTCTCATGATGAGTCCCTTGTCGGTCGCACAGTACCTGCCTGCCGATGCAGATCCGTTCGATCTTGTTATCTTCGACGAAGCCTCCCAGATCGCGACATGGGACGCGATTGGCGCCATCGGTCGTGGCAAGCAGGTCATCGTGGTTGGCGATCCCAAGCAGTTGCCACCCACGGATTTCTTCACGGCCGGTCGGGCGGCGGCTGATGCCGATCCATCCGATGAGATGACTGACCTTGACTCGATCCTTGACGAATGCCTCGGAGCGGGTGTCCCGGCCATCAGTCTAGAATGGCATTATCGCAGTCGTCACGAAAGCCTGATCGCTTTTTCGAATCAGGCTTACTACGCCGGTGATCTAGTCACCTTTCCGTCTCCGGTCACGGCTGATCAGGCCGTCTCTTTCCGCTTTGTTCCGAAAGGGATTTATGAACCCGGCAAAAGTGGATCGCACACCAATCCTGCGGAAGCACGGATGGTGGTCGCCGAGGCTGTCCGGATCATGCGCGATGGCACTGACCGCTCGGTCGGCATTGTCACTTTCAATGGAGAGCAGCAGAAACTGATTGTCGATCTTCTGGACGCTGAAGTCCGCAAAGACCCTGCTCTTGAAAGATTCACGGGCGAGCAGGCTCATGAAGCGGTGCTTGTAAAAAATCTGGAAAACGTGCAGGGCGAAGAGCGTGATGTCATGCTGTTCTCGCTCACGTACGGGCCTGACGTCGCAGGCAAAATTTCCATGAATTTTGGTCCCCTGAACCGCGATGGCGGGGAACGCCGTCTCAATGTCGCGATCACCCGAGCGCGTGAACAGCTCATCGTGTTTGGGTCGCTGCGGGGGGATCAGATTGCGATAGAACGAACACGCGCCGCCGGTGTTCGGGATCTGCGCCGCTTCCTGTTGTTCGCTGAACGAGGCCCAATGGCTCTGGCCGGCGCGCATGAAGGTTCTGTTGGAGGGTATGACAGTCTCTTCGAAGTCGAAGTTACGAGAATGCTTCAGGCAAAAGGATGGGAGGTCACAACACAGGTCGGTGTTTCCGGATTCCGCGTGGATCTTGGCGTCATTGATCCCGATTTACCCAGCACGTTTCTCGCAGGCGTCGAATGCGATGGCGCCACATATCACCGGAGCGCAACGGCGCGCGACCGAGATCGCCTGAGACAGGCTGTTCTTGAAAATCTTGGCTGGAATATTCTACGCATCTGGTCCACGGACTGGTGGACGAACGCCCCTCGCGAGGTTGAACGGGTCAACATCGCCCTGCAAGGCTTTCTGGAGATTGCCCGTCAGAAGCGCGCTGATCAGGCAGAGCAGGATGCGCCAAAAGCCGAAGCACTGCTGAATGCCACAGTGAATGAGCAAGAAGAAGATCCCGTTGTTTCTGCTGAAACATCGCAATTTGAATCTGTTACTGCTCAGCCCGCCCCAGAACACTCACCTGAAGAAATCAGGCATGTAGAGCCTCTTTACGCAAAGGCACCCGAACATATTCCATCGGATGACACGACCAGTTCAGATATCGAGGCCGATCCATCCCGATTCACGCAGGATGATTATTTGCCGACATTGGCGCGCCTCGTCGTTCGCAAAATCGATCAGGCAAAGGTCATTCGGGAAGACGTTCTTGTTCAGACCCTCTCACGGGCACACGGGTTCAGTCGCGTCGGTCGTGAGATTCGTGAACGCATCCAGAGCGCCATTCCCTCATCGATGGCACGCACCGAGGAAGATGTTGGCACTTTTCTGTGGTCGGATCGTCAGGCTGTCGTTTCACGATTGCCTTTGTCGTCATTAATGGTGGAAAAACCCATGGACCCGGCCATGTTCCCTCTTGCCGCCCTAGTGGATCTGGCGTGTCGTGCCATCGCCATTGACTGCCTGGACGAGGATGCCATTGCAAGAATGCGCGATGCCTGCGGCATGAGTCGTATGGGGCAAGCAACACGAACTCGCTTCGCCATGGCTCTGAATGAAGCGCGTCGTATGAAAGATGAACACGACACGCCTCATCTATAGGAAAGCGCTACCTGCTCCCCTTGAACTGGTACCCTTTCAAAAGGATCGAAAAGCGTAGTACCCGTTCTTTGGAAATGTCGTAGAGGGGGGGAGAAGCGGACTGTCTTGTTCTAGATTTCGATAATTCGCAGAAAATAAGTAATAATATTTTCACTCTTGCGCACTATATTGACTAATATATATACAGCGCTACATCTAAGGTACAAGAAAGAATGCCGTTTTTTGATAAGCTTAAAGAGAACGAGATGAAGAGGGCCTTTGTACGCAATATGCATTGCGAATTGGATGAATGGATAGAAACCTTGTTAAGGAAGGTAAGCAATCCAAGTCAGAGGCTAAAAAAAATGCGTGGCGCCTTGCGAAAAATTTTGAACAATGCGGCAGGAGAGAAGAACTAGAAAGATTAGGAAAACTTGCGGATAAATATGAAAAATTTGTTGTTTCTCAAAAATATCTTAAAAAGTAATTGTTTTATCAAACATCAAAAAATAATAATCCCATGAAATTATGTCTGCTGTGCGAATGCAAAAAGAACAACCTCACCTTTTCTTGGAGGGCGAAGGCAGCCTACCTGCTTTACATTGGTTGAACAGACATGCAGTTTATTGGTCGGGATAGTAGATACCCTGCTGAACGATAGCAAAATAGGCTGTCTATGCGTTGGCGCGTCTTCCTCTACCATTTTGGCTGTAGAGCGGTCTTGGGCTTCTGTTTTTTCTTGGGAACGGCTGGAGCCGTCCGAGACCGGGGGTGTTCGTGGCAAGATCACTTTGCGTTGCCACCTCAGTCGTATTCGTCCATCACGCTCCCCCTCAATCCTTCCATTCGCTGCGCCGGGCAGGCAGCCTGTTGTCGGCCGTACGCCATTTCTTGCCACTACGGTCGCCGCGGATGATCTCGTTACCTGCTTTTGAACAAGCGACAACACTCGTGACGTCGACATTGCGATATTTACCGCTTTTATCGCACTCCCAGTTGAAGCTGATAGTCTCGTTTCTGTAAACGAACTTGCCGGACCAGGCCGCAAGGAACGAGTATTTCTCACCATCGATCGTGATGACATGCTGATGCCAAGCTCGGCAGTTACCGCCGCGGCTAGGAGGACGGGACTTATCCTTTAGATAGACGTCATAACTTTGAAACTTAGACCGTTCGACGCGCACGGTAACCGGCCGCTCTGGGCCGCCTTGATTATGCGGCCTGTCTGTGCAGTGTATTCACGGGTTTCCAGTTCCATGGCAACAGTTCGTGGAGCCGGTTGATCTTGTGCTCGTTGATACGGGCCAGGACGTCGGCGAGGTAATCGTGCGGATTAAGCCGGGAGAGTTTTGCGCTTTCGATAAGCGTCATGGCATCAGCGATGTTGTCGCCCCCGGTGTCGGATCCGGCAAAGAGATAATTTTTTCGCCCCACGCATACGGGCCGTATGGCGCGTTCGGCAGGATTGTTGTCGATGGCGACACGACCATCTTCGAGGAACAGGGTAAAGGCCTTCCACCGGTTGAGCGCATAACGGATCGCTTTTGCCAGTTCCCCCTTTCCAGGGATACGGGCAAGCTGTGTTTCGCACCATGCGTGGAATGCTGTGACACGGGGGCGGCTTTGTTCCTGTCGGACAGCCAGACGATACGGGGCCGGGTGTCCGGTGATCTGGCGCTCGATATCGTAGAGCTCTCCGATCTGTTCAAGTGCTTCCCTTGCGATTGTCGAATCACTGCCCTTCCAGACATCATGGAAGGCCCGGCGGAGATGAGCCCAGCAGGCCGCTTCGCGCACGTGCACGGTTCCTGTTGCGTCTGGTTTATACAGATCCCTGAACCCGGCGTAGGCGTCAGCCTGCAGAATGCCCCGGAACTGTGCCAGATGGGTCTGGGGATTGATCCCCTTGCGATCGGGAGAGAACCAGTAGGCCACGGCGGGCGGATCACTCCCTCCCCATGGGCGGGGATCGCGCAGATAGCTCCAGATCCGCCCTTCCTTCACGCCCCGGGGTTTGCCTGTTGATTTTCACTGAGAACTGACCCGGGTTTTTCATCAGGAATTGACCCAGCCAGATGCTATTTCAGGCACAGTCGGGCGGGCGGTCAAGAAGAGGATCTGTCCTTTCTGTTTTTTGACGCGGCGGTGCTGGCGCGGAACCTGTAGCTGTCATTTCCTGTCTCGAGGATATGACAGTGATGGGTCAGCCGATCGAGGAGCGCCGTTGTCATCTTCGGGTCACCAAAGACGTCTCCCCATTCACTGAAGCTCAGATTGGTTGTGATGATGACACTGGTGCGCTCGTAGAGGCGGCTGAGCAGATGGAACAGCAGGGCGCCCCCAGACGCACTGAAGGGGAGATAACCGAGTTCATCAAGGATCACGAGATCCAGGCGGAGCAGCCTGTCGGCAATCTGCCCGGCCCGGTTGGCGGTCTTTTCCTGTTCGAGCGCATTGACCAGGTCGACCGTTGACCAGAAGCGCGCCTTCTTGCGGTGATGGGTGATCGCCTGGATGGCCAGCGCGGTCGCCAGGTGGGTTTTCCCGGTTCCCGGACCGCCGATCAGCACGACATTTTCAGCACGCTCGATGAAGTCCCCGCTATGGAGCTGGCGGATCATGGGCTCGTTGACCTGCGTATCGGCAAAGGAGAACCCGGACAGGTCCTTGTAGGCGGGGAACCGGGCGGTCTTTGTCTGGTAGGCGATGGAGCGCACTTCGCGTTCGGCCAGTTCCGCCTTCAGGAGTTGTGAGAGGATGGGGATGGCCGCCTCGAAGGCAGGTGCCCCCTGCTCGATGAGGTCGGCCGTGGCCTGGGACATGCCATACATCCGCAATCCACGGAGCATGACCACAAGTGAAGCAGCCGCAGGATCATGACGCATGGCGGCTGTCCCTTCGCAGGATGTCATACCGCCCTGTATCGGCGCACGGTTCGTGTTCGAGCACCAGGGCCTGTGGGGCATCGAGCCGGGGAACCACGGTTCTCTTGGCATCGATCAGGCGATGAAGCGTATTGAGAACATGGGTCTTGGTCGCCACGCCGTCTTCAAGTGCCAGTTCAACCGCGCAGAGGACAGCCTGCTCATCATGCTGCAGCACAAGGGCCAGGATTTCAGCCATTTCCCGGTCGCCTCCAGGGCGCCTGAGCAGTTGATCCTGCAGGGTCCGGAAGGCGGCTGGCAATTCGGTAAACGGCGCGCCATTGCGTAGGGCGCCCGGTTTGCGCTGGATGACCGCCAGATAATGCCGCCAGTCATACACCGTGCGGCCTGGCACACCATGCGAACGCGTGATGATCCGGTCATGCACGCACAGAACTTGCCCTTCGGCGATAATGCGCAGCTTGTCAGGATAAACCCGCAGGCTGACCGGACGATTGGCAAAGGAGGCCGGCACGCTGTAGCGGTTGCCTTCGAACTGGATCAGGCAGGTTGGTGAGACGCGCTTGGTCTGTTCGACAAACCCGTCAAAGGGACGCCCCGGCACCATGAGGTGGGGACGTTCGCTTGCATGGACCTCGGAGACGCTACACGGCAATCCAGCATGCCGCAGCCGTTCCCAACGGTCCAGGCAGCGGGCTTCCAGCCAGGCATTCAGCGCCCCCAGATCGGGAAAGACGGGCAAATCCTGCCAGATCTGGCGCCGGGCATCCTGCACGGTCTTCTCGATCTGCCCTTTCTCCCATCCGGCTGCCGGATTGCAGAAGGTCGGCTCGAACAGGTAATGGCTGGCCAGGGCCATGAAGCGCAGGTTGACCTGACGCGCCTTGCCCGACCCAATCCGGTCCACGGCCGTCTTCATGTTATCAAAAATACCCCGCCGCGGCACGCCACCGAGCACGCGGAAGGCCTCGGTAAGCGCATCAAAAAGCATCTCGTGGGTCTGTAGGGGATAGGCCCTGAGTATGAAGGCCCGGCTGAAGGACAGTTTGGTGTGGGCAACCTGCAGCTTGACGCGACGGTCGGCAATGACCGCCCAGTCCTCGCCCCAGTCGAACTGGAACGCTTCCCCGGGCTGGAAGCACAGGGGCACAAAAACACCCCGACCCGTTGTCTGGCGTGCCTGGTGCTGTTCGTGTTTCCACTGCCGGATGAAAGCGGCCACCCGTCCGTAGGATCCATCATAACCCAGTGCCACAAGGTCTTCATGCAGTCGTCGCGCCGTGCGCCGATTCTTGCGGGGGCGAGCGGCTTCCAGGACCAGCCATCCCCTCAGCCTGTCAGCAAACGGGTCCAGTCGGCTGGGACGTTCGGGGACCTGGAACCGCGGTTCAATACTCTGTGCCCGGAGATATTTCCGGATCGTATTGCGTGACAGTCCCGTCCGGCGTTCGATCTCGCGGATCGGAAGATGATCCCGGCAGTGCCACCGGCGGATCACACTCAGAAGCTCCATGTCAATCACTCCAAAACCCCCCCAGCAGATGATGCCGGGGAGTGTGAAGGCATGGGTCAAATCTCGATGAAAATTTCCGCCCTACCCGGGTCAGTTCTCAGTGAAAATCAACACCCAGACCTCGTGCACCCTGACACGCCCGTTTTCGAGTGACACTTCCGCAATCGCCGCAGCTTCAGACCCGAAAGGTGACGCCATGCCAATCCCGCGCGCGCGGCGTGAACCATCTGCAGCCGTAAACGGGCCACGCTTCCAGCCACCGGACAGGTCTGCGACCGCCTTGAGCAAAGTCGTCAGGCGCCTGTTGTCCCGGAGCAGGTGCAACCGAAGCTCGTAGGGGTCCTGATGTCCCTTGTCCGCAAGTTCGTCCAGAAATGTTTCATAGAGAAAGTCATTCATGGAATTCCCGACGGAACGCCAGTATCCCAGCGTCGCCGGATTTCTGACGAACAACTGGGCGATCCGACGGTCGGGAATATCGTAGGCCTTGTTGGTCAGTCCTTCGAGGGCTGTCGGATCAAGGTCTTTTCCGCGCTTCGTCCCGAGACCTTCCGTTGCTCCTTCCGTAGCGCTGACGACGTCAAGCGCAACAGGACGACCAGTCTCATCAAGCCCCGCACGGAACCGCACGGCCGCCATGGGACGCAGGGCATCGCGCAGGAACTCTTCCTCACGGGTCCAGATCAGCTTGATGGGCCGACCCGTCGCTTTGGCGAGCGCAATGGCCTGCGGATAGGGGCTACCATGGTCGTAAAGGAAATGACGTCCGAAAAACCCACCCAGTAATGGCGAATGGATCGTGATCTTTTCGGCATCCATCCCGGTGCGCCTGGCCATATCGGCACGGAACATGTCGGGCGCCTGATTGGGGAGCCAGACATCGAGTGTTCCATCGGGATTATACCGTGCCAGTGCGGAAGGAGGCTCAAGCTGCCCATGGTTCACGTACTGGCTGAAATACGTTGCCTCGACGATTGTATGGGCGTTTTTCAATCCACGCGTCACATCGCCTCTGGTCTCCGCGTTCTCTTCTTTCCCGGATACTGTCGCCAAATGTTTCCTGAACTCTTCCGTCGAAAAATCCGCTGGCATCACACGAATGTCTGAGGCTGCCCCCGGTTCAGCCTCGACCCAGTTCACCAGCAGAGCTTCAACCCCGCGTCTGGCATGCCACCACCGCTCGGCTACGACCGCCACCGCCCCCGGCAGACGATGAACGGAGTGAACACCCTTCATCTGGCGCACCTGTTCTTCGTTGCGGATGGAGCCAACCGTCATGCCAAGGCGCGGCGCATGCTGGACCGCTGCGTGCAGCATGCCATCAACCCGCACATCAATTGCGTAGTCGACCTTGCCTGTCGATTTCTCGTAGATATCCAGCCGCTTGACCGACTTGCCGATCCAGCGGAACTGCGACGGATCTCTCAGCTTTACACTGGCCGGACCAGGCACCGGGAGATCCATGGCCACATGCGCCAGGTCTCCATAATTGACCGTTCGGCCCGATGCGACATGAACGACCTGTCCCGGCTGAGTGGTCAGCTCTGACACGGGAACACCCAGATGCTGCGCCCCGGCCTGAAGCAGCATCTCACGTCCGAGCGCACCGAGACGCCGCATGGCGGGATAGCCGTTCCGCACCGACATGCTCCCGCCCGTGATGCGCATACCGCTGTCCATCACAGCGTATTCATCTCCTGCCGGGGGCATTTTCAACAAGGAAAGTCGAAGGGGCCGCGTCCAGTTCCTCGCCGACGATCTGTGCCATGGCAGTGAACGTTCCCTGCCCGCCTTCAATGAAGGGGCTTTGCAGGCGCACGGTATTATCCGGACGGATTTCAAGGAATGCGGGGACCCGTGTTCCCCGATATTTCGGTCCCTGCGCGGCCTGGGCGCGCGCCTGTCGGGCCGGCAGGCCGAAACCCAGCACGAATGCACCCGTTGTAGCGCCTGCCGATGTCAGCATAAAGCGCCGTCTGGACAGATTGACCGGTCCCTGCTGCATCAGGGGAGCATCATCAAAAAGACCGTTCACCATTCTTATGCTCCCCCGTCCGTTGAACCGGACGCCAGATCATGAATGGCGGTACGAATGGCATTATAGGTTCCGCAGCGGCAGAGATTGACCATCGCTGCGTCGATATCGGCATCCGTGGGGTGGGGAACCTGCCTGAGCAGTGAGGTCGCGGCCATGACCTGCCCGGACTGGCAGTAACCACACTGCGGCACCTGATGTTTCACCCATGCAGCTACCACACGCTTGCCAAGATCATCCTGCTCGATCGCCTCGATGGTCGTGATCGACGCTCCTGCCACTTTTTCAACAGGTGTCACGCAGGACCGCACGGCCTGTCCGTCGACCAGCACAGTGCAGGCCCCACACTGCGCCAGCCCACAGCCATACTTAGTGCCCGTCATCGCAAGATCGTCGCGCAGAGCCCAGAGCAAGGGAGTATCAGGCTCGACATCCACATGGTGCTGAATACCGTTGATGTTCAACTCCATGTAAACCTCCCATTATTGATTTTGTACAAAATCATTATGAATGGTGACGTAATTCACCAATCCAGATTTTTATTTTCAGTCCATTCAACGCGTGAACTCTTATATTATTATTTTTCAAAATAGAAAATTAGCCCTAATTTAATGCATATAATCATGAGCGCAGCACATAAATGTATAACGATTTGAAGCTGTAAAACTTAAGGTATTCTATGTCTTCCCATGAACTGGACTTTGGATTGAAGTGAAGTTTGTGCCTTGAAAACTGACATTAAAAAAATACCCAGAATCATGTCATCGGGATCCTGAAGGGGGGCCAGGCATGTTCTGCGGCTACATATTTATGCCGCAGGCTCAGGACCAGAGATACTATGTTTATACGTGGCAATCGAAAATACGGCGGGATGGTGGAATGGCCGCTCAACGCTCTCTGTGAAGAGCTTGATAGCGGTCTAATCACTGGAGACACTGCCGGCAAAACACTCGCAGCACCCGGTGTGCACCGAGAAGCTATGATCTGGGCGCCCCGGGTAAGACATATTCGCCATTCACTCACCGGTTGACCCGCTTCTTAAGTGGCTTCTCGTGCCTATTCTAGGTTGGCTCCGGAACTCACGCAGACGTGAACACCGACAAAATTGCGCCTGAATTCCTTTTCGTTTGCTTCCTATGTGTTTCCTGCGGTGGATTTTGGGCACAAAAAAAGCCACCCTTCTGGGTGGCTTTTCTTCTGTCTTTTCAGACGCTTATTTTCTGGTTGCGGGGGACAGGATTTGAACCTGTGACCTTCAGGTTATGAGCCTGACGAGCTACCGGGCTGCTCCACCCCGCGATGGTGATTGTGTTGATTTTGTTATGAGAAGATTTGTGAGGGTAGACTGGAAGACCTGGCGGCGACCGACTTTCCCGCGGCTTAAGCCGCAGTATCATAGGCGCTGGGGGTTTTCACGGCCGAGTTCGGGATGGGATCGGGTGGAACTCTCCCCGCCATGGCCACCAGGTCATCCAGACCACCCTTTAGGGTGTGTGGATGCGGTTGGTGCGTTTTGGTGTTTTAGCGTGTGACGCGGTTATGGATGATTTCTGTGCACGGGCCATCTTTTCAGATGGTGTGAGAGTGAGCCTATTGGGTGATTAGGACCAGTTAGCTGCACGTGTTACCACGCTTCCACATCTGGCCTATTAACGTGGTGGTCTACCACGACCCTCAGGGAGATCTAGTTTTGAGGTGGGTTTCCCGCTTAGATGCTTTCAGCGGTTATCCCGTCCATACTTAGCTACCCGGCTGTGCCGCTGGCGCGACAACCGGTGCACCAGAGGTATGTTCATCCCGGTCCTCTCGTACTAGGGACAAATCCTCTCAAATCTCCAACATCCACGGCAGATAGGGACCGAACTGTCTCACGACGTTCTAAACCCAGCTCACGTACCACTTTAATCGGCGAACAGCCGAACCCTTGGGACCTGCTCCAGCCCCAGGATGTGATGAGCCGACATCGAGGTGCCAAACCTCCCCGTCGATGTGGACTCTTGGGGGAGATCAGCCTGTTATCCCTAGAGTACCTTTTATCCGTTGAGCGATGGCCCTTCCACGCGGGACCACCGGATCACTATGGCCGACTTTCGTCTCTGCTCGAGCTGTCACTCTCGCAGTCAGGCGGGCTTATGCCATTGCACTCAACAGCCGGTTTCCGACCGGCCTGAGCCCACCATCGCGCGCCTCCGTTACACTTTGGGAGGCGACCGCCCCAGTCAAACTGCCCACCATACAGGGTCCCGGACCAGGCTTACTGGCCGCGGTTAGACATCAGAAAAATTCAGGGTGGTATTTCAAGGATGGCTCCACAGGAACTGGCGCCCCTGCTTCAAAGCCTCCCACCTATCCTACACAGAATGTCTCTGATGCCACTGTAAAGCTACAGTAAAGGTTCATAGGGTCTTTCCGTCTGACCGCGGATACCCCGCATCTTCACGGGGAATTCAATTTCGCTGAGCCGATGCTGGAGACAGCGGGGAAGTCGTTACGCCATTCGTGCAGGTCGGAACTTACCCGACAAGGAATTTCGCTACCTTAGGACCGTTATAGTTACGGCCGCCGTTTACCGGGGCTTCAATTCAGTGCTCTCACACCTCCTCTTAACCTTCCGGCACCGGGCAGGCGTCAGACCCTATACGTCGTCTTTCGACTTCGCAGAGTCCTGTGTTTTTACTAAACAGTCGCTACCCCCTGGTCTGTGCCACCCACAAATGGTTGCCCAAATGTGGGTCTCGCTTATCCCGAAGTTACACGAGTAATTTGCCTAGTTCCTTCAGCATCGTTCTCTCAAGCGCCTTGGTATGCTCTACCAGTCCACCTGTGTCGGTTTAGGGTACGGTCTATACGCCAGAGCTATTTCCTGGAATGCTCCAAAAGCCGGTCCAATCCGTTAAGGACCAACAACATATCGCATTCGTCACTTCTGGCAGGTTCAGGAATGTTCACCTGATTCCCATCGACTACGGCTTTCGCCCTCGCCTTAGGGGCCGACTAACCCTGCGTGGATTAACCTTGCGCAGGAACCCTTGGACTTTCGGCGACAGTGTTTCTCGCACTGTTTGTCGCTACTCATGTCAGCATTCGCACTTCCGATATCTCCAGAAGGGGTCACCCCGCTTCCTTCACAGACTTACGGAACGCTCCGCTACCGCGCATACATAGTATGCACCCACAGCTTCGGCACGTGGCTTGAGCCCCGTTACATTTTCGGCGCAGGGTTTCTAATAGACCAGTGAGCTATTACGCTTTCTTTAAAGGATGGCTGCTTCTAAGCCAACCTCCTGGTTGTTTTGGAATCCCCACATCCTTTCCCACTTAGCCACGATTTAGGGGCCTTAGCTGGTGGTCTGGGCTGTTTCCCTCTCGACAATGGACCTTAGCACCCACTGTCTGTCTGCCAGGCTAAACTTCCGGGTATTCGGAGTTTGGTTGGGTTTGGTAAGGCTTTGGGCCCCCCTAGCCCATCCAGTGCTCTACCCCCCGGGGTCAACACCTAACGGTCTACCTCAATAGATTTCGCGGAGAACCAGCTATCTCCGAGTTTGATTGGCCTTTCACCCCTAGCCACAGCTCATCCCCGACTTTTTCAACAGGCGTGGGTTCGGCCCTCCAGTGCGTGTTACCGCACCTTCAGCCTGGCCATGGCTAGATCACTCGGTTTCGGGTCTTCTGCCAGCAACTTGGCGCCCTATTCAGACTCGCTTTCGCTACGCCTACACCTATCGGCTTAAGCTCGCTGCAAACAGAAACTCGCTGACCCATTATACAAAAGGTACGCCGTCACCCCATAAGAGGCTCCGACTGCTTGTAGGCATCCGGTTTCAGGTCTATTTCACTCCCCTCGTCGGGGTGCTTTTC